>NZ_VFUS01000008.1:0-339061 GCF_006441005.1 Mesorhizobium sp. B2-5-3
TCAACACCTCCGGCCAAAAGCCAAAAGTGTTACCCATGTGTCCGGTACAAAACGTCACCTATGTCTCGGGTCGCTCAAGGTCCGTTCCGGACACATCGGTTACGGTTTATACCGGAGACATGTTGTTGGAGCAGAATGAGAATCTATTCCGTCGCCGAGCGGATTGCCTTTGTCGTCACGCTCCTGGCCGTCCTCGTTCTCGCGCTGCTGCCGGCACATCGCCTCAAGCAATTCGGGATCGATATCGGCTTCCACTATGACAAGCTCAATCACGCCAGCGCATTCGCCGTGCTGGCTTTCCTGGGCAGCCTCGGCTGGCCGCGGCAGAAGCCGGCGCTGATCGTCTTTCTGGCTTTTGTCGGTGCCGCCATCGAAGTCCTCCAGGGCACCACGGTGATAGGCCGCGATTTCGACGTGCTCGACTGGGTTGCCGATTGCATTGGCATTGCATGCGGTCTGCTGGCCGCGATCTGGGCCACCTGGGTCGTGCAACGCGCAAGGTGAGAAGAAGCCGAACCCGACTTGCCTTACCGCGAAGACAACGCTCAAAATCAGGCTTCAGCACGGCACGTTGAAGGTGAAGTCAGCTTGCCTCGCGCATGGCTTCGGCTGCCTGCAGATCGACCGAAACGAGCTGGCTGACGCCCTGCTCGGCCATGGTCACCCCGAACAGCCTGTCCATGCGCGCCATGGTGATCGGATTGTGGGTGATGATGACGAAGCGCGTCTCGGTGGTCTTGGCCATCTCGTCCATCAGATTGCAGAAGCGTTCGACATTATGGTCGTCGAGCGGCGCATCGACCTCGTCGAGTACGCAGATCGGCGCCGGGTTGGTGAGGAACACGGCGAAGATCAGCGACATCGCCGTAAGTGCCTGTTCGCCGCCGGACAGCAGCGTCATGGTCTGCGGCTTCTTGCCGGGCGGACGGGCAAGGATTTCAAGCCCCGCCTCGAGCGGATCCTCGGATTCGATCAGCTGCAATTCCGCCGTGCCGCCGCCGAAGAGATGCGAAAACAGCCGCTGGAAATGGCCGTTGACCACGTCGAAGGCCGCGAGAAGCCGCTCGCGGCCCTCGCGGTTGAGGCTCTGGATCGCTTGCCGGAGCTTGCGGATCGCCTCGATGATGTCCTCGCGCTCCGAGACGATGGTCTCCAGCCGGTCCGAAAGCTCCTTCTGCTCTTCCTCCGCGCGCAGGTTAACGGCGCCGAGCCGCTCGCGCTCGATCTTCAGCCTGTCGAGCTGGCGCTCGATCTCGGCCATTTCGGGCATCGGATCGTCCGCTTCCAGCCCGGTATGGCGGATGACCAGATGTGGCGGCGTGTTCAGCGTCTCCTGGATGCGCGCCTCGACCTCCAGCCGGCGCTCGTCGGCCGCGGTCAAGCGCTCCTCGGCGCGGACACGGGTCTCGCGCGCCTCGGCCAGCGACTGGATGGCGCCGGTGGCCGCCTTGTCCAGTTCGGCCTGCCTGTTCTCCGCTTCCTGCAGACGGTCGGCTGCCGCCTTGCGCAAGGTCTCGGCTTCGGTGAGCTGCGACAGCAAGGCGCGCCGCTTGGCATCGATCTCGTCGGGTGCGTCGGCCAATCTCTCGCGTTCGGCCTCGGCCTCTGCCTTGCGTTCGCCCAGCGAGGCGATCTGCGTCGAAGCGTTCTCGGCGCGCTCCAGCCAGTTGCTGCGCTCGGCGCCGATCGCATCGAGCCGGCGCGAACGCGCCTCGGCCTCCCGCCGCAACCCTTCATGGACGGCACGCGCATCGGCGAGCGTGGCGCGGTCGCGGGCGACATTGGCCGAGGATTGCTCGAGCTGTATCTGCAGGTCGCCGAGATCGGGCGCGTCCTGCAGCAGCATTTCCGCCTCGGCAAAGGCGGCCGAAGTTTCTTCATGACTGTCGACAATACGGGCGCGGGCCTCGTCCAGGGCGGCGCGCCGGCTCGACAACTCGCCGCCGGCCTTTTCGGCTTCGGCCAGCGCGTTGCGGGCGGCGTCCAGCCCGTGCTGGGCGTCGCGTCCGGCCTGACGCGCGGCGCGCTCGGCCTCGCTGGCCTCGCGAAGGGACTGTTCGGCCTGTGCGAGCACTGCCTCGGCCTCGCGCAGCACAAGCGTCGCCTGCACCGCTTCGGCATCGAGCTCGGCCAGCCGGTTCTTTTGCGCCAGGCGTTGCGCGGCCGCGGTCGGCGCGTCGGCGCTGGCGGTCAGCCCGTCCCACCGCCACAGCGCGCCCTCAGGGCTGACCAGCCTCTGGCCGGGCGCGAGCAGCCCTTGCAGGCGGCGGCCGTCGGCGGCTTCGACAATGCCGATCTGCGCCAGCCGGCGGGCAAGCTGCGCCGGGGCACGTACCACGCTGGCCAGGCTCTTGATGCCTTCGGGAAGCGCGGCGTCACCGGTCTGGATCGCGCTCTCGCCCCAATGCACCGGGGCGCTGCGGTCGAGCGGCAC
The DNA here is from genome assembly GCF_006441005.1 of Mesorhizobium sp. B2-5-3. NCBI lineage: Bacteria > Pseudomonadati > Pseudomonadota > Alphaproteobacteria > Hyphomicrobiales > Phyllobacteriaceae > Mesorhizobium > Mesorhizobium sp. B2-5-3. Next base: position 2,435 of record NZ_VFUS01000008.1, read on the forward strand.
GTCAAGGTCCTCGCCGAGGGCGGCGCCCAAGGCCGTCTCATAGCCGCGCTCGACGCTGATCTGTTCCAGCACGGACGGGAAGAGATCGCCGCTGGCTGCGTTCAGGATCTTGGCCAGCGTGCGGGCTTCGGTTTCGATGCGCGCCAGTTCGGCCCTGGCGTCCTGTAACGGCGGGCGGGCGGCATTTTCGGCGGCGCGCGCCTCGGCGACCGCCTGTTCGGCGGCAATCGCGCCGGCCTCGCTCTCTTCGAGCCGCGCCAGCGCGTCCTCGACCAGAAGTCGCTTCTCGGCCGGGTCGGGCAGGCCCGCGACTTTGGAGAGCATTTCCGACAATTCGCGGTCGACATCGGCGAGTTGGCGGGCGAAACGGTCCCGACGCTCGGCGGTCTCGCGCAGCGTCCGCTCGACCTGATTGCGCGAAGCGGCGGCCTCGGCCCGCTCGGCGGTAAGTGCTGCAAGCCTGGCTTCGCTCTGCGAGAGCGTCGCGGCTGCCTGTTCGAAGGCGGCGCGGGTGGTTGCTTCACGCTCGGCCGCGCCGCCATTTTCGGAGTTGAGCGCTGCTTCCTCGGCGCGCAGGCGTTCCAGGATATCCGCATTGTCGCGCACCATGCGCTCCTCGCGGGCGATGTCACCGTCGAGCTGCTGGAGCCGGCGCTCGAGTTCCGCCTGACGGGCGCGGATGCGGCCGGCTTCTTCCTCGATCTGCGATCTGGCGATCGACAGGCGCTGGAAGGCCGCGGCCGCCGCAGCTTCGGCGTCACGCAAATCGGGCAGCCGATGCGCGCCGATACCTTGCTCCCTGGCGGCCGCCATCTGGGCGGCGGCGCGGTCGCCAACCAGGGCGGTGGCGACGGCCAGCGCCGAACGTGCCTCGCCTTCCTGGGCCTTGGCCAGCGTCCAGCGCAGATGGAGCAGCGTCGCCTCGGCCTTGCGGATGTCGGCCGACAGGTTCTTGAAGCGGGAGGCCTGGCGTGCTTGGCGCTTCAGGCTTTCGATCTGGCTTTCCAGCTCGCCAACGACGTCATCCAGGCGCTCGAGGTTCTGCTCGGCGGCCTTGAGCCTGAGTTCGGCCTCGTGGCGGCGCGTATGCAGGCCGGAAATGCCAGCCGCTTCTTCCAGCAGGGCGCGGCGCGCCTGGGGCTTGGCCTGGATCAGCTCGCCGATGCGACCCTGGCCAACCATCGAGGGCGAACGCGCGCCGGTCGACTGGTCGGCGAACAGAAGCTGCACGTCCTTGGCGCGCGCTTCCTTGCCGTTGATACGGTAGAGCGAGCCCGCCTCACGCTCGATGCGGCGCGAGACCTGCAATTCGTCGGCGTCGTTGAAGGCTGCCGGCGCCGAGCGATCGCTGTTGTCGAGGAACAACGTGACCTCGGCGGTATTGCGTGCCGGGCGCGTGCCCGAGCCGGAAAAGATCACGTCGTCCATGCCGGACGCGCGCATGTTCTTGTAGGAGCTTTCGCCCATCACCCAGCGCAGCGCCTCGACAAGGTTAGACTTGCCGCAGCCGTTCGGCCCGACAATGCCCGTCAGGCCGCGTTCGATCACGAACTCGCCTGGTTCGACGAAGGATTTGAAACCGAGGAGGCGAAGGCGCGAAAACTTCATTCACGCCGCCCTGAAAGCGACTTTTGCGAAAACGCGCCGCGGGTTTGCGGCGGCGCGCAGCACGGCCAAAGGCCACGCATGCCGAAGCGCTGCCGCTTCGGCATCGCCAAGACGTCAGAGCTGAGGGTCGATGATGGCCGACATTTCCTCAATCGACATCGCCCCTTTGTAGGTCTTTCCGTTGATGAAGAAGGTCGGCGTCGAGTCGACCTTGAATTCGTCGGCGCCGCGTTTCTGGACCGCCCTCACATCGTCCAGAAGTTTCTGGTCCGTCAAGCAGGCTTCGAAGGACTCCTGTGTAAAACCGGCGAGCTTGGAGATTTGCAGCAGCGCATCCTTGGTGTTGGACACGCCCACCCAGTTCGCCTGCTGCTTGAACAGGACATCCACCATCGGGAAGTAGTTGTCCTTGGCACAGCGCGCCAGCATGAAACCGGCCTCGGCGCTCGGATCGAACGGGAATTCGCGCAGAATATAGCGCGCCTTGCCGGTATCGATGTATTTCTTCTTCAATTCCGGAAAGGTGGTTTCGGCAAAATGCGCGCAATGCGGGCAGGTCATCGAGGCGTATTCGACGATCGTGACCTTGGCGTCGTCCTTGCCGAGTTGCTTGTCGGGCAATGCGCCGGGCTTAAGCAGTTCGGCCATGTCGACGGTGCCTTGAGCCTCCGGCGCCTTGACGGCGGCCGGCGTGGCCGATGTCGCGGGTGCGGCGGGAGCGGCAGGCTTCACATCGGCCGCCTTGGCTTCCTCACCAGAGTCGCTGCATGCCGCAAGCACGGCCACCACCGGAATGGCGGCCAGCGAAGACAGCAGGTTTCTGCGGGACAAGCTTTTGCCGAACGGAGGACGGTTCATACGAATCACCTGACAGGGGTTGGATTTTGCAACGCAAAGGCACGAAAAGGCGAGAGTTGGCGCGAATTAAGGCATCGCCGTCCCCAATCCAATCGTGAAACTTGAAGCTTATAATCACGAAATCGCGAGATTGGCGACGGTGCTATGACTTTCTTTGTCCCAGAATAGTGGCGCCGAGCCGCTCCAGAGAGGCACGCAGGCCATCGTCTTCTATCTTGCCGACGATGTGCGACAGTCTTGATTTTTCCGCCTCATTGAGAGGCCTGACGGGTGGTTTCGGCCGCGCCTTTTCACTTAGAACCGGCTTCTGCACTATCCTGATGCGGCCGATGGCCGTGAAGCCGAGAAATGCATTGACGCGATTGATGATCTCGCCGGCCTCATGCTGCAGATGGAGCGCCGCCATGCCCTCGCAGGCGATCACCAGCACGGCCGGCTCGAACGGGTCGTCTTCGTGCAGCCGCCGAGGCCACTGGATCTTTTCAGGGCGCGAATGGCCGGCCAGGCGCGAACCGGCAATCTCTTCCCACGACTGGACCAGGCTGACCGAAATGCCCGCCCGCTTGCGCAGCACCGGGTCGAGGATCGCGGTGGCGAGATCGCTCACCGGAACGGGATTGCCGAAGGGCCTTTTCCCTGCCATGTGCGTTCTCCAGCCACCCACCTCCACTCTTCCCGGCCGAGGCCGATACGAGATCAATGGCACCGCACGAGCAGACCCGCAAGGCCATATCAGAGGACAGCAGCAGCAAAGCTGCGTCTAGTGACAGCAGCAAAGCTGCGTCTAGTGACAGCAGCAGAGCTGCGTCCGGGGACAGCAGCAAAGCTGGCGATACCGCATCCCGCCTGCTCGCATGGTACGACGTGCATCATCGCGAGTTGCCGTGGCGCGTGACCCCGCGCGACCATGCCCGTGGCGTGCGGCCCGATCCTTACCGGATCTGGCTGTCGGAGGTCATGCTGCAGCAGACCACGGTTGAAGCCGTGAAGGCCTATTTTCGCGCCTTTGTCGAGAAATGGCCTGATGTCGCGGCGCTGGCGGCGGCGCCCGTCGAGGACGTGATGAAAGCCTGGGCAGGGCTCGGCTACTATTCCCGTGCCCGCAACCTCAAGGCCTGTGCCGATCTGGTGGCCGGGCGCGACGGCCGGTTTCCGGATACGGAAGCCGGCTTGAAGGAATTGCCGGGCATCGGCGCCTATACTTCGGCGGCGATCGCGGCGATCGCTTTCGACCGGCCGGCTGCCGTCGTCGATGGCAATGTCGAACGTGTCGTGACCCGCCTGTTCTCCATTGCCACGCCGCTCAGCGAAGCCAAGGCCGACATTCGCGCCCGTGTCGAGCGCATGGTTCCCACGACGAGGCCCGGCGATTTCGCTCAGGCGATGATGGACCTCGGCGCCACGATCTGTACCCCGCGCCGGCCGCGCTGCATGCTTTGCCCGCTGCGCGAGGGCTGCAGCGCGGTCGTTTCAGGCGATCCTGAACAATATCCCGTGCGCCTGCCCAAGGCCGACAAACCGCTGCGGCGCGGCGCAGCCTTCGTCGCCGTGCGAAGCGACGGTGCCATTCTTCTGCGCAAACGCGCCGACAAAGGGCTGCTCGGCGGCATGACCGAGGTGCCGACGACCGGCTGGACGGCGCGGCTGGACGGCGCGACCACAGCGGCGGCCGCACCCTTTCCCGGCGACTGGCGACAAGCCGGCCGGATCGCGCATGTCTTCACCCATTTTGCGCTCGAGCTCGAAATCTTCCTCGCCCGAAGCACCGGCGAGACGCCCGCCGGGCATTTCTGGTCGCTGCCGTCGGACATTTCGGGTGAAGCGCTGCCCACTGTCATGAAAAAGGCAATCGAGGCTGCGATACCCGGCGCGACGAAAAAAGCCGTCACCGAACAGTGCAGAGAGGCCCCATGACTGAAATCCGCCACATCGTGTTCGACATCGGCAAAGTGCTGATCCACTACGACCCGAACATCCCGTTCAGCCGGCTTATTCCCGATGCCGAGGAGAGAAAGTGGTTCTTCGACAATGTCTGCACGCATGACTGGAACATCGAGCAGGACCGCGGCCGGACATGGGAAGAGGCGGAAACGCTGCTGATCGCGGACCACCCGGATCACGCGGAAAACATCCGCAATTTTCGCCGCCACTGGCACGACATGGTGCCGCATGCCTATGACGACAGCGTCGCCATCATGGTCGGTCTGATCGACAGCGGCCACGATGTCACCATGCTGACCAACTTCGCCGCCGATACGCTGGCCGAAGCGCGCAAACGCTTCGATTTTCTCAATCGTCCGCGCGGTGTCACCATTTCGGGTGAGATCGGCAAGATCAAGCCGGATCGCGACATCTACGACCATCACGTCGCCGCGTTCGAGCTCGAACCGTCCGCGACGCTGTTCATCGACGACAGCCAGAAGAATGTCGACGGCGCCAAAGCGGCCGGCTGGCAGGCAGTGCTGTTCACCGATGCCAAGACACTTCAAGCAGACCTTGAGCGGCTCGGAATCAAGGCGTGATTTGAATCGCTTCCAGTACTTCGTTGAGACTTTGAACCAACGCCAAGGCCGCGGCAATCGGCAGGGTCAGCCCCCTGCCCTTTCCATGCCGAGACGCGCGATGCGACGCAGTTCGTCGATCGGGGTCAGGCCGCCGCTGCGCTCATAGTGCCAGAAGGTCCAGCCGTTGCAGGCATCCAGGCCCTGAACTTCGGCGCCGATCTTGTGGATCGATCCGGCACTGTCGCCGATCGCCACCGTGCCGTCGGCGCGGACCTTGGCCGCCCAGCGCTTCTTGGCGTCGTAGAGCGTCGCGCCGGGCGTCACCAGCCCCGTGTCGATCAGGCTGACGAAGGCGACGCGCGGCTCGGCGCGCTTGCCGGTGAGCACGGTCAGGTCCGCGCCGTCGAGCGGCCGCACCGCGTCGATGCGCTCATTGGCGGCGTCGATATAGGCCTGCTCGCGCTCTATGCCGACAAAATGCCTGCCGAGGCGCTTCGCCACCGCGCCTGTCGTGCCGGAGCCGAAGAAGGGATCGAGCACGACGTCGCCGGGCTTGGTCGAGGCCATCATGACGCGGGCGAGCAGCGCCTCCGGCTTCTGCGTCGGGTGCAGTTTATCGCCATTGTCGTTCTTCAGACGCTCGCCACCGGTGCAGATCGGGAACAGCCAGTCGGAACGCATCTGTATGTCGTCGTTCGACGCCTTCAACGCTTCGTAGTTGAAGGTATAGCCCTTGCCCTTCTGGTCGCGGGAGGCCCAGATCATCGTCTCATGCGCGTTCTGGAAGCGGCGGCCGCGAAAATTCGGCATCGGGTTGGTCTTGCGCCATACGACGTCGTTGAGGATCCAGAAGCCGAGGTCCTGCATCTTGGCCCCGACCCGGAAGATGTTGTGATAGGAGCCGATGACCCAGATGGTGCCGTTGGGCTTCAGCACCCGGCGCGCGGCCAGCAGCCAGGCGCGCGTGAAGGCATCGTAGGCCTCGAAGCTCTCGAACCGGTCCCAGTCGTCGTCCACCGCATCGACCTTGGATTGGTCGGGCCGGTGCAGGTCGCCGTCGAGCTGCAGATTGTAGGGTGGATCGGCGAAGATGACGTCGATGCATTTTTCGGGCAGCCGGTCGAGCGCCGCGACGCAGTCGCCCTTCAGGATCGTGTCCAGCCATTCGGATTGCTGGGGAGCATGGGAAAGCTCGTCGACAAGACGCACGGCTGACATTTTTACACCCAAGGCACGCGTTACTGTTTACTCCCGGTTATGGTTACCGATCAGCGTAAATATTCGGTGAAGGGCAGCGATCGGACGCCGCCGGTTTGCGCCGACGTGCCCGTTGGTGTATGCCGCGCCGCCTGAAGCCTGCCCGTTCTCATTGCCCGGATCACCATGCCCCAGCCAGACCTTGTCATCTTCGATTGCGACGGCGTGCTCGTCGATTCCGAAATCATCGCCGCGCGCGTCGAGGCCGAGCTCCTGACCTTGTCCGGATACGAAATCTCGGCCGAGGAGATTGCCGAGACTTATGCGGGGCTGACGTTCAAGGACATTCTGATGCGGGTTGAGGAGAAGTCCAACATCCCGTTCCAGGTTTCGCTGATCGATCGCGCCGAAGAGCTGGTCGACCGGAAACTGCGCAGCGACGTTCGTGCCATCGAGGGCGTGCGCGAAGCGGTCGCCTCGGTGACGGCGCAACGTTGCATCTGCTCCAACTCACGCTCGGAGCGGATAGAATTCATGCTGGAGAAGGTGCATCTGCTGCCATTCTTTGCCGGGCGCATCTTCTCCGCGATGGAGACGCCGACCGGAAAAACCAAACCGGCTCCCGACGTGTTCCTGTTCGCCGCCGAAAAGCTCGGCGCCCATCCGGCAAACACTTTCGTCATCGAGGATTCCGTGCACGGCGTGACCGGCGCAAGGTCGGCAGGAATGCGTGTCATCGGGTTCACCGGCGCCGCCCATAGCTATCCCGGCCATGCCGATGCGCTGACGGAGGCGGGCGCCGAGACGGTGATCCGCCGCTGGGCGGATCTGAGCGGCACGCTGGCCGCCCTATCAGAATGGTCGGCGGACGCGTGAGCGTCCGCTAGGCCCCGACGAGCACCCCCGCGGATTTAGTTGGTCGCGGCGGCTTTCTTCCTGCTCTTCTTCGGTTTGTCGGTCGCGGCCTTCGGCGCATTTTCATCATAGCCGGCATAGGCCTGATAATCCTGCGCCGTCGGCGCCGGCACGACGACGTTGGAATCGGTGAAGACGAACTGCGTGGCGACCGAGGGGTCGGTAACCTGGACCTGATATTGGTGGATCTGCGAATAAAGCACCTCGGTGCCATGCATCACCGCGGTGCGGATCGGCATGGTGATGGTGCCGGGCGTGAATTTCGGCCCTGGCACGATTTTGCCCGCGACGGCGATCTTCATCGTCAGCTGTCCGTCGGCGCGGCTGCAATCGCGGGTCACGTCGCTGATCGAGGCCTGATAAATGACCCTCGCCGAATCGTCCGGCGGAGTAGCAGCGGCAGCATCGGCCGCAGCCTGGGCCGCGGCATCCTGCGCGGCGTCGCCGGTCTTCTTGAGCTTGGGCCTGGGCTTCCGGGCTTCGTTGGCGTAGGTGTTGAAGAATGCCGTGCCGTCGCGAAGCATCACCCTCGGGCAATAGGCATTCAACTGGCTGGCCAGAATCTTGGGGTCCTGCGGCGGCGGTGGCGCGGTCGGGTCCTTCTTGCCAAAACCCAGGTTCAGCATACCGTTGTCGCCTGATTGGCAGCCGGCGGCGGCAAGCATAAAGCCGGTGAGCGCAAGACCCGCGAAAAAGCGACCGCTGAATGTATGAAACGCCATGAAACTGCACTTCCCTCTCGCAAAGCTGGTGACGTATATCAACCGCGCGGCAAAAATGCGACTGAGCCAGCGTAGAAATTAACCACCTTGCGTGGGTCGAAAACCCAAGGCAGTAACGGAATTGTGACGATGCAATATGTGAGTACCCGCGGCGAGGCGCCCGCGCTTGGGTTTTGCGATGCCGTCCTGACAGGCCTGGCACGCGACGGCGGGCTCTATGTGCCGCGCCAGTGGCCGCAATTCTCGATGGCCGAGATCCGCGCCATGCGCGGCCTGGCCTATTCCGAGCTGGCCATCCGCGTGCTGTCGCCGTTTCTTGGCGACGAAATCCCGGCTCCCGTGTTCGAGCGTCTGGTGCGGGAGGCCTATGCCACCTTCCGCCACGAGGCTGTCTGCCCGCTGGTCCAGACCGGCCCCAACGCTTTTATCCTCGAACTCTTCCATGGACCTACGCTCGCCTTCAAGGATGTCGCGATGCAGCTGCTCGCCCGGCTGATGGACCATGTGCTCGCCGAACGCAACCAGCATGCCACCATCGTCGGAGCCACATCGGGCGACACCGGCGGAGCAGCGATAGACGCCTTCGCCGGGCGCAGCCGCACCGACATCTTCATTCTCTTCCCGCATGGCCGCGTGTCGCCGGTGCAGCAACGGCAGATGACGACATCGAAGGCTGAGAACGTGCATGCCCTGGCGATCGAAGGCAATTTCGACGATTGCCAGGGCATGCTCAAGGACATGTTCAACGATCACGGCTTTCGCGACCGTGTCTCGCTGTCGGGGGTGAATTCAATCAACTGGGCCCGCATCATGGCCCAGATCGTCTATTATTTCTCCTCGGCCCTGTCGCTCGGCGCGCCCGATCGCCCCGTCTCCTTCACCGTGCCCACAGGGAATTTCGGCGATATCTTTGCCGGTTACGCCGCCAAAAAAATGGGCCTGCCGATCGATCGGCTGGTCATCGCCACCAACGACAACGACATACTGGCACGCACTTTCGCGACCGGCGAATACCGCACCAAGGGCGTGTTCGCGACCACCTCGCCTTCCATGGACATTCAGGTGTCGTCGAATTTCGAGCGCCTGCTGTTCGAGGCGTCGGGCCGCGACCCGGCGACTGTGCGGCGCTACATGGCCGGGCTCAAACAATCCGGCGCCTTCACCATAGAAGCCACGGAAATCGCAGGGATGCGAGCCGAATTCGATGCCGGCCGCGCAGATATGGACGAGGTCGCCGCGACGATCCGCTCGACGCTCGCGGCCAGCAACTACCTGCTTGATCCGCATACCGCGGCAGCCGTGCATGTCGCGGCCGGCAAGGCTTCGAATGCCGTGCCGATGGTGGTGCTGGGCACTGCGCACCCAGCAAAATTCCCGGCTGCCGTCGAGGCCGCCAGCGGCGTGTCGCCCGCACTGCCCGCATGGCTAGGTGGATTGATGACATCGGAGGAAAAATACACAGTACTTCCATCCGACCTGAAAATGGTGGAAGATTACGTCAGCCGCCGTGCGCGAGCGGCGCGTTAAGGAGTACGAACCATATGGGTGTTGAGGTAAGCCGTCTGTCGAACGGCCTGACAGTCGCCACCGAAACCCTTCCAAGCATCGAATCGGTTGCCCTGGGTGCCTGGGTCAAGTCGGGTGCCCGCAATGAGCGTGATGAAGAGCATGGCATGGCCCATCTGCTCGAGCACATGGCGTTCAAGGGCACAAAGCGGCGAACAGCCTTCGAGATCGCATCGGAGATCGAGGACGTGGGCGGCGAGATCAACGCCGCCACCAGCGTCGAGACCACATCCTACTATGCCAGGGTGCTCTCCGACGACGTGCCGCTGGCCGTCGACATTCTTGCCGACATCCTGCAGGAATCGGAATTCGATCCGCAGGAGCTCGAACGCGAGCAGCACGTGATCCTGCAGGAAATCGGCGCCGCGCACGACACGCCCGATGACATCGTGTTCGACCGGTTCACCGAGACGGCCTTTCGCCACCAGACCATCGGCCGCTCGATTCTGGGCACGCCGGAAACCGTCAAATCCTTTACCTCGAAGCAATTGCACGATTTCATCGAGCGCCAGTATGGCGCCGAACGCATGGTGATCGTGGCCGCCGGCGACATCAAGCACGACAATTTCGTGCGCGAAGTGGAAAAGCAGCTCGGCGGCTTCCGCACCAAGGCCGACAACACCATCCCGCAATATGCGCAATATGTCGGCGGCGATTTCCGCGAGGACCGCGACCTGATGGACGCGCAGATCGTGCTGGGCTTCGAAGGCCGCGCCTACCATGTGCGCGATTTCTACGCCTCGCAGGTGCTGTCGATGATCCTCGGCGGCGGCATGTCGTCCAGGCTGTTCCAGGAAGTCCGCGAAAAGCGTGGCCTGTGCTATTCGGTCTATGCCTTCCACTGGGGCTTTTCCGATACCGGCATATTCGGCGTCCATGCCGCGACCGGGCAGAGCGACATCGCCGAACTGGTGCCCGTCATCATCGAGGAATTGCAGAAGGCCGGCGAGAACATCCTGCAGGAAGAGCTCGACCGGGCGCGCGCACAATACCGCGCAGGTCTGATCATGTCGGCGGAAAGCCCGGCCAGCCGCGCCTCGCAGATCGCGAGACAGCTGCTCTTGTTCGGCCGGCCGATCGCCAAGGAGGAACTGATGGAGCGGCTCTCGGCGCTGACGGTCGATCGTTTGACCGACCTGTCGTCACGGCTGTTCTCGACCAAACCGACGCTTACCGCTGTAGGGCCTGTGGGTACGCTGGCGCCATACGAAGCGATCCTCGATTCGCTTCCGGGCACGCCCACCACGGCCCGCAAGCTCGCCGTCTAAGCCCGCACAAGCGCCGTGTTCGCGCTCCCTTTCTTTCGCCGCGACCTGCCGGCACTGAAGGGCGACCGCGTGACGCTGCGCGTGCCGTTCACCAATGACTACCGGGAGTGGTCGGCGGTGCGCGGCGAGAGCCGGGCCTTTCTAGAACCATGGGAGCCGCGCTGGGCGCCGGACGAGCTTGACCGGGCGGCATGGCGGCTGCGCATCAGCCGTTACCGCGAGGACTATGCGCAAGGGACGGCGATCGCCTTCTTCATATTCGAGAAATCGAGCGGCAGGTTGGCTGGCGGAATTACGCTCGGCAACATACGCCACGGGGTCTCGCAAAGCGGGCATGTCGGCTACTGGATCGGCGAGCGCTTCGGCGGCCGTGGCCTGATGACCGACGCCGTCAAGGTCGTGACCCGCTTCGCCTTCGATACGCTGAGGTTGCACCGGATCGAAGCGGCCTGTATTCCCGACAATATCAGGTCGATCCGTGTGCTTGAAAAAGCCGGATTCCGGCGCGAAGGACTTCTGCGATCCTACCTCAGGATCAATGGCATCTGGCAGGACCACTACCTCTACGCCCGGATCGCGGACGATCCGCCAGGCGCTGGAACGAAGGACTGATTTTTGACGAAATTCCTGCGCAACGGGCCGCTGTTCGCCTTTGTCCTCGCGACGATCCTGACGCTGTGCGCGGCGTCCTCGGCCTTTGCCGTCGAACCGATCAAGATCGCTCGCGACGATGTCGCGCTCGATCTGTCCGGCGCCGTGGAAATCTACCGCAACCAGGGCGAAAACTTCCAGGTTTCGACCGCGCCCGGGCCCGACGGCATCGTACGACGCATCGAGGTCGAGGCCAATGACGCCCGTTCCACCGGCGACTGGGCCGTGTTCGCGCTTGCCAACACCACCGACCAGCAGCTCGACCGGCTGATCGTGGCGCCGCATTTCCGACTGGTCAATTCCGGCATCTTCTGGCCGGATCTCGGCTCGACCCGTATCGCCGCCATCACGCCCAGCGAAGGCTTTGCGCTCGACCGCCAGAGCAGCCCGGACGCCGACGTCTTCCGGGTGACGCTGAACCCGGGAACGGTGATCACCTTCATCGCCGAACTCGCCTCGCCCAAGCTGCCGCAGGTCTATCTCTGGGACCCGGAATCCTACAAGGACTCAGTCAATTCCTACACGCTGTTCCGCGGCATCGTCATCGGCATCGCCGGGCTTCTCGCGCTGTTCCTGACCATCCTGTTCGTGGTCAAGGGAACCTCCATGTTCCCTGCGACCGCAGCACTCGCCTGGGCCGTGCTTGCCTATATCTGCGTCGATTTCGGCTTCCTCAACAAGATCATCGAGATATCGCCCGGCAACGAGCAGATGTGGCGGGCGGGAACGGAGGTGGCCCTGGCGGCGACCTTCGTGGTGTTCCTGTTCGCCTATCTCAATCTCAATCGATGGCACGGCCATTTCAGCTATGGGGCGCTGGTCTGGATCCTTGGCCTGCTCTTGATCGCCGGCGTCGCCATCGTCGACCCGGCGGTTGCCGCGGGCATCGCCAGGCTGTCCTTCGCCGCCACCGCGCTGACCGGGCTCGGCCTGATCATCTTCCTCGGCATACGCGGTTATGATCGCGCGATCATGCTTGTGCCCAGTTGGGTGATGGTGCTGTTGTGGCTATGCGGATCGTGGATGGCGATAACCGGCATGCTCGACAACGACATCGCCCAGCCGGCGCTTGGCGGCGGTCTGATCCTCATCATCCTGCTGATCGGCTTCACCGTCATGCAGCATGCCTTCGCCGGAGGCGCGCTGCACCAGGGCCTGTTCTCCGACCTCGAGCGGCAGGCGCTGGCGGTGGCCGGCTCGGGCGACACGGTGTGGGACTGGGACGTGCTGCGCGACCGCGTCGTCACCAAGCCCGACGTCAGCATCCAGCTCGGCCTCGCCCCCAACAGCCTGGGGGGTGCCGCCCGCAACTGGCTGCCGGTGCTGCATGTCGATGACCGCGACACGTTCCGCACCACGCTCGACGTGGTGCTCGAGCACCGTCGCGGCAAGGTGGCGCAGAACTTCCGGTTGCGCGGCGCCGACGGCCACTATCACTGGTTTGCGCTGCGCGCGCGCCCGGTTATCGGATCGGACGGTGAGGTCATCCGCTGTGTCGGCACCATGGTTGACGTCACCGAGCAGAAAAAATCCGAGGAGAGGCTGCTGCACGACGCGGTGCACGACAACCTCACCGGCCTGCCTAATCGCGAATTGTTCATGAACCGGCTCGAGGCGATCATCTCGATCGCACGGACCGAAGAGAAGGTGCGCCCGACCGTCTTCGTCATCGACATCGACCGCTTCAAGCAGGTCAATGACGGGCTCGGCATCTCGGCCGGCGACACCATCCTGCTCACCATCGCGCGACGCCTGCACCGGCTCTTGAAGCCGAAGGACTCGCTGTCACGCTTCGCCGGCGACCAGTTCGCCTTGATGCTGCTTTCCGAGCAGGACCCGGCCCGCATCGCGGCGGTGGCGGACGCCATCAAGCATGCCATCAACGCCCCGATCACCTTTGCCAAGCGCGAGATCGTGCTGACCGCCTCGATCGGGCTGATCACCTGGACCTCGGCGCAGACCTCGGCCGAGGACATGGTCAAGGACGCCGAGCTTGCCATGCATCAGGCCAAGCGCTTCGGCGGCGACAGGATCGAACCGTTCCGCCCGGCCTTCCGCACCGTCGGCACCGATCGGCTGCAGTTCGAATCCGACCTGCGCCGTGCCATCGAACGGCGCGAATTCACGCTTGCCTACCAGCCGATCGTTCGGCTGGAAGACGGCAGCGTCGCCGGCTTCGAGGCATTGCTGCGCTGGGACCATCCGCGCCGCGGCATGATCCCGCCGGCGGATTTCATTCCGGTCGCCGAAAGCTGCGGGCTGATCGTACAGCTTGGGCTGTTCGCCATGCAGCAGGCCGCCGAGGATCTGGCGGCATGGCAAAAGCAGATCGGCGACGCGCCGCTGTCGGTTTCGGTCAACCTTTCCAGCCGCCAGCTCATCCGCCGCGACCTGGTCAGCGACGTCCGCTCCGTGATTGCGCGGGCCAATCTGAAGCCGCGCTGCTTCCGGCTCGAGCTCACGGAATCGCTGGTTATGGACAATCCCGAGCAGACTGCCCATGTGCTGACCAAGCTGAAGCAGCTCGGCATCGGCCTGTCGCTGGACGATTTCGGTACCGGCTATTCTTCGCTGGCCTACCTGACGCGCTTTCCCTTCGACACGATCAAGATCGACAAGAGTTTCGTGGACGACAGCACGCCCAAACGCGCCGTGCTGCTCAAATCCATGGTCAGCATGGCGCATGAGCTCGGCCTGTCGGTGGTCGCCGAAGGCATTTCGGACGAGCGCGACGCGCTGGAGCTGCGCCAGATGGGCTGCGAATATGTGCAGAGCTTCATGTTCGGCGCCCCGATGCCCGGGGATCAGGTGCTGAAGACGCTGAAGGAACAGTATCCGCTGACGCAGGCGTAGTTGGCTTACACGCCGCTGGAGCTCAGGCGTGGCCGGCCGCTACACTCAAATGCGCGAGGTCGATGCCGATCGAGGCGAGAATCCGGTCGTATTTGCGCTCGATGTCGGTATCGAACAGAAGCTCCGGAGTGGCCGGACAGGTCAGCCAGCCGTTTTCGGCTATCTCGGTTTCCAACTGGCCGGCGCCCCAACCCGAATAGCCCAGCGCCATCAGCGCGTGACGGGGTCCCCGGCCCGACGATATGGCGCGCAATATGTCGACGGTCGCGGTCAGGCAGACATCGTCGGAAACGGTCAGCGAAGACTCCACCCGGTAATCGCCCGTATGCAGCACGAAGCCGCGGCTGCGGTCGACGGGCCCACCATTGCGAACGACGAAATCACGGGTACGGGCGGGCAACCGGATCGCCTCGTGCTCGTTCATGATGCCAAGTTGCACCAAAAGGTCCGGAAACAGCATCTGCTGCGTCTGGTTGATGATCAGGCCCATCGCGCCCTCATCGCTGTGGGCGCAGATGTAGATGACCGAGCGCGTGAAACGGTCGTCCTTCATGCCGGGCATGGCAATGAGGAACTGATCGTCGAGAAAGCCGCTGCCGGCGGCTGTCTTCTTGTGGCGCAACAAGTCCATAATCAGAGGGTAACGCGTTTCCCGGGCGCCGAAAAGATGTACCGCGCCGGTTTTCGACCAAGCCCGTGCCGCCGGCCGATCATTACCTGCGGCAAAGGTCACGCAAATATGATACCGGCAAGACCATGAAATCATTGCACGGCTATGAACGGACGATCAAATCATCACCATGCAAAGCTTGAAAATCCTGTTGCTCGGCGCCGCTGTCGGATCGGCAATCACACCCCCAGCCGCCGCCTCTTCGTCCGCCTGGTACAACAGCGAAGGCGGCAAGGTACGGCTGGTGACGAGCGGCAAGCCCGACGATGCCGGCCGCATCCGGGGCGTTCTCGACATAGCGCTCAAGCCTGGCTGGAAGACTTATTGGCGCGACCCGGGCGACGCGGGCGTGCCGCCGCAACTCGATATCTCGGCCAGCACCAACATTTCCGATGCCAGCCTCTCCTTCCCGGCGCCGAAGCGTCATGACGACGGCTACGGCAAATGGGCGGGCTACGACTATCCGGTCTCGCTGCCGGTGACGTTCACGCTGTCGGCCGCGAAGGATCCGTCCGTCATCGACGCCGACATTTTTCTCGGCATTTGCGAGACGATCTGCATCCCTGTGCAGACGCGGTTGACCGTCGACCCCGGCTCCGACCCGGACAATGCCGAGGACGCGGAGCTGGTCAAGGCGAGCTTCGCCGCCTTGCCCGCGCCGGCAAGATCCGACTTCGGCATCAACGTGCTGCCAGGCGACCATGAAACGCTGGTTGTGGAGGCGAGCTTTCCCGGCGATCCGGAAGCGGCGGACTTCTTCGTCGCAGGAGACCGCGACTACATGTTCGGTTCGCCGGCCCGCAGCCAGAAGGATGGCAAGCTGATCTTCACCGTGCCGATCCTCGACCGGCCCTCGACGACCCCCACGGATGGCGGACTTCACTATACACTGACGAGTTCGGCAGGCGCGGTCGAAGGGCTCTTGCCTTTCCCTTGATCCAGCCCTCCGCGATGGTTGCGGGAAACCGCATAGTTCGCTACCCAAGGCTACGTCCTTCCCCATTCTCCCAAGCGAGGAACTCATGACCATTTCCGCTGGCGACAGACTGCCCGATACGACGTTCAAGACGATGACTGCCGACGGTCCCAAGCCGATCACGACGGCCGAGATTTTTGCGGGAAAGAAAGTCGTGCTGTTTGCCGTGCCTGGCGCCTTCACGCCGACCTGCAGCAACAATCATTTGCCGGGCTACCTGGAGAACCGCGACGCCATCCTGGCGCGCGGTGTCGATACGGTCGCCGTGGTTTCGGTCAACGACGTCCATGTCATGGGCGCCTGGGCACGCTTCACCGGCGGTGAAGGCAAGATCCTGTTCCTCGCCGACGGCAATGGCGACTTCGCCAAGGCGATCGGCCTCGACGCCGACTTCTCCGGCGGAGGCATGGGTCTTCGGTCGAGGCGGTTTTCAATGATCGTCGATGACGGCAAGGTCACCGCCCTCAATGTCGAGACCAAGCCCGGCGTCGATGAATCCGGCGCCGCCAAGATCCTCGAACTGCTCTGACCATGACGTTCGACATCGTCTGGCGTAGCGTGGCGATCGGCGTCGGCGCCACGCTGCTGATGGATATCTGGGCCTTTCTTCTCTACAAGATGTTCGGTCAAGCACGGCCGAACTGGGCCCCCGTTGGCCGCTGGGTCTGGCATTTACGGGAAAAAGTCTTTCACGACGATATTGGCGATGCGACGCCCTATGTACACGAATCGGCTTTGGGCTGGGCCTTTCACTATTTTGTCGGCATCGTCTACGGCATCATCCTTGTCGTGGTGGCCGGAGCGGGCTGGCTTGTCGCGCCGACTTTCCTGCCGGCTTTCATCCTCGGCATGGTCACGGTCGGCGCCGGCTGGTTCCTGCTGGCGCCCGGCATGGGCGCGGGCTGGGCAGCGTCGAAGCGGCCCAACCCGATGAAGGTACGGGCGCTGAATCTGGTGTCACACACAGTGTTCGCTTTCGGACTCTACGGTACGGCGCTGCTGATCCGCTGAGGATCTGCGGCTGTGCCGGCCTGCCGATCGGCCGCCACCCGTGGACAATTCGGCGCGCGTCGTCCCATTCCGGCACCGGAATCTTGGCGTCCACCTGAACCTGGGGATGCGTCACATAGTGCAGGCCCGGCATGACAGAGATCCCAGCCTGGGGATGGTGCCGCCCCGGAATTCAATAGCTTTGGGTCGAACGCCGCGCCTTTGCCACCGCCGGCTGCTTGGACTGCGAGACCGGCTTGGGTGGGGTAGAAACAAGCCTGACCGGGCCCTTCTTGAACGGCGCCATGCCCTCACGAGCGAGTTCGTCGGCGCGTTCGTTCTCGGTATGGCCGGCATGGCCCTTGACCCAGATCCAGGTGACCTTGTGACGCCGATTGGCTTCATCCAGCGCCTGCCAGAGTTCGCCGTTCTTGACGGGCTTCTTGTCGGCGGTCTTCCAGCCGTTCTTCTTCCAGCCATGGATCCACTTTGAAATGCCGTCCATGACATATTTGCTGTCGGTGTGAAGATCGACGGTGCAAGGCTCCTTGAGCGCATTCAGCGCCGAGATGGCGGCAAGCAATTCCATGCGGTTGTTGGTCGTCTCGGCCTCGCCACCCGATAGTTCCTTGGTGGCGCCGTTGAAGCGCAGGATCGCGCCCCAGCCGCCCGGGCCGGGATTGCCCGAACAGGCGCCATCGGTGAAGATCTCAACGTGTTTGCTCATGCCAGCCCATATTCCGAAGCAGATTTGATCGTCCGATGAAACCGCATTCTCCTGATGTATTCGGTCGGATCGCGTTTCATCACCAGCCCGCCATCGGGAACGGTCAGCCAGTCATACAGCCGGGTCAGCATGAAACGCAGCGCCGAGCCCCGTGCCAGCATCGGAAGTGCTGCCTTTTCCTGATTACTCAGAGGCCGCACATCCTGGTAGCCGGCAAGCAACGCCTTGCCCTTGGTGAGATTGAAGGAAAAATCCTTCTCGAAACACCAGGCGTTCAGGCATGTGGCGACGTCATAGGCGTAGAGGTCGTTGCAAGCGAAATAAAAATCAATCAAGCCGGAGAGCTTCTCGCCGAGAAAGAACACATTGTCCGGGAAAAGATCGGCATGGATGATGCCTTCCGGGAGACCCTTCGGCCAATTCCGCTCGAAGTCGGCGAAGTCGACGTCGACTTCGGCCGCAAGGCCCGGCTCGACCTCATCGGCACGGTCGCGGGCTGCCGACCAGAGCTTGCGCCAGCCGTCGATGGCGAGCGCATTGGGGCGGGTCATCGGAAAGTCGGCTCCGGCCAGGTGCAGGGCGGCCAGCGCCTTGCCGACCTCGGCGCAATGGATCGATGTCGGCCGCCGGAGCGAGAGACCCTCGAGGAAAGTGATGATGACGGCCGGCCGGCCCGCCAGCGTGCCGATGACGCTGCCGTCATGCGCGGTTACCGGCAGCGGGCAGGACACGCCCTTTTTGGCGAGATGGCCCATCAACCCGAGGAAAAACGGCAGATCCGCCTTTTCGACCCGTCTTTCATAGAGCGTCAGGATGTAGGAGCCGCTGGAGGTGTGCAGCAAAAAATTCGAGTTCTCGGTGCCCTCCGCGATGCCCTTGTAGGACAGGAGATCGCCGACTGGGTAGTGCTTCAGGAATGCGCCGAGTTCGCCTTCCGCAACGTCGGTGTAGACCGCCATGTGCCTTACGGCGCCCCGTTGACGAAAGCCATGTCGGCCGCCGTCAGTTCGACATCGCGCAGTACCCGCATGACGGGAAAATCCTCCGTTTCGGTGGCCGTGATGGCCAGGTCGATCGTGACATCGAAGCGCTGGCGGAACGCATCGATGATCTCGTCGACGATTATCTCCGGGGCGGATGCCCCCGCCGACAGACCGAGCGTCGAGATGTCGCCGATGTCGTCCCACGGAATCTCGGCGGCGCGCTGCACGAGAAGCGACATCGCAGCCCCCGCACGCTCAGCCACTTCGACAAGACGCCGCGAATTGGAGGAATTGGGCGCGCCGACGATCAGGTAGAGATCGGCGCCTGCGGCGGTATCCTTGACCGCTTCCTGACGGTTCGTGGTGGCATAGCAGATCGATTCCGCCGCCGGCGCCTGCAGGTCGGGAAAGCGGTCCTGCAGCGCGCGGATGATGCCGGCCGTGTCCTCGACCGATAGCGTGGTCTGGGTGACGAAGCCGAGCGCCTTCGGGTCCGCCGGCGCAAGCCTCGCGGCATCGGCTTCGGTCTCGATCAGCGTTACCGCGCCCTCCGGCAATTGTCCCATCGTGCCGATGACCTCGGGGTGTCCGGCATGGCCGATCAGGAGCACGTGGCGGCCGAGCCGCTGGTGGCGCATCGCCTGCTTGTGGACCTTGGAGACCAGCGGACAGGTGGCGTCGAGATAGAACAAATTGCGCGCCTGGGCATCCGCCGGTACCGACTTCGGCACGCCATGCGCGGAAAAGACGACGGGCGACTGCCGATGTTCGGCCGGGATCTCGGAAAGTTCCTCGATGAAGACGGCGCCAAGGCTTTGCAGACCCTCGACGACATAGCGGTTGTGCACGATCTCGTGGCGGACATAGACCGGCGCGCCATATTTCTTCAGCGCCAGCACGACGATCTGGATAGCACGGTCGACGCCGGCGCAAAAACCGCGCGGCTGACAGAGGCGGATCGTCAGAGAAGGCTTTGTGGTGGTCTGAAGCATGAATCCGGGCCGTTTGATCAGAGCCGAAATGAGGTGCCTACCCCCGTCCTGTCAAGGGCGATGACCCTTCAAGCGGGTCGGTCGCGCTCATTCCTCTTTCGCTGGCCTGCGAAGCCGCAGGATGAGAACGGCGGCAAGTGCCGCGGCAAGCCCATACCAGGTCATAGCATATTGCAGATGGCTGTTCGGCAGGTCGATGATGGTGACACCGCCGATGGGCAAACCGCCCGGATTCGGCGTCTTGTCGGCGTCGATGAAGATTGGCACCAGCTTGGCGCTCGCCGGCAAGCCAGCGCTCGCCGCCATCACGTCACGGTCCTTCCAGTAAAAGATGTTCTTCGCCACGTCGTTGTCGGGAAGCATCATCGACGGCTTTGCCGGCAGCGGATTGCGAGCGAGGCCGGTGACCGTGACCTTGCCCGCGACCTGTCCCTTGGCGCGCTTGGCGGCATCCTTCAGATCGTATGGCACGAAACCGCGATTGATCAGGACGAAGCGGCCATCGTCGAGGGCCAGCGGCGTGTAGACGTTGAAGCCGGCTTCGCCTTCCCATGTTGCGTAGAAATGCCGCTCGCCGGAATGCAGGAACGTGCCGGTCACCGTCACCGGCGTGTAGTCGACGTCCCCAGTCGAGGCGAATTGTTTCTCCACCTCGGCCAGCGGGAGCGGCGGCGAGTGGGTGCGCTGGTCGATGGTCTGGATAAGACCTTCCTTCCAGTGCAGGCGCTGGACCTGCCAGGTGCCGAGCGCCAGCAGGATCAGGAGCAGGACGAGGCCAATGCCAAGCAGCAATACCGATCCTGGCCGCGAACGACCGCCCTTGGCGGACATGTCGGTCATTCGCCGCGATCCAGCCGGCCCTCGGCCGCCTTGTTGCGGTACTGCAGCGTAAGCAGCACTCCCTTGATCAGCCGGAGCGCCGTCAGGCACAGCACCAGCGCCAGCGGGATCCAGACCAGCAGATGCAGCCAGAGCGGCGGGCTCAGCGTCACTTCGACCCAGAGCGCCAGGCCGACGATGATGAAGCCGATGATCAGGATGACGAAAACCGCGGGCCCGTCGCCGGCATCGGCATAGGAATAATCAAGACCGCAATTGGTGCAGCGTTTGCCTACGGTGAGAAAGCCGGAAAACAGCCGCCCCTCGCCGCAGCGCGGGCAGCGTCCATGCAAGCCCGCCGAAATAGGGTCGATCGGAGGCCAGATCGCCTTGTCGTCGCTCATTGCTTACCGCTCAATCCTGATGGGTGTTCCATCGATCACCACCGCCCAGACTTCGTCCATGCCGGAGTCCGTAACGGCAATGCCGCCGTCGGTCCAGCCGACCAATTGAAGCAGCCGCCGAATCCGTTCGGCTGGCCGTGGATCATGATCATACCGCCGGCATCGACACTGTGCGCCCTCGCAACCGCCCGGATCGCATTGGACCGAAAAGAAGAAGGGCGGCCACGTTGCCGCAGCCGCCCCTTCAAAGTCATCAGACCGGTATCAGTGGGCTTCGATTACCGCGCCGACCGATCCCCAGACATAGATCGAGGCGAACAGGAACAGCCAGACCACGTCGACGAAATGCCAGTACCATGCGGCAGCCTCGAAACCGAAATGCTGCTTGGGCGTGAAATCGCCCTTCATGGCGCGGATCAGGCAGACGGCCAAGAAGATGGTGCCGATGATGACATGGAAGCCGTGGAACCCGGTCGCCATGAAGAAGGTGGCGCCATAGATGGAATCCTTGAAGGCGAACGGAGCATGCATGTACTCGTAGGCCTGCACCATGGTGAACAGCATGCCGAGGCCGACGGTCAGCACCAGTCCGTTGATCAGCCCCTTGCGATCGCCGTGGATAAGGGAGTGGTGCGCCCAGGTGACCGTGGTGCCCGACAACAGCAGGATCACGGTGTTATACAGCGGCAGATGGAAAGGATCGAGAACCTCCATGCCCTTCGGCGGCCAGACACCGCCGGTGAACGCGGTGCGGGCATATTGATGGGCTTCGCTCGGAAACAGGCTGGCATCGAAATAGGCCCAGAACCAAGCGACGAAGAACATCACCTCGGAGGCGATGAACATGATCATGCCATAGCGCAGATGCAACGACACGACCCGCGTGTGATGGCCCTCATGCGCTTCCTTGATCGTGTCCGACCACCAGGCGAACATGGTGTAGAGGACGATAGCAAGGCCGATGAAGAACAGCCACGGATTGGCGATGTTGAAGCCGAAGATCGGGAACGAGCCGCCCTTCAGGTATTCCATGAGGCAAACGCCGCCAAAGGCGGTGACGAGCGCCCCTATCGATCCCAGGAAAGGCCACGGGCTCGGGTCGACGAGATGATAGTCGTGATGTTTTGCGTGCGCGTCTGCCATATCAACCCCCGAGATTTCCTTCGGTATTTGAAATTGTCTTGCTGTTGCCCTGGACCGGCTCCGACGATGCGACCGGCTTGTTCTTCTCGACCGGAAACATCGTGTAGGACAGGGTGATCGTCTTCACGTCCTTCAGTTCCGGCACGTTGACGATATCGGGGTCCACGTAGAACAGGACCGGCATGTCAAGCGTTTCGCCGGGCTTCAGCGTGGTGTCGGTGAAGCAGAAGCATTCGACCTTGTTGAAATAGGGACCCGCCAGTTCAGGCTGGACATTGAAGGTGGCGCGGCCGGTGATGGGGCGATCGAACTTGTTGGTCGCCTGATAGTGCGCCTGCACCGTCTCGCCGATCTTCATGGTCATCGAGCGCTGGACCGGCTGGAAATCCCACGGCACGCCGGCGATATTGGCATCGAAGCGGACGGTGATCTCGCGATCGAGCACGCGGCCGGCATACTGCTTCTCGACGCGTTGCGTCGTGCCGCCATAGCCTGTCGCCTGGCAGAACATCTTGTACAGCGGCACCGCGGCATAGGCCATGCCGATCATGCCGGTGAAGAAGGCAAGGCAGACGGCCGCAACAAGGCGGTTGCTGTTGTGCCCGGCCGGTTTGGCACTCGTGTCGACACCCATCTCCCGCCTCACATCGTGCCAGAGAGGTTATGACCGAACTTCACGATCGTCGCGATATAGAAGATAACGACCAGCACGGCCAAGGCTACGCCGATGGCGACCGAGCGGTTGCGCCGGGCCTTCCGCTGGCGTTCGGTCAAGGTGACCGTTTCGAGCTTGTCTTCGATCATGCTCATGCTCCACCCACCGCAAGTGCACGTTCGACGACGCTGTCGGCGAGATAGACGGCGAAGATGGCGAAGAGATAGAGCAGCGAATAGCCGAACAACGCCTTGGCTGGCTTCATCGCGCGATCGTCGTCGGACATGCCAAGCACTTTCCACGCATACCAGACAAAGCCGAGCCCGAGCAGCAGGGCAGCCACGCCATAGAACGGCGTGGTGTAGCCAAGCAGCCACGGCAGCACACCGACCGGGGCCAGCACCAGAGCATAGGCGAAGATCTGACGGCGGGTCGACGCCGGGCCGGCGACATTGGGCATCATCGGGATGCCGGCGCGTTCATAATCCTGCGACTTGAACAGCGCCAGCGCCCAGAAATGCGGCGGCGTCCACAGGAAGATGATGAGGAACAGGACGACGCTCTCCAGGCTGACCGTGCCGGTTACCGCGGCCCAGCCGATCACGGGCGGGATGGCGCCGGCAGCACCGCCAATGACGATGTTCTGCGGCGTCCAGCGCTTCAGCCACATCGTGTAGACGACGGCATAGAAGAAGATGGTGAAGGCCAGCAGCGCCGCCGACAGCCAGTTGACCAGCACGCCGAGCGTCATCACCGACAAAACCGAAAGCACCAACCCAAAGCTCAACGCCTCGTGGGGTTGGATGCGGCCGGCCGGCACCGGGCGGGTGGCGGTGCGTGTCATCACCGCGTCGATATCGGCATCGTACCACATGTTGAGAGCGCCGGAGGCACCAGCCCCGATGGCAATAGCCAGGATCGCGATCACCGCCAGCAGCGGGTTGATGGTCACCGGCGCCGCGACCAGTCCGACAAAGGCGGTGAACACCACCAGCGACATGACGCGTGGCTTCAGGAGGGCGAAGAAATCACCCGCCGTCGCTTCCGACATGCGGAAGCCCGCTTCGTCAATGCTGGTTTCGTCGACAAGGGCCATGCGTACTCAAATCCATATTCCGTTTGGCCGAAACCGCCGGCGAACCGGCGGTTTCGATTCCGGGCTGCCGCCTTATTTGATCTTCGGCAGCTGCTCCCACTGGTGGAACGGCGGCGGTGAAGGCAGCTGCCATTCCAGCGTCGTTGCGCCCTCGCCCCATGGATTGGCGCCAGCGATCCGCTTCTTCTGGAAGGCTTCGAACACGCCATAGAGGAAGATCACCACGCCGACGGCCGAAATGTACGAACCGTAGGACGACACCATGTTCCAGCCCGCAAACGCGTCCGGATAGTCGATGGTGCGGCGCGGCATGCCAGCAAGGCCGAGGAAGTGCTGCGGGAAGAAGACAAGGTTGACGCCGACGAACATGACCCAGAAATGGGTGTTGGCGATGACGGGCGAATACATGTAGCCGGTCATCTTCGGGAACCAGTAGTACCAGCCGGCGAAGATGGCGAACACCGCCCCCAGCGACAGCACGTAATGGAAGTGCGCGATCACGAAATAGGTGTCGTGCAGCGACCGGTCGAGACCGGCATTGGCCAGCTGAACCCCGGTAACACCACCGATCGTGAACAGGAAGATGAAGCCCAGCGCCCACAGCATCGGCGGCTTGAACGATATCGATCCGCCCCACATCGTCGCGATCCAGGAGAAGATCTTCACGCCCGTCGGCACCGCGATGACCATGGTGGCGAAGACGAAGTAGCGCTGCGTGTCGAGCGACAGGCCGGTCGTGTACATATGGTGCGCCCAGACGATGAAGCCGACCGCGCCGATCGCGACCATGGCGTAGGCCATGCCGAGATAGCCGAACACCGGCTTGCGCGAGAAGGTGGAGACGATATGGCTGATGATGCCGAAGCCCGGCAGGATCAGGATATACACTTCCGGATGGCCGAAGAACCAGAACAGGTGCTGGAACAGCAGCGGATCGCCGCCGCCATCGGGAGCGAAAAAGGTCGTGCCGAAATTGCGGTCGGTAAGCAGCATGGTGATGCCGCCGGCAAGGACCGGAAGCGACAACAGCAGCAGGAATGCGGTGACCAGCACCGACCAGGCAAACAGCGGCATCTTGTGCAGCGTCATGCCTGGCGCGCGCATGTTGAAGATGGTGGTGATGAAGTTGATGGCACCCAGGATCGAGGACGCGCCGGCGATGTGGATCGACAGGATCGCCAGATCCATGGCCGGACCGGGCTGACCGGAGGTCGAAAGCGGCGGATAGAGCGTCCAGCCGCCGCCGACGCCGTAGGCGCCAGGCGCGCTCGGCACGAACATCGAGATAAGCAGCAGGATGAAAGCCGGCGGCAGCAGCCAGAACGAGATGTTGTTCATGCGCGGGAACGCCATGTCCGGGGCGCCGATCATGATCGGCACCATCCAGTTGGCAAAACCGCCGATCAGGGCCGGCATGACCATGAAGAAGATCATGATCAGCGCGTGCGCCGTGGCGAAGGCGTTGTACATGCTTTTGCCGCCGTCGATCGCGGCGTCACCGTTCATGCCGTAGACCATCTGCGCCAGACCGCTGAAGATCTGGATGCCAGGCTCCTGCAACTCCATGCGGATGGCGACCGACAGCGCGCCGCCGATGATGCCGGCCATGATCGCGAAGATCAGGTAGAGCGTACCGATGTCCTTGTGGTTGGTCGAATAAACCCAGCGCACCCAACCATGATAAGGCTTGTGGTCGTGCCCGTCGTGAGCTGCAGCGTCTGCCATGTTCCGCTCCGTTCCCTAAATCTTGCTAACCCGCGGCATCAGTTGCCGGCGGCCGCTACCTTGTTCTGGCCATCGACCTCGGCCATCAGCGTCTTGTTGGCGCCGGGCAGATCGGTCTTGGCCGCAGCCAGCCAGGTCTTGAACTGCGCGTCGGAGACGACGCGGATGGCGATCGGCATGAAGGCATGGTCCTTGCCGCAGAGCTGCGAGCACTGGCCGTAGTAGAGGCCTTCCTTCTCCGCCTTGAACCAGGTCTCGTTGGTGCGGCCGGGAATGGCATCGATCTTGATGCCGAAGGACGGCATGGCGAAGGAATGGATCACGTCGGTCGCGGTGACGAGCACCCGGGTCATCGTGTGGACGGGCACCACCATCTCGTTGTCGACGGCAAGCAGGCGCGGATAGACCTTGCGATCTTCCTTGCCGGCGGCGGCACGGTCGCCATCCTGGAGGATCGCCGAGTTGAACGAGAGCGTGTTGTCGGTCTGGTATTCGTAATCCCAGTTCCACTGGTTGCCCGTCGCCTTGACGGTGAGCTTGGCTTCTTCCGGCGGCGTGTACTGCGCGGTCAAGAGCTGGAACGAGGGGATGGCGAGGCAGAGCAGGACGACGACGGGGCCGACAGTCCAGATCACCTCGATCAGCGTGTTGTGGCTGGTCTTGGACGGAACCGGGTTGGCGCTCGCGCGGAATTTCACGATGCAGTAGATCAGAAGGACCAATACCAGGGCGGTGATCGGGATGATGAACCACATCGTGTAGTTTCCGAACCACTCGATCTGGCGCATCATGTCGGTTGCCGGCGCCTGGAAGGTCGTCTCCCACTCGACGGGCTGATCGGCATGGGCGGCCGTGCCGGCGAAAAACGTGGTAACGGCACAAGCGCTTAGAAACTTGGCACTTGCTGGAAGCTTGGCGTTTGCCAGGAAATTTCTCATCGCCCTCTTCGTCTCCCAGTTCCTCGCGGCTGTGTCCACGAGAATAACGAACAATGCCGGGACGGGAATCCCGACTGTCTCAAGCTGGTTCAAACCATACTCTTTTTCCCTCCGCAAGAAAGGAGCGGAGGAAACCGTGCGGCATTTTTGCGCGCAAGCCGGAATGCATCTTTGAAGGCGGCGGCCGCCATGGCGAATCGGCTATGTTCAACGGATCGGCTGCTTCCTGCCGGCCGGCGCGCCTGGCGTCGTAATTCGGGCGAAATTGGCTAGGAAAAGCGCCGCATGGGCATTTTCGTGGCGGCTCGGCCGCTGTCTCGTCCTTTACTTGGCTTTGGCGCGGCTTAAAGTGCCGTGATTCGCAATGGAGCCGTCATGAACTCTTGGCTGTCGGGATTTGGGCTTTCGAGCCCCTTGGCGAAGGTCATCTTTCTCGCCGCCTTGTCCGTCGCCGGCTTGTCGGCCGCCGGCCAGGCCAACGCGGCCCAGCCGAGCGGCACGGTGCGCTCGACCCATGGCGCGTGGTCGATCATCTGCGACACGCCGGCCGGCGCCACGTCCGAACAATGCGTGATGATGCAGAACGTCGTCGCCGAGGACCGCCCCGAGATGGGGCTGTCGGTCGTGGTGCTGCGCACCGCCGACAACAAGGCGGAGATCCTGCGCGTGCTGGCGCCGCTCGGCGTGCTCTTGCCCAACGGGCTCGGCCTCAATGTCGACGGCAAGGATATCGGCCGCGCTTATTTCGTGCGCTGCTTCCAGGACGGCTGCTACGCTGAGGTCATTCTCGAGAAGCCGCTGCTCGATACGCTGAAGACCGGCACGTCGGCCACGTTCATCGTCTTCCAGACGCCAGAAGAAGGCATCGGCATCCCGGTGGACCTCAAGGGTTTTGCCGACGGATTTGCGGCCCTGCCGTAGACTCCCGCGCCTCGACCCGGGAGCTGCCGATCAACGATAGGTTTTCCGGACCTGGGATAGATCCGGGACGCCGCCGCCCTGCATTTGAATGACGATTGGCGATTGTCTGGGCGCGGCTTCGCGCCTACATCCCGGATATAACCATTCATCCACGGACATACGCCATGAACAGCCTTATCGGCCAATTCGATATTTCCGACGATCGCGTCAAGGAGATCGTCGCAGAGACCATCAACGGCGCCGACGATGGCGAGTTGTTCGTCGAATACAGCGAGAGCGAAGCGCTGATGTTCGACAACGGTCGGCTGAAGACGGCCAATTTCAACACCGACCAGGGTTTCGGCCTACGCGCGGTTGCCGGCGAAGCCAGCGGCTATGCCCACTCCAGCGACCTGTCCGAGGCTTCGCTGCGACGCGCGGCTGACGCCGTCTCGACCGTCAAGGGCGGTTATTCCGGAACGCTTGCCGCCGCGCCCGCCCGCACCAACCGCCATCTCTATGGCGATGAGAACCCGATCCCCTCCCCTTCCTTCGAGGCCAAGGCGAAGCTGTTGCAGGAAGTCGACGCATGGCTGCGCGCCGAGGATCCGCGCGTGCGCCAGGTCTCGGCATCGCTGACCTCGTCCTGGCAGCATGTCGAGATCGTGCGCGCCGACGGCCAGGTGGTGCGCGACATCCGGCCGCTGGTCAGGGTGAACGTGTCGGTGGTGGTCGGCGACGGCGACCGCCAGGAAAGCGGCTCCTACGGCATGGGCGGACGCAAGGCGTTCGGCGACTTCCTCGTCGAGGACAGCTGGAAGCACGCCGCCAAGGAGGCGCTGCGTCAGGCGCTGGTCAATCTCGAAGCCGTACCGGCGCCGGCCGGCACTTTCGACATCGTGCTCTCCAGCGGCTGGCCCGGCGTCATGCTGCACGAGGCCGTCGGCCACGGGCTTGAAGGCGACTTCAACCGCAAGAAAACTTCAGCTTTCGCCGGCCTGATGGGCCAGCAGGTGGCTGCAAAGGGCGTCACCGTCGTCGATGACGGCACGATCGCCGAGCGGCGCGGATCGCTCACCGTCGACGATGAAGGCACGCCTTCGGCGCGCAACGTGCTGATCGAGGACGGCAAGCTGGTCGGTTACATGCAGGACCGCCAGAACGCCCGGCTGATGGGCATGCGGGCCACCGGCAACGGAAGGCGCGAGGGCTACGCGCACCAGCCGATGCCGCGCATGACCAATACCTACATGACATCGGGCGACATAGAGCCGGACGAGATCATCGCCTCCGTCACGAACGGCATCTATGCCGTCTCCTTCGGCGGCGGCCAGGTCGACATCACCTCCGGAAAGTTCGTGTTCGGCTGCACCGAAGCCTACATGATCGAGAACGGCAAGGTGACGCAGCCGATCAAGGGCGCAATGCTGATCGGTAACGGGCCCGACGCCATGCACCGCGTTTCGATGATCGGCAATGACATGAAGCTCGACAACGGCATCGGCATGTGCGGCAAGGCTGGACAGGGCGTGCCGGTCGGCGTCGGCCAGCCGCACCTCAGGATGGACCAGATGACGGTCGGCGGCACAAGGGTTTGAAGCCGCCTCGTGGCCAGTCTGCTAGGTCTTGCTCACAGACCGGCGCGACGTGGCATACAGGATCAGGAAGCCGATAACGCCGCCGATCGCGTACTGGGTCCATGCACTCAGGTAGTCGACGGTCCCATCATGGCCCGAGACATAGAGCGCAGCGCCCACAAACGTCATGACCGCGACGCCAAGCGCATAGGATGGCACCAGCCCCACACGCGTCAATTTTCTCAAGATCCAAGCGAGCACCGCACCGGTGAGCGCCATGATGAGAGCCGAACCAAAAATCTCGGCAACAAAACCTGGTGAAATCATCTTCTCCCCCTATCCCAATTTGGATTATGCCTTTATGAGGGACAGATTCAACTGCAGTGGCGATGATCCACAACTTTAGCGATAAATCTGGCTGGGATTTCGGGGCAGACTGCATGACGCGACCAGTCTCGCTGAGCAGGGCTAAGCACCTAACGTCTTTTCCGCGGCTTCTCCAGCAAGGCAACAGCCTCGACATGGGGCGACCACAGAAACTGATCGATCGGCGTCACGCTTTTCACCGTGTAGCCGCCGTCGATGAGGATGCGCAAATCCCGCGCGAGCGTCACCGGGTTGCAGGAGACCGCGGCAACGAATGGAACATCCGAGCGGGCGATCTGCTTCGACTGATCCTCCGCGCCCGCGCGGGGCGGATCGAAGACAACGCCATCAAAGGCGTTTAACTCCTTGAACGTCAGCGGACGGCGGAACAGGTCTCGGCGCTCGCCGGTCACGCGTTTCAGGCCGGTGGCGAAGCGTGAACCCCGATCGAGCGCCGAAAGTGCGGCCGCATCGCCCTCCACCGCATGCACTTCCGATCTCGCGGCCAACCGCAGGGCGAAGCTGCCGCAGCCGGCGAAGAGATCGGCAATTTTTTTGGCACGTTTCAGATGTCCGCCGACGATATCGGCCATGGTCCGTTCGGCTGCCTCCGTCGCCTGCAGGAAGGCGCCCGGCGGCACCGCGACGGCAACGCTGCCGAACATGACGACAGGCTTCTTCGGCTCGATGATGATCTCGTCATCGATGGACAGTCTGGCAAAGCCCTGCGCAATGACAAAATTGGCGGCGATGCGGCGCTGGTTTTCGCCGAGCTTGCCCGATTCATGCACCGCCACGTCGAGGCCGGAACCCGTCACTGTGACCGCCATGCGAAACGATTTCGGGGTGGCGCAGATCAATTCGGCGAGTGCCCTGAAGCTGTCGAGCGCGTTGACGATCCCAGGCAGCGAGATCGGGCATTCGGAGATGGAAATGATTTCCGGCGACAGATGGCGATTGAAGCCGAGCAGCATGCCTGTTTCGGTGCGCCTGGCGGCGAGCACGACGCGGCGGCGCGTGTGCGGCGCGCAGGCGACCAGACCGCCTATTTCGCAATCGATGCCTCTCAGCGCATGCACGACCTTCTCGCGCTTCCACTGCTGATAGGCTTGCGCCTCCAAATGCTGGAGGGCGCAGCCGCCGCACTCGCCGAAATGGCGGCAGGCGGGTTCGATGCGCAGGGGCGAGGCCTCGATCAGCGCCATCAGCGTGGCGCGATCCCTTTCACGCGCCGCGGTGACGACCTCGCCTGGCAGCGTGAAAGGAATGAACAGATCGCCGCTTTCGGCGTTGGCGATGCCATCCCCCTGGGCGCCAAGCTTTTTGATGGTGAAGCGTGCACTCATCGGTCCTTGACCCCACCAAGCAGGAATTCGCGATTGCCGTCACCGCCCTCGATTGGCGACAGATGCAAGCCGAGCGAGCGCCAGCCGGGCACGGCATCCAGCCAATCCTGCAGCAAGCCGGCGACACGGGCGGCATGATAGGGGTCTTTCAGCAGGCCGCCCTTGCCGATCGCCTCGCGACCCGCCTCGAACTGCGGCTTGACCAGAAACATCGCTGCGGCACCGGGCTTGGCGATGGCAAGCGCAGGCGGCAGGGCCAGTTTCAGTGAAATGAAACTGACGTCGGAGACTATGAAGTCCGGACTGCGGCCGCCAAGATCGGCGGTTGAGAGATCGCGGGCGTTCAGCCCCTCGATGACCGTCACGCGCGCGTCCTTGCCGATATCAGCATGCATCTGTCCGTGACCGACATCGATCGCCGTGACATGGGTCGCGCCGCGTTCGAGCAGGACCTGGGTGAATCCGCCGGTCGAGGCGCCGATGTCGAGCGCCTCACAGCCGGCCGGATCGAGGCCGAAATGGTCGAGCCCGGCGATCAGCTTCAGCGCCGCGCGTGAGACATAGCCTTGGGCCGGGTCATCAACGGCGATGACACATTCCGGTTGCACGGCCTGGCCAGGCTTTCGGGCAATAGCGCCGTCCACCGTTACCGTGCCGCGCTCGACCGCGTCGCGGGCACGCGAGCGGCTGGCAAACAGGCCGCGCTGGACGAGCAGATCGTCGAGCCGCTGGCGCGTGCTGGCTGGCGGGGGAAAATTCATCGGTCTTCCTTGGCGAAAGCCGGCGGCGAAGGCAAGGATATTGGAGCGGGAGAAGCAACATCCCCCAGGGCGGCGACCGCAGAGAGCCGCTCGCGGCCAGTCGCATATCGCATCAGGTCGGCCACGATGATAAGGAAGAAACGCCGTTTTGCTGCCGAAGGCGAAGGAGGACGGATGCTGACGGGAATCTGCCATTGCGGTGCGGCCCACTGGACCTTGAAGGGCGATCCCGGGCCGATCACCGCTTGCAACTGCACGCTGTGCCGACGTTACGGCACGCTCTGGGCCTACGACTTTGTCGATGAACGTATCCGCGTCGTGGGGCCGATAAAAAGCTATAAACGTGCCGGCAAGGCCGAACCCACGCTCGAGATCCTGTTCTGCCCGACATGTGCGTGCGTGCTTGCCTGGCGCGGTTTGCGCCCAGCCGAGTCCGGCCGCACGCGGATCGCCGTCAATGTAAGGCTTGCGCCGCCGGAAGCCGTGGCCGACCTGCCGATCGACCATTTCGACGGTCTCGAGACCTACGACGATCTGCCGCGCGATGGCCGCTGCGTGCGCGACATGTGGTTTTGATTTGGGTGGTTTGATTTGGGCGAGATCAGAAGATGGTGCGGGGAGCCTGCCGTTCGACGGCGGGAGACAGGCCGTCATCCCGATCGCGGGCAACTTCCCTGCGCGGGCGCTCGACTGGCGCGGCGGATGCCGATGCGGCGTCCGGCGGGACAACAAGCTGCGGCAGCTGCTTGTAGGAGAAGCCGCCCCTGATATGCCCCATCCTGCTGGCGACTATATCCACGGCCGCCTTTTCGAGATTGCGGTCGTAGCGCGTTCCGGCGATGGCCGGCGCTGCGATGGCGGTCAGGATCGCCATGCCGCACAGAAGCGTCTTCACTGTTGTTGTCTCCCTGCCTGGCCAGAACCTAGCAGCGTGCCGTTGAAAAACGGGCAAGAGACACGGTAAGCAAAACGCCAAACCGCAATGTCAACAATGCGTTACGACATCGAGCCGGCAAACCGATTCAAGCGCTTGATGTGTCGAGTCAGGCGCGCTGGGCGCGGAGCGCCTGCCCGAGGGCGGTGAAAACCGTATGGACGATGCCGGCGGCATCGAGACCGGCATCGGCATACATCTTTTCCGGCTTGGCGTGGTCCGCAAACACGTCCGGTAGCACAAGCGGGCGCACTTTCAGGCCGCTTTCCAGCAGGCCCTCATGGGCGAGGAACTGCAAAACGTGACTGGCGAAGCCGCCGATGGCGCCCTCCTCCACCGTGACCAGAACCTCG
The DNA here is from genome assembly GCF_006441005.1 of Mesorhizobium sp. B2-5-3. Lineage (NCBI taxonomy): Bacteria > Pseudomonadati > Pseudomonadota > Alphaproteobacteria > Hyphomicrobiales > Phyllobacteriaceae > Mesorhizobium > Mesorhizobium sp. B2-5-3. Next base: position 34,932 of record NZ_VFUS01000008.1, read on the forward strand.
TGCGAGCGGGCCAGCCGTCGGATCAGGTCCTCGTCGAGCGGCTTCGCGAAGCGCGCATCGGCGACGGTGGTCGAAAGCCCGGCCGCGCCCAGCTCCTCGGCCGCGATCAGGCAATCCTGCAAGCGCGTGCCGAAGGAGAGGAGTGCCACCTTGCCGCCTTCCCTGATGATGCGGCCCTTGCCGATTTCGAGCACCGAGCCGCGATCGGGCATGTCGACGCCGACGCCATTGCCGCGCGGATAGCGGAAGGCGATCGGGCCGTCATCGTAGGTTGCCGCGGTGCGCACCATGTGGCGCAGTTCCGCCTCGTCGGCCGCCGCCATGACGACGAAGCCCGGCAGGGAGGCCAGGAAGGTGGTGTCGAAGGCGCCGCAATGGGTAGCGCCGTCGGCTCCGACGAAGCCGGCGCGATCGATGGGGAAGCGCACCGGCAATTTCTGGATCGCCACGTCGTGCACGACCTGATCGTAGGCACGTTGCAAGAAGGTCGAATAGATCGCCGCGAACGGCTTGTAGCCTTCGGTCGCGAGGCCGGCCGCGAACGTCACCGCATGCTGTTCGGCGATGCCGACGTCGAAGGTCCTGGCCGGAAACACTTCGCCGAACAGGTCAAGCCCGGTGCCGCCCGGCATGGCGGCGGTGACGGCGACGATGCGCTCGTCCTCCTGGGCCTCCCGGATCAGGCTTTCGGCGAACACCTTGGTATAGGCCGGCGCGTTGGCCGGGGCCTTGGCCTGAGCGCCGGTGATGACGTCGAACTTGTTGACGCCGTGATATTTGTCGGCCGCGGCCTCGGCCGGCGCGTAGCCCTTGCCCTTCTGGGTGACGACATGGATCAGCACGGGGCCCTTGCCATTGTCACGAACATTTTTCAGCACCGGGATCAGATGGTCCAGATTGTGGCCGTCGATCGGACCGATATGGTAGAAGCCGAGCTCCTCGAACAGCGTGCCGCCGGTGACGTAGCCGCGCGCATGCTCGACCGCCCTGGTGATGGCACGGTCGGCACGCTTGCCAAGATACGAGGTCAGTTTCTTGCCGAAGTCGCGCAGGCCGACATAGGCCTTGCCAGAGGCCAGGCGCGCCAGATAGGCGCTCATGGCGCCGGTCGGCGGGTCGATCGACATGTCGTTGTCGTTGAGGATGACGATCAAGCGGGCATCGAGCGCGCCGGCGTTGTTCATCGCCTCGTAGGCCATGCCGGCCGACATGGCGCCGTCGCCGATGACAGCGATGACATTGTTGCGGCCGCCGGCAAGATCGCGGGCCGCCGCCATGCCGAGGCCGGCCGATATCGACGTCGAGGAGTGGGCGGCGCCAAACGGATCGTATTCGCTCTCGGTGCGGCGGGTGAAGCCGGAGAGGCCGCCCTCCTGCCGCAGGGTGCGGATGCGATCGCGGCGCCCGGTCAGGATCTTGTGCGGATAGGCCTGGTGGCCGACATCCCAGATCAACCGGTCATCGGGGGTATTGAAGACATAGTGCAGCGCCACGGTCAGTTCGACCACGCCAAGCCCGGCGCCGAGATGACCGCCGGTGCTCGACACCGCGTCGATCAGTTCGAGGCGAAGCTCTGATGCCAGTTGCGGCAATTCGCTTTCGGAAAGCGTGCGCAGCTCGGCCGGGATACGGACCTTGTCGAGAAGCGGCGTATGCGGCGTTGCGTTCACGGGTAGGCCCAAGCTTCTGTTCATGCGCGGGATAGGCCGCCGGCAGGCGAAAGTAAATGCCTGCCAAATGACGCGAAAGGCACGCCCCGTCGTCGACTTCCTCAGCCTTCCGGCAGTGGAATGAACTCTTCCTCATCGCCGGGAACGATGTCGAAGCGGCCGGTCTTCCATTCTTGCTTGGCCTGTTCGATGCGCTCCTTGGAGGACGAGACAAAATTCCACCAGATGTAGCGCTTCGAGCCCAGCGAGGCACCGCCGAAAAGCATGAAATGGGCACCAGCCTGTGAGGATACGACGATCTCGTCGCCGGGTCGGAACACCAGAAGCCGTTCCGCCGGAAACACGTCGCCGGAAATCGAGACCTCGCCTTCCAGCGTATAGATGGCGCGTTCTTCCGCGTCGGCAGGGATTTTCACGCTGGCGCCGGGCGCCAGCCTGAGGTCGGCGTAGAGCGTCTCGGAATCGGCCCGCACCGGGGAACGCAGCCCCTGGAAATCGCCTATGACGATGCGGCCACTGACGCCTTCCGCGTCGATGTCGGGAAGCCGCGCGACAGCGGTGTTTTCGAAAACCGGCGCCACTTCCTCCTTGCCGTCCGGCAGCGCCAACCATGTCTGCAGCCCCGAGATCGACATCGGCGCGCCGCGCAGTTCTTCCGGCGTGCGCTCCGAATGGACGATGCCGCGGCCGGCGGTCATCAGGTTCACGTCACCCGGCTCGATCACCATCTCGGTGCCGAGCGAATCGCGATGCCTGATCCTGCCGTCGAACAGGTAGGTGACCGTCGACAGGCCGATATGAGGATGCGGCCGGACATCGAGCGCCTGACCGGCACGAAGGATGGCCGGGCCCATGCGGTCGAAGAAGATGAAGGGACCGACCAGCCGCCTTTTGGCGGTCGGCAAGGCGCGGCGAACCTGAAAACCGCCAATGTCCTTGGCGTTCGGAATGACCATCAATTCGATTTGGTCGCTGGCAAAGGCATCGCCGGCTTCAGGGTCCTTCCCGGGAAAGAAGCTCATGAACTCTCCTTGTCAGCGGCCGATGGCTGCTTTGGCCAGATCAGGCAAAGCGGATCGCCGCCTTCGCCCGCAGCTTGGCCGCAACCTCCTCGCGATTGCGCGGATGCTGGTTGGTTTCAAGCGAATCGAGAAGCTCGCGCGCCGACGCCGCGATGGCCTCGACGGCATGGTCGAATGCGTGCTGGTTCTGCTTCGAAGGCCGCGTCGTTCCGCTCAGCTTGCGAACGAATTGAAGGGCTGCATCGCGCACCTCGTCGTTGGTCGCCGGCGGATCAAAATTGAACAGGGTCTTGATGTTTCTGCACATCGCTTCCGTATCTCCTCTTGTCCTGGAGCCGTTTCAATCGGGACGCGTTCTATCCTCAATCATGATCGTGTCAAAAACCAGAGAGACGGCTGCGTGCCTCAATCCGCGTCCAGCGGCTCCGTCCCGACCGGCTTGCCGTCGCGGGACAGCCTGATCTTCTCCACCTTGTCCTCGGCCGCCTTGAGCAGCCGGTCGCAATGCACCTTCAGCGCCTCGCCGCGCTCGTAGATCCTGATCGACTGGTCGAGCGGCACATCGCCACGCTCCAGATCATCGACGATCTTCTCCAGCGCGTCGAGAGCCTGTTCGAAGCTCATCGCCTTGACGTCTTCGTTGGTTTCACCAGCCATCATTCATCCTTTCATCAGTCGCCCGACATGGGCGGCGACCGAAAATGCCAATCCTTGCAGATCGTAGCCGCCCTCGAGCAGGCTGACGAGCCGGTTGCCGCTGTGGCGCGCCGCGCGCTGCATGAGTTGGCCGGTCGCCCAGTCGAAATCATCCTCGGTCAGGTTGATCTCGGCCAGCGGGTCGCGATGATGCGCATCGAAGCCGGCCGAAATAATGATCAGGTCGGGTGCAAAATTGTCGAGCGAGGGCAGCACGCGCGACAGGAAGGCATCGCGGAACGCCTCGCTGCCGGTCTGCGGCGCAAGCGGCGCGTTGACGATGTTGCCGGCGCCGGTTTCGTTCTTTGCTCCGGTGCCGGGGTAGAGCGGCATCTGGTGCGTCGAGCAATAAAGCACGGACGGATCGTCCCAGAAAACATCCTGCGTGCCGTTGCCGTGATGCACGTCCCAGTCGACGATGGCGACGCGTTCGATATCGTGTTTGCGCTGTGCATAACGTGCGGCGATGGCCGCCGTGTTGAACAGGCAGAAGCCCATCGCCGTCGCTTTCTCCGCATGATGGCCGGGCGGCCGGGCGGCGACGAAAACGTTGTCTGCCCTGCCGGCAAAGACGTCGTCGACGGCGGCGTTGGCGGCTCCGATCGCGGTGATCGCCGCTTGCCAGCTCTTCGGGCTGGCCGTTGTGTCAGCATCGATGCGGGCGATGCCCGTATCGGGAATGGCGGCGCGTACCCGCTCGACGAAATCCTCGGGATGCGCGTAGAGAATGGTGGCCTCATCGCCTTCCGGCGCCTCGAGGCGGTCGAGCGCGGCAAAAGCCTCGTCGTCGAGCACGCGCTCAATGGCGCGCAAGCGGTCCGGCCGCTCCGGATGGCCGGGTGGCGTGATGTGCTCGAGGAAGATCGGATGGGTGTAGAGACGAGTGGCCATGCTCCCTATCTAGTGCCCTGGCGCGGCGATGGCCATGCGTTGCGGCCTGATGGTTGGGGAAAATCGCGCTTGCGTCCGTTCGCGTCGCCGCGGGGATTGGCGGCGCAGGGGCTTCGTCGTAAAGTCCCGGCCACTGCCTGGTGCCCGCCGCGAGCGGGAGAATCGGGAACACGGTTTGATACCGTGGCGTGCCCAACGCTGTAAGGGGGACCGCGCCGGTAAATGCCACTGTCGATGACGGGAAGGCGCCGGATGCGGGTTGATCCCGAGCCAGAAGACCGGCCTGGCAGGCATCGTCATCCGCATGGTCAGGCGGACGGCAGTTGATTGCAATCGCAAGGGGACAAGCGATGCCGGACAATATGACCATCCCCGTGGGTGACGGATTCGACCAGATGGCGCGCGATGCGGTCTACCGCGCCATGTTCACGCGGCGCGATGTCCGCAGCCATTTTACATCAGAGGCCGTCGACGACGAGGTCTTGGCGCGGCTGCTGCTTGCCGCCCATCACGCGCCATCGGTCGGCTTCATGCAGCCATGGAATTTCATCGTCATTCGTGGCACCGAACGACGGGAACAGGTGCGCGACCTGTTCCTCGCGGCGCGCGAGCAGGAATTGCCGGCGATCGAGGAAGAGCGGCGGGCGCTCTACCGCAAGCTCAAGCTGGAAGGCATCTGCGAAAGCGCGCTCAATATCTGTATCACCTGCGACCGCCGACGCTCACAGGGTTCGCCGCTGGGACGCTGGCACAATCCCGAGATGGATCTCTACAGCACGGTCTGCGCGGTGCAGAATTTCTGGCTGGCGGCGCGCGCCGAAGGCGTCGGCGTTGGCTGGGTCAGCATTATCGAGGCGCAGGCGTTGAAAGGCCTTCTGTCGATTCCCGAGCACGTGACGCCGGTGGCCTATCTCTGTGTCGGCCGTGTCTCGGAGTTCGCGCCGAAACCGGACCTCGAAACACATGGCTGGGGGCGGCGGCTGCCGCTGCCCGAGCTGATCATGAGCGAGACGTTTTGCGGACAGGGCGAAGTTCCGCTCAAATCAACGATCGCACGCCTCAAGGCGGCAACATGCGAAACGTCTGACAAACCCTTGATTTGATTGCCGATACGGCATGCGCAGCGCGCTGCCGGCGGCCTGCCGTCGTCAGGCGGCTCCGGCATCCTTCCTCAACAATCCTTCGAGCAGTTGCTTGAATGCCGCCACCACGGTCTTCGACGTCGCTTCCGGGTCGTTCGAATTGGCGATCCGCTGCGCCGCCTGGCTGCTCGCCCCGTTGATCAGCCGTGCCGCGGTCTCGGGGTCTACGCCCGGGACAACCACCCCGCCGCCCTGCAGCGTCGTCAGGTGATCGGTCATCGACGCGACGCAGGCATTGGCGTTCGGCCATTGCGCGGGATCCCCCAGCACGGCCGGACCGTCCCGAAACATGATGCGCTGGATTTCCGGCTCCAGCGCCATTTCGATGTAGCTCGTGCATTCGTCGACGAAGCTTTGCCAGCGGGTCGGTGCTTTCGCTGCAACCTCATTCACCCGTGCCGCCATCTCGGCGTCTATCTCGGCGATAACCGCCTGCAAAAGCCCCTTCTTGTCCCCGAAATGATGATAGAGCGCACCGCGCGTCAGCCCTGCCGATGCGGTGAAATCATCCATCGATGCCTCGGCATAACCGATCGTTCCGAACGCATGCCGGGCCGCGGCAATCAATTTGGCGCGCGTTTCGGCGATCATTTCCCTGCGGGGCTTGTGCATCTCTTCTGGCCTTATCTACATACGTCACGTATGCCAATTGACATACGCGACGTATGATCTATTTAGTATTCATACGCATCGTATGTAATTTCCGAATCGCCTTTTGTCGAGGAACGGACCATGCAGAACCCCTATTCCGAGATTTTTCGAGCCCCTGGCGCCAAGGGCTTTGCCGCTGCAGGCTTCATGGCGCGCCTGCCGATCGCCATGGCGCCGATCGGCATCGTGGCGATGCTGTCGCAGACGCGTGGCGAATACTGGCTGGCGGGTGCCGTCTCGGCGACATTCGCGCTGGCCAACGCTTTCCTGGCGCCGCAGATCTCCAGGCTGGTCGACCGCCTCGGCCAGACATGGATCGTCGTGCCCACCACCATCATCTCCGTGCTGGCATTCCTGCTGCTGATTGCGTCGGCCAACCAGGATTGGCCGGTATGGACAATGTTCGTGTCGGCGCTGCTGGCAGCGGCCATGCCCAGCATGCCGGCAATGGTGCGCGCGCGCTGGACCGAGCTTTTTCGCGGCCGGCCGGAGATGAACACCGCCTTCGCCTTCGAATCGGCGGCCGACGAACTGGTCTATATCGCCGGCGCGTCGCTGTCGGTGGGCCTCAGTGCGGCGCTGTTTCCGGAAGCAGGCATGCTGGCGAGCACGTTGTTTCTCGCTTTGGGCTCGATAGCATTCATCCTGCAGCGATCGACGGAGCCGAAAGTGCGGCCGGTGGACCATGGTTCGACTGGCTCGGCAATCCGCCTGCGGCCGGTACAGATCATCACCTTCGCCCTGATCTTCATCGGCGCGACCTTCGCGACGACGGAAGTGAGCACGGTGGCGATCACCAAGGAGTTCGGCCAAGCCGGTGCCGCAAGCCTGGTGATCGGCGTCTATGCGCTGGGATCGTTCGTGTTGGGCATCGTGGTCGGCGCGCTCAACCTCAAGACGCCGCTACAGCGCCAGCTGACCGTCGCGGTCGCCATCATCGCAGTCAGCACGATTTTGCCGCTCACTGCCGACAGCGTGCCGATTTTGGCGCTGACCGTCTTCATCAGCGGCGTGGCGATCTCGCCGACTTTCATCACGGCATTCGGCCTGATCGAACGGCATGTGCCGGAAGCGATGCTGACCGAGGGCATTACCTGGGTGACAACGGGAATCGGCATCGGCATGGCGCTGGGCTCTTTCGCCGCCGGCGCGGTGGTGGATGCGTTCGGCGCCCAGAACGGGTTCTGGGTCTCGGTGGTCGCGGGCGGCATCGCGCTGGTCACGGTGCTGCTCGGCCAGCGCAGTCTTGCCACTCACAAATGCGAGTTGGATGGGTGTGAAGCGGCCGTCGCTGCCGCGGAATGAACCATGACGCGTCCGGTTCAGCGGATCGGACGCTATTGCCGCCGTCGAATCTAGAGAATCTCGGTCTTGGCGATGTGGATGCCAAAACCTTCGAGGCCGACATAGTGGCGCTCGCGCGAGGCGATCAAATTGATCGAGGAAATGCCGAGATCCTTCAGGATCTGAGCACCGAGCCCGATCTCGCGCCATTCATTCTCGCGGCGGCGCGCCTCTTCGTGGTCCTCCCCGTCGCCGCTCGCCGGCCGGTTGCGCTCCTGGTGGGCGACACCGACCGAGCCCTCGCGCAGATAGACGATGACGCCGCGCTTGCGCTCGCCCATCGCCTTCATGATGGCGTCCAGCCGGTGGCTGGTGCCGAAGACGTCGGTCACCACGTCCTCGGAGTGCAGACGCACAGGCACCTCTTCCCCATCGCGGATGTCGCCGAAGACGACGGCGACATGATGCATGGAATCCCAGGGCAGCGTGTAGGTGAAGACTTGCGCCTTGCCGCCGAGCGTGTCGATCTCGGAGCATGCCACGCGTTCGACCAGTGTTTCCTTGCGTTGCCGATAGGCGATGAGGTCGGCGACCGAGACCTGCTTGAGGCCGTGCTCCTCGGCAAAAGCCGCGACCTGCGGGCCGCGCTTGACGGTGCCGTCATCATTGACCAGTTCCGAGATCACGCCGATCGGCGGCAGGCCGGCGAGCTTGCACAGATCGACGGCCGCCTCGGTATGGCCCGAACGCATAAGCACGCCGCCTTCGCGCGCGATGAGCGGGAAGATGTGGCCGGGGCGGACGAAATCGGAGGCGCCGACATTGCCGTTGGCGAGATTGCGCACGGTCAGCGTGCGGTCGTCAGCTGAAATGCCAGTCGTGGTGCCGTGCTTGAAATCGACGCTAACCGTGAAGGCGGTGGTGTGCGCCGAATCATTGTCGGCGACCATCGGCGCAAGGTTGAGGCGCTTGGCCTCCTCGCGCGGCATCGGCGTGCAGACGATGCCCGAAGTGTTGCGCACGATGAAGGCCATCTTTTCCGGCGTGCAATGGACGGCGGCGACGATCAGGTCGCCCTCGTTCTCGCGCCCGTCATCATCCATGACGACGACGATCTCGCCGCGCTCGAAGGCCCGGATTGCTTCGACGATCTTCTTCTGGTCGTAAGACATGGAATGCTCGCTTCGCTCGCAAGGGAGTAGGGGAATAGGGCGGTAAGGCGGTAGGGGAAAGGAAAAATTGCTCGTCTCGCGGGCAGCTTAACATACTGCCCTACTGCCCTACTGCCCTACTGCCTTCCTTGCCTGTCTGTCCTCGGTGCCGCAGATAATGGTCGGCGATTGCGCAGGCAACCATCGCCTCGCCGATCGGTACGGCGCGAATGCCCACACACGGATCATGGCGACCCTTGGTCATCACTTCGACGTCGTTGCCGTCCTTGTCGATCGACTTCCGGGGCGTCAGGATTGAAGACGTCGGCTTGACGGCGAAGCGGGCGATGATCGCCTGGCCGGTCGAGATGCCGCCAAGGATGCCGCCGGCATTGTTGGACAGGAACACCGGCTGGCCGTCATTGCCGATGCGCATCTCGTCGGCATTCTGTTCGCCGGTGATGCGGGCGGCCTCGAAGCCGTTGCCGATCTCGACGCCCTTGACGGCGTTGATCGACATCAGGCCTGATGCGATATCCTGGTCGAGCTTTGCGTAGATCGGCGCGCCGAGGCCGGCCGGAACGCCGTCGGCGACGATCTCGATCACGGCGCCGACGGAGGAACCCGCCTTGCGGATGCCGTCGAGATAGCTCGTGAAAACGGGAACGGACGCCGGATCCGGCGTGAAGAACGGATTGTCCGCGTCGCCAATGAAATTCCAGTTCCAGTTGGCGCGGTCGATCGACTTCTCACCCATCGATACCAGTGCACCGCGCACCACCATGCCCGGCACGACCTTGCGGGCGAGGGCTCCGGCGGCGACCCGAGCCGCGGTCTCGCGCGCCGAGGATCGGCCGCCGCCGCGATAGTCGCGCACGCCGTATTTGACGTCATAGGTGTAGTCCGCATGGCCCGGCCTGTACTGGCGGGCGATCTCTCCATAGTCCTTCGAGCGCTGGTCGACATTCTCGATCAGCATGGAGATCGGCGTACCTGTCGTGATCATCGTCTCGCCGTCATCGTCAAGGATGAAGCCCGACAGCACCTTCACTTCGTCAGGCTCACGGCGCTGCGTGACGAAGCGCGACTGGCCGGGCCGGCGCTTGTCGAGTTCGGCCTGGATTTCGTCACGCGTGAAGCGGATGCCGGGTGGGCAGCCGTCGACCACGCAGCCCAATGCGGCCCCATGGCTTTCGCCCCAGGTGGTGACGCGGAAAAGATGGCCGAACGTGTTGTGAGACATCGCAAAGTGCCTTGCCCGGCATCGGAGCCGACTGAAGCCTGCCTTCTATTGGCGTTTTCCACAGGGGTCAAACCGTGATCTTCGGATTTAGTTTTGACACATTCGATTGGTTTCTGCTCTGCTCCATTCGCCGTTGAGGATCCGCCGCTACCCATGCCGGCGCAATACCAAAGAGGACGATGATGCGTACCCTGATTGGCGCTGTTGCCGCCACATTCCTGCTTTGCACCGCCGCTTTCGCCGGGCAGACCGAAGGCCTGATCAAGAAGATCGACAAGGACGCGCTGACCCTGACGCTGGACGACGGCAAATCCTACAAGCTGAACGCGGAAACCGATCTCGACGCGCTGAAGCCCGGCATGGACATCGTCATCGCCTATGACGTGACCAATGGCGAAAACGTGGTCACCGATATGCAGTTGCCTGACAGCGACTCCGACTAGGCTTCCAATGCAAATCGGCTGTTCGGCGTTTGTTGAGCCGTTACAGCCGTTTTATGCACCTGCGCCGGCGGCCTGCATGAGCCTTCCTGGATCGTGCCGGGTGCCTAAAGCCATCCCAAGGTGTCGCCTTCCAGCTTGAGCACGCGGTCCTGCGGTATCGCCAGCTTCGCCGCATCGTCCTCGGCCATGTCAAGCACGAAGCGAAACAAGGTGCGCATGACGCCGCCATGCGTCACGCAGACTGTCTGGCGCTCGAGCGCGTCGAACCACGGCTTTACCCGTTCGAGCAGCATCTGGTAGCTCTCGGCATCTTTGCCCGGCGGCTGAAAGTTCCATTTGTCCAGCGCACGCGTCCTGCTCGCACCCGGAAATTGCGTCTCCAGCTCGGCAAAGGTGAAACCCTGCCAGTCGCCGAAATTCACTTCAACAAGGCGGGGATCGGTCCCATAGGCAGCGGGGTCGAGTTTCATGGCGGCGCGAATGCGCTCCATGGTCTCGCGCGTGCGCCGCATCGGGCTGGCGACGAAATCGAACTCTGCGGGATTGGAGATCAGGTCAGCCAGCCGATGCCCATTTGCGCTCGCCTGCTCGCGGCCGAGCGCATTGATGTCGGTATCGGCCTGCCCCTGAAGCCGGAATTCGGCATTCCACGCGGTCTGGCCGTGGCGCACGATATAAACCAGCGGGTACATCAGGTCTTCCGGAGGTCGGGCCAGGGCCTGGGCGGAGGATAGGCGGAGGAGTTAATCCTTGACTGTCGAAATGTCAGGTGCGTCGACCGCCTTCATGCCGACGACGTGATAGCCGGAATCGACATGATGCACTTCGCCGGTGACGCCGCGCGACAGGTCGGACAGGAAATAGACGCCGGAATCGCCGACCTCTTCCTGCGTGACCGTCTGCTTCAGCGGCGAATTGTACTCGTTCCACTTCAGGATGTAGCGGAAGTCACCGATTCCGGAAGCGGCCAGCGTCTTGATCGGGCCCGCCGAGATCGCGTTGACGCGGATCTTCTTGGCGCCGAGATCGACGGCGAGGTAACGCACGCTGGCCTCGAGTGCGGCCTTGGCGACGCCCATGACGTTGTAATGCGGCATCACCTTTTCGGCGCCGTAATAGGTCAGCGTCAAAAGCGAACCGCCATCGGTCATCAGCGCCTCGGCGCGCTTGGCGATGGTGGTGAAGGAATAGACCGAAATGTCCATCGTGCGCAGGAAATTATCGCGCGTCGTCTCGACATAGCGGCCGGTCAGTTCGTCCTTGTCGGAAAAAGCGATGGCATGGACGAGGAAGTCGAGCTTGCCCCAATGATTGGCGACATTTGCGAAAACCTCGTCGAGGCTCGCCGGATCAGTTACATCGCAATGGCCGGCGACAAAGGCGCCGAGTTCCGCAGCCAGTGGCTCGACCCGCTTCTTGAACGCTTCACCCTGATAGGTCAGCGCGATCTCGGCGCCGTGGTCGACGCATGCCTTGGCGATGCCGTAGGCGATCGACCTGTTGTTGGCGACGCCGAGGATCAGGCCGCGTTTGCCGGCCATCAGGCCCTGTCCACCCGCCATATGCGTGCTCTCCGCAAGATTTCTTACTTGTGGAGAGCCCTATCGCACAGGCACAGAGCCCCTTCAAGCGCTCAAACGGGACAGTTCGGGGACAAGAGCCGCCAATCAGCCTTTTTGGCTGCGCAACAGCCCTTCGAGCGCGCTGTCGCCGCCTTCTGGCAGCATGATGCGCACATGGGCGTAGAGATCACCGTGGCCGCCGGCCTTTTCCGGCAGGCCCCTGCCCTTCAGGCGCAGGACCTTGTCCGAGCTCGACCAGGCGGGAACGTTGACCGCGAGCTTGCCGGTCGGCGTTTCTACGGCCACCTTGGCGCCAAGCACGGCATCGGCCAGCCCCACCGGCAAATCGGCATGCAGGTCGCGGCCCTCCAGGCGGTAGCGCGGATGCCGGCGGAAGCGGATCTTGACCAACGCGTCGCCGGGCTGGCCCGGCCCTTGCTCGCCCTGCCCCTTCAGCCGGATGGTCTGCCCGTCCTCGACATAGGCCGGCAGCTTGACCGCCACCTTGCGGCCGTCAGGGAACATCGCCGTGACCTTTTCAGCGTTCGCCGCTTCCTCGATGGTAACGTCGAGCGTGACATTGAGGTCGGCGGCGGTTGCCGGCTGGCGGCGGTCACCCATTCCTGCCCCGCTTTGGCCGGGGCCGCGCGAGCCGGAGAAGACGTCGCCAAAAATCTGGCTGAAGATATCGCTGTTGCCATCGAACGGATCGCCGCCAGGGCGTCCGGAGCGGAACTCGAATCGCGAACCGCCAGCTCCCTGCTGCTGGCGGCGAAAACCGCCGAAGGGGTCACCGCCACCGGGGGCGCCCTCGAAGCCCTGGAAACGCGGCTTGCCGTCGGCGTCGATCTCGCCGCGATCGAAAGCGGCACGGGTCTTCTCGTCGCCGACGATCTCATAGGCCTGATTGGCCGCGGCAAAACGGTCCTTCGCCTTGGGATCATTCGGATTCTGGTCCGGATGATGCTTCTTGGCGAGTTTGCGGTACGCCGATTTTATGTCCTTGGCCGATGCGTTCTTTGCAACGCCCAGCACCTCATAGGGGTCGCGCATGCTTCCTGCCCTGGAGAAAGAGTGAGTCCATAGTCGCCTCTTATATGCGCTCGCATAGGAAGAAATTCCAGTGCTGGACGTTATTTCAAAGGTGGAAGATCAAAGCGCCCTGAAGTCCTGCATGCGCCAGCCGCCGGCGCTGGCCAGGCAAAGTTCGCCCGCGAACATGGCAACGCCGTCAAAGCTTTCGCGCGAAGCCTTGAAGCGGCGGCAGGTCTGACCCCCGTCCTTCAATTCCGCCAGTTCGGTGATGGAGCCGCGCGAACCCGTACCGGCATTGGCCCACGGCACGGCTTGACCGCCGAGCTGCTCGATGTCGGCGGAGGACACCGCGTTGCCGATCGTCGTCTGGTCGGAATCGCGGTCCGAATCGGCCGACGCGGCTGGAGCCGAAATGCTGCCGGTCAGGATCGAGCGATCGACCTCGGCTTTTTGCAGGCTGAAGCCGCCCGCGCCACATGCGGCAAGCGGCAAGGCAATCATCACGATCGCGGCTTTGGCGCTGGCTGAAGCAAATAGGCTGCCTTGCCTGCTGTCAAAAGCTTGCGCGATACGCGACAATCGGCAACCTCCCCTGTTTGATGAAAATTTGAGAAAAACTATGAGTGAGACTGAGTTAACAAGCGGTGACTTTACCGAGGCCGCCGAGCCGTTTCGCCTTTTTGCCGCATGGCTGGACGACGCCACCAAAAGCGAAATGAACGACCCCAACGGCGTGGCGTTGGCAACCGTCGATGCCGAGGGCATGCCGGATGTGCGGATGGTGCTGCTCAAGGGGTTCGATGAGAGCGGCTTTGTGTTCTACACGAATTTCGAAAGCGCCAAGGGCCGGGAGATCCTAGGCAGCATGAAGGCGGCGATGTGCTTCCACTGGAAATCGCTGCGCCGCCAGGTGCGCGTGCGCGGGCCGGTGGAGATCGTCAGCGATGCCGAAGCCGACGCCTATTACGCGACACGGCCGCGCGGCAGCCGCATCGGCGCCTGGGCCTCGAAACAGTCGCGGCCGCTGGAAAGCCGGTTCGCGCTGGAAAAGGCGGTGGCCGAATACACGGCCCGCTACGCCATCGGCGAGATTCCGCGCCCAAAACACTGGTCGGGTTTCCGCATCGTGCCGAAGACGATCGAGTTCTGGCACGACAGACCGTTTCGGCTGCATGACCGCGTGGTGTTTTCGCGCAATGCCGGGGGCGGTTGGGAGAAGACGCGGCTTTATCCCTGACTTTGTAAACTAGCGCCGACATCCTCACTGCGCCTAGCCCGGGCTGGCCAGTGGCGACCGAGGCACGCGGGATAGGTCGGCGCTCCACCCCACCCGACCCTGCGGGCCGACCTCCCCATCTAAGGGAGGCGGGGGCCGAACTATTTTTTTCTGGTCATGAATGCCGTCAGTGCAGCGCGGGCTTCGTCCGATTTCAGCCGCTCGCGAAAATGCTCGCTTTCCACGTTGATGCGGGCGACGAGGTCCTCGCGAGAGCCGCGCATCAGGTCGCGCGCGATCCTGAGCGCCTGCGGCGGCTTGGTGGCGATCTGGCCGGCGGCCGCCAGAACCGACGCCTCCAGCGCTCCTTCCTCGACAACTTCGTAGATCAGACCAGCGGCCTTGGCGCGTTCGGCCGAGAAGCCTTCGCCAAGGCCGAGCAGCGCGAACGCGCCCTGCTGGCCCAGGATGCGCGGCGCCAGCAGGCTCGATCCCGCTTCGGGCACAAGGCCGAGGTCGACGAAGGGTGTCCTGAACACGGTGCGCGGCGTGGCGAAGGTCAGGTCGCAGTGCAAATTGAGCGTGGTGCCGATGCCGACCGCGATGCCGTCGACACCGGAGACGATGGGTTTTGCGACCCTGGCCAGCGCCATCAGGAAATCCCAGACTTCCGTGCCGCCTTCGCCGCCAGTGGCGACGACCATGAAATCGGCGAGGTCGTTGCCGGAGGAGAAGGCACCGGGCACGCCGAGAAAGACATGGACGCGAATTGCCGGATCCGCATCCCCTTCGGCCAAGGTTTGCGACATCTTGGCGTACATGGCGCGCGTCAGCGCGTTCTTCTTGTCCGGGCGGTTTATGCGGATGATCTGGATGGCGCCCTGGCGCTCGACGAGGATATGGTCTGTCACGGTTCTTTCCTTGTGAACGTCAGGCGGAGATCAATGTCTTGCCGGCAGCGGCGAGGCTTGCGGCGCCGTCGACAACGCGCTCCTTCAAGGCACTTGTCTCGCCGAGCAGGTTTTCGGCGAAAAAGCGGCAAAGGGCGACGCGGCCGTGATCGGCAACGGCGCCCCGCGCCAAGTAGGCGCCGCCGGCTGCAAGCGAGACCAGCCGGAGATAGGGTGTCGCGCCGGCAAGCGCCTCGCCAGTCCGGCCATCGGCCGACAGTTTTTGCAGGAAACGTGTCGCTTGCGTCAGATCGTCGAGCCCGCGGTCGAGAGCATCGGCCGTATGGCCAAACCCTTCGAGATTCGATGTCCGCACGGCGCTGGCGACAGCGGCAAGCTCGGCGATGAAGCCGTGCACATGCTCGCCGCCGCCGAGCGGCAGTTTTCGGGTCACCAGATCGATCGCCTGGATGCCGTTGGTGCCCTCGTAGATCGGCGCGATGCGGGCGTCGCGATAGAGTGCCGCAGCCCCCGTCTCCTCGATGAAACCCATGCCGCCATGGACCTGGACGCCAAGCGAGGCGACCTCGACGCCGATATCGGTCGAAAAAGCCTTGGCAAGCGGCGTCAACAGGTTGGCCCGGTCGCGCCAATGCGCCGCCTGGTCACCAGACGATACGCGCGCCAGGTCGATGGCATGGGCACAGGAATAGCTGATCGCCCGCGCGATCTGCGTCAGCGCCTTCATGGTCAGGAGATTGCGCTGCACGTCGGGGTGATGGACGATCGGCGCCATGCCGGCGCCGGCGTAATCCGCCGCCTTGCCCTGGCGGCGCTCATTGGCATAGGCGATCGCCTTCTGGGTCGCGGCTTCCGCGACCGCCACGCCCTGCATCCCGACGGCGAGGCGGGCATTGTTCATCATGGTGAACATGCAGGCCAGCCCCTTGTTCTCCTCGCCGATCAGCCATCCGATGGCGCCGGGCTTGGCGCCCTGAAAACCGTCGCCATAGATCATGGTGCAGGTCGGCGAGGCATGGATGCCGAGCTTGTGCTCGAGGCCCGAACAGAAGACGTCGTTGCGTGCGCCAGGCGAGCCGTCCGCGCCGACCAGGAATTTCGGCACCAGGAAGAGCGAGATGCCGCGCGTGCCCGCAGGCGCGTCAGGCAGCCGCGCCAGTACCAGATGGACGATATTGTCGGTGAGATCATGCTCGCCATAGGTAATGAATATCTTCTGGCCGAAGATGCGGTAGGTGCCGTCGCGGGCCGGTTCGGCGCGCGTGCGCAAGGCAGCGAGGTCCGAGCCGGCCTGCGGCTCAGTCAGGTTCATCGTGCCCATCCACTCGCCGGAGACGAGCTTTGCGAGATACTTGGCCTTGAGCTCTTCCGAAGCGTGCTTGTCGAGCGCCTCGACCGCACCCATGGTCAGCGTCGGGCCAATGCCGAAGGCCATGGCGGCGGAATTCCACATTTCGAGCGCGGCGACGCCGAGCATGGTCGGAAGCGCCTGCCCGCCATATCCTTCCGGGCCGGAGAGCGCGTTCCAGCCGCCGTCGATCCAGCGGCGATAAAGTTCCTTCCAGCCCGGCGGCATGGTCACTGCCGCGTCCTTCAGCACCGCGCCGTGCTCGTCGCCGATCTTGTAGAGCGGCGCGACCTCTTCGGTGGCGAAGCGGCCGGCCTCGCTAAGAACGGCGTCGACGAGATCCTCGCCGAGATCGCCGAACGTGCCGTCATCGAGGGCAGGCTTCAGGCCGGCCACATGCTTGAGGGTGAACGCGATGTCCTCGACCGGTGCCAGATACATGCCGCTCGCTCCTCCTGATGCATCGGCCAGGCTGATCCTAGGACCTGAGTGGGACCTGCTTGCCACACACCGTATTCGCCTTTGGGCGATCGCCCATCTTCTTTTTACGTAAACGTCAAATTTTGTCACGCTGATTTTGCAATCGCGCCGGCTCGTATTAAATGCGATGGACGCCGGGTCAAAATCGACCGGCAACAGACCAGAACCAGCCGACTGGAAACCAACTCATGCTTGCCAGACCTGACGCCTACCGTTGTATCGAGTGCGGCCTGCCCTACCGGGCGGCGGGGTTCTCATATTATCACGGTGAATTGGAAAACGGCGCCGCCTATTGGTCGGATCGCGGTATATTGTGCTCGCCGAAATGCTCGATCGCCCATCATCGCAAACGCGCGGCCGAAGGCACGCTGCCGCAACAGCCCGCGCCGGATCCGTTTGAAGTTCAGCCATTCGGCCGCGCTGACCGTCGCACTTGATATGTATTCCCGTACATACCGTGCTAGAGGTGATCGAAATGACAAACCAACTGACCCGTACCTCCCGTCTCGAAGCTCGGATATCCCCGGATATGCTGAGTGTGATGAAACGTGCCGCCGAAATCCAGGGCCGCAGCGTCAGCGACTTCGTGGTCTCCGCAGCGCAGGAAGCTGCACAACGCACCATTGAGGAGATCGCTATCATCCGCCTGTCCATCGAGGATCAGCTCGCTCTGGTAGAGGCCATTCTCAATCCGCCCGAACCTAATGAAGCGCTGCGCAAAGCCGCCGACGCCTACAAGCGAGTTGTCGTCGAATCCCGGTGAGTCTAGGCTTGATCATCGAGCCGCTGGGCGGATCGTATGATCGTAAGACATTCAGCTGTGGCGTGCTGGCACTCGGCCAATATCTACACGAGTTGGCAAGCCAGGACGTCAAACGCCGAGTTAGCAACTGCTTTGTCGCCGCGGACCGTGATGTCGATCTCATTGCCGGATACTACACTCTTGCAGCGTCAAATGTGCCCATCACTTCTCTGCCGGAAGACCTGACAAGACGCCTACCGAGTTACCCGGTCCTGCCCGCCATATTGATCGGAAGGTTGGCAGTTGATACCCGATATCAGGGAAAAAGAGTAGGATCGATACTGATCGTGGATGCACTTCGGCGCTGCGCCCAAGCTGCTCCTGCTTCCTTCGCACTGATCGTCGACGCAAAGGACGACATGGCCGCCGCCTTCTATTGCAAATATGGTTTCAGGCCATTTCAAGACCGGCGGTTGTCGCTGTTCCTATCAGTAGCGACGGCGTTGAAGCTGTTCGGCTGACGGACCGCATTGCCTTGAAAGCGAATCCTTAACCATAGCGGTCCAGGATTTGCCTTTGATCAACGGGGATTCCTGTTTGAAGAGAACGGCGCATCTTCTTCGCCGCCCAGCGATCGCTCTCGCGGCGATGATGGCGCTGACAACGGCGGCAAGGGTCTCGGATTTCTCCGAGCCGTGGAAAAGTGCCGACCGGGCGCTTGTCGTCGATGCTTACGAATACAATTCCATCGACTGGGCGCAGCTTGCCACGGACAAGCGCGTCGTCGGCTTCATCAACAAAGCCTCCGACGGCATGTCGCCGCCCTATTCCTGCTCCGGAGACGATACCGAGGTCAAACTCTGCAAGGCACTGTGGAAACGCCATGCGGTGACGCGCGAACTGTTCCAGACGCGCAAGGTGGTCGCCAAGGCCCTCGGCCTGAAATGGGGGGCCTATCACCTCGCCCGCCCCGGCAATCCGGTCGAGCAGGCCAATAATTTCCTCGATTTCGCCGATCCCGCGCCGGACGACCTCATGGCCCTCGACATCGAAGGCATTGATCCCGCGCAATGGATGTCGCTCGACGACGCCGAGGCGTTCGTGCGCCAGGTGCATCGGCGCATCGGCCGCTTCCCGGTACTCTACACCAATGGCAAGACCGCCCAGTATATCGCCGACAACAGCTACAAATACCGGCTGCTGTCGCGGCTGCCGCTCTGGTACGCGCGCTACAAGCCTGACATCGACGTGCATTTTCCCATCGGCAACTGGCAAGGCTATGCGCTCTGGCAGTTTTCGGCGCAGGCCAATTGCGGCCGCTTCCGGTGCCCCTACAGGGTAGCCGGCACGCCCGACGACATCGACGTCAACGTCGCGCCGACAGATGCCGCCACGCTGCGCCAGCAATGGCCGTTCGGCGGGCTGATCGACGTGCCGGCGGATTATCTCGCCAGCGTACCGGTGCCGCTCTCGCGCGAAGCCGCTTTGGCCGGCAAGACCACTCTCATCTACGCCGATGTGGCGACGCCACCGAGTTTCGGGGAAATGGTCGCGGTGCTTGGTTCGCGCTGGTCGAAATTCCGCGACGGGTTCCGCATGCCTGTCGTGAAGACGGTGCCGCGGCGGCCGATCTTCGGCATCGTCCAATATGTCTCCTGGAAGCGCACCGGGCAGCGTACCCCAGCGCAACTCGACGCCGCCTTCGCTGCGGCGGCGGACCCGGTGAGCACCGCTTCTACCGAACCCGACCGCGGCAAACGCTGAAAGCGCGCGACAGGATCCTTGCGGTCAGCTTGCTCCTGCCGCTTCGCGCGCCACGGCCTGCCAGCCAATGTCGCGGCGGCAGAAGCCCTGCGGCCAGTCGATACGGTCGAGCGCGGCATAGGCCTTCTCCTGCGCCTCGCCGACAGTCGCGCCGACCGCGGTGACGTTCAAGACGCGACCGCCATTGGCGACCAGCGCACCGCCATTGATGGCGGTGCCGGCATGGAAAATCTGGGCGCCTTCGCTGGCAGCCTCATCGAGCCCGCGAATGACCGAGCCTTTTTCGGGCGTGCCGGGATAGCCCCTCGCGGCCATGACGACGGTCAGTGCCGCCTCGTCGCTCCAGCGCGCCGATATGTGCGCGAGCTGGCCATCGACGGCGGCATTGAGCAGCACCAGCAGGTCGTCCTTCAGCCGCATCATCAGCACCTGGCATTCGGGGTCGCCGAAGCGGGTGTTGTATTCGATCAGCTTCGGCCCTTCGTCCGTTATCATCAGCCCGGCGAAGAGAATGCCGGCGAAGGAGGCACCCGTTAAAGCCATGCCGCGCATGGTCGGTTCGATGATCTCGCGCATGGTGCGCTCTACCATCTGCGGCGTCATCACCGGGGCCGGCGAATAGGCGCCCATGCCGCCGGTGTTGGGGCCGACATCACCGTCGCCGACGCGCTTGTGATCCTGCGCGGTGCCGAAGGGCAGTGCTGTAGTGCCGTCGCACAGGCAGAAGAAGCTGGCCTCCTCGCCGGTCAGAAACTCCTCGACCACGACTTCCGCGCCGGCCGTGCCGAAAGAGCCGTCGAAACAGGCGTCGAGCGCGGCCAGCGCCTCATCCATCGTCATTGCGACCGTGACGCCCTTGCCCGCGGCAAGGCCATCGGCCTTGATGACAATCGGCGTGCCCATCTTCTCGACATAGGCCTTGGCCGATGCCAGGTCTGAGAAACGGCCATAGGTGGCGGTGGGGATGTCATATCTGGCGCAGAGATCCTTGGTGAAGCCCTTCGATCCTTCGAGCCGCGCCGCCGCACGCGACGGGCCAAAGACGCGGATGCCCCAGCCACGCAGATCGTCTGATATGCCGGCCACCAGCGGCCCTTCCGGCCCGACCACGACGAGGCCGATCTGCTTGTCCTTGCAGAAGGCGGCGACAGCGGAATGATCGGCGATGTCGAGCTTGACCAGCTCCGCCTCGCGGCCCATGCCAGGATTGCCGGGCGCAGCATAGAGCTTGGTCAGCAACGGCGACGCGGCGATCTTCCAGGCGAGCGCATGTTCGCGGCCGCCGGAGCCGAGAAGAAGAACGTTCATGGCCACCTCTTGATGCCTGTAATCTTCCAAAGAACCCGCTATTGCTCTCTGGACGACGGGTCAAGGCATCCGGGCGATTTGGTCGAAATTGCGCACGGGAACGTTACCCCTGCCCAAGAATCGGCGGCGTCCTCCGCCGCCGATTTCGGGCAAGCGCCTCAGCTCTGGAAGACGATCGGGAACCAGTCCTCGCGCAGCTTCTGCCCCGGCTGCATGCCATGGCCATGATAGGGCGGCGAGGTGCGCCCCGGCCGTTCGACATAACGGGCGTCGTCACCAACCCAGCGCAGCGATAGCGCACGCCGCCGCGCCGCAGTGAGGTTGCCGCGTGCGCCATGCGCTGTCCTGAAATCGAACAGGATAGCATCGCCCGGCTCCATTTCCCATTCAAGCACCTCCAGCGAGGGGTCCGTGTCTGGATCCGGCACCGGCAGGTAGTCGCCCTCGTCGGCATAGAAATTGCTGTCGTCGAGCCAACGCACCGGCAGGATCATCTTGTCCCATTTGTGCGAGCCGGCAATCAGCCGCAGCGTTGCCTCCTTTACAGGGTCGATAGGGATCCAGAAGCTCACCGTCTGCCGGCCGTCGACGAAGTAGTAAGGGATATCCTGATGCCAGGGCGTCGGCTTCTGGGTGCCCGGTTCCTTGACAAGGACATGATCGTGGAAGAACTGCGCCGTGCGCGACCGCATCACCGCGGCCGCCAGTTCGGCCGCCGGCGATTCGCGGACCAGCTTGACGAATTCGGGAATGCGTTCCCAGTTGCAGTAATCGTCGAAGAAGCTGCCGCGGCCGTTGGCGATGTCCGAGGCGGTGGCGCTGCGGTTTTGCATGTTGCGCTCGATGCCGGCGGCGATCGTTTCGACCCAGTCCTTGAAAGCGCCGCGGATGCAGACAGCGCCGTCGCACTGGTAATCCGCTATTGTCCGCGCATCGATCAAGCCTGTGTCGATCGCGCGAGGTGCGGTCTGGGAAGCCATGGCATTCTCCTTTCAGGGATCGATGCCACTATCGCAACTCTCTTTCATTTAGTAAAATAATAACTTCTGATCCGTCATATAGTTATACTCTATGGGCCCTACCCTCACGCAATTGCGCTATCTGGTTGCCGTCGCTCGCCATGGCAGCGTTACCCGCGCGGCTAGGGCGTTGAACGTTTCACAGCCGTCCATTTCGGTGGCGATCGACGCGGTCGAACAGGATTTCGGCCAGAAACTCTTCGTGCGCCAGCGCGGAAGCGGCGTTTCGCTGACATCCTTCGGCCGCGCCGTGGTGGCCAAGGCGAAACAGGTCCTTGCCGAGACGGACGAGCTCATCGGTCTCGGCTCGCGCAAGTCGGCGCTCGGGGGCGAACTGGTGCTCGGATGCTTCGAAGATCTGGCGCCTTATTTCGCGCCGGCCCTGATCCGCGCCTTCTCGGAACGCCATCCTGAGGTTGCAGTGATCGTGCGCGACGAGACCTTCGAGACGCTCGGGCGGCGCCTCGGCGATGCCGCCGTCGACCTCGGGCTCACCTATGATCTTGGGCTGCCTTCGCATTTCGCCCGCATCCTGCTGCATGAGCTCAGGCCGCACGCGCTTTTGCCGGCTGGACACGCGCTGGCGGATCGTCCCGATGTCAGCCTGGCCGATCTGGCCGCCTATCCGCTGATCACGACGGACCAGCCGCATAGCTGGCAGCACATGCTGGACCTGTTCCGCAGCCGTGGCCTGTCGCCGGTCGCCGACAGGCAGACAAGCTCGTTCGAACTCCAGCGCAGCATGGTGGCCAACGGCTTCGGCGTCGCCGTCAGTTACACGAGGCCGCATGGCGACCGCAGCTATGACGGCTTGCCTCTCGTCTGCAAGCCGCTTTCCGATCCGCTGCCCATGCAGCGCATCATCCTCACCCATGACACGCACCAGCGCCTGCCCAATGCCGTGCTGGCCTTCGTCGACGTGGCAAAGAGCTGGTTCTCCGCCCGCGACATCTTCGCCTCCTGAAGCGCTGACGAATGCCACTGCCCTGCTCGCCGCTTGACGGTTTGCGCGGCTGCTGCCACTCCATCGTTCATGGAAACGGTTCAGTCGAAAGCAGCCCAGGGCCGCGTCGCCGACGCGCCGAACGGCCATTGGGTGTACCGCGTGCTGCCGCGGCCGATATGGCCCTATGCGCAGCTTGCCCGATGGGACAGGCCGATCGGCTGGCAGTTGCTTCTGTGGCCGTGCTGGTGGTCCGCGGCTCTCGCGGCCAGCGCCTATCCGCGCCCGGGCGATCCGCTGCCTTCGCTGCTGCCGGCGCCCTTGTATCTCGTGCTGTTCCTGGCCGGCGCCATCGCCATGCGCGGCGCCGGTTGCACCTATAATGATCTGGCCGACGAGGACATCGACAATCAGGTCGAGCGCACGCGCTCGCGGCCGCTTCCGTCGGGCAAGGTCACGCGGCGGGGGGCATGGCTGTTTGTCATCCTGCAGGCACTGGTCGGACTTGCCGTGCTCTTGCAGTTCAACAGCTTCGCCGTCCTGCTCGGCGCCTGTTCGCTGGCCATCGTCGCCATCTATCCATTCATGAAACGGATCACCAACTGGCCTCAACTGGTTCTTGGCCTTGCCTTTTCCTGGGGCGCGCTGATGGGATGGGCGGTTGAGTTCGGCGACCTGGACGGGCCGGCCGTCATGCTCTATCTCGGCTCGATCCTGTGGGTGATCGGCTACGACACGATCTATGCGCACCAGGACAAGGAAGACGACGCCATCGTCGGCGTACGCTCGACCGCGCGCCTGTTCGGCGACAACACCA
This sequence comes from Mesorhizobium sp. B2-5-3, assembly GCF_006441005.1. Taxonomy (NCBI): domain Bacteria; kingdom Pseudomonadati; phylum Pseudomonadota; class Alphaproteobacteria; order Hyphomicrobiales; family Phyllobacteriaceae; genus Mesorhizobium; species Mesorhizobium sp. B2-5-3. The sequence continues at coordinate 58,270 of NZ_VFUS01000008.1, forward strand.
AGTCGTGGCTGGCCGGGCTTTACGGCGGCGCGCTTGTCTGCTTCGCCATCGCCTTCGCGTCAGCGCAGGCCCCTGTCGTGGCTCTGGCCGGACTTATCGCCGCCGGCGCCCACATGGCGCGGCAGATCCTGGTGCTGGATATCGACAATCCGGATCAATGCCTGCGGCTGTTCAGGTCGAACAACCAGGTCGGCTGGCTGATCTTCCTCGGCCTCATCGGCGGCGCGCTGTGGGTGGCGCTGAAGCCGCTGGTGTAGTTTTCTTTCCCTTCTCCCCGTTTACGGAGAGAAGGTGGCGGCAGCCGGCGCCAGCCTTCCAGACAGAATTTCAGCCTATTCGCGCGCGATGATCTCCTCGCCGCCGATCACCAGCCTGAGACCGAGGTCACCCGCCCTGCGGCGGGCGAGGAAGCGCGGGCGGCGCATGGTCGAAACGCGGCCCTTGCGGCGGTCCTGCGGCGGCAGCGTCTTGATGGCCGCGCCGAGCGATTCCTCCAGCGTGCGGGCGATGCCGTCCGATTCGATCAACAGCATCGGCAGGCGATAGGCGTCGGCCCAGGCGCGCCAGTCGGCGGCGACGTCGTCGAGATCGTCGGCCACCAGCAGCGGCACCGACAGCATCGGATCATTGTGCAGGAGTTCCAAAGTCACCGTGACGTTACCTTCCGGGTCCTCCATCGCGCGGGCGGCAACGCCGCGGAACGCATTGGCGGGCAGAGCGATGATTGCCGGTACGCCGCTCATCTCGAGCAGGCGGCGGATCACGGCGCCACGGTGGTCGATGGTGAAGGTCACGTCGCCATAGTCGTCGCGCGTGGCGTAGCTTACCACCTGCGGCAGGCGGAATGGGTCGAGGCGCATGTTGCGTCCCGCCCAGACTGGCTTCAGTCCAGTGTTCATTGAATGCCTTCCTGTTTCTCCTGAGAGCCGGTGTCCGGTTCTCTCCGGGCCAGTTTTCCCGGCCTCGTTATGGGGAAACAGTAGCGCGGCCTCCTTACCGCCGCGCTTAAGAAAGTCGGTTAAATTTTGCTGATCACGGGGATGGTTATCGGAATGCGACCGAGCGCTTGAATCCGAAAGGATCAGATAACCTTACCAGGATTCATGATGCCGGCGGGGTCGAAGGCCTGCTTGACCCTGCGCATCAGGTCGATTGCCATCGGCGGGGCGGTGGCGATCAGTTCGTCCCGCTTCAACTGGCCGATGCCGTGCTCGGCCGAGATCGAGCCGTGGAAGGAGCGCACGACGTCGTGCACGGCCTTGTTCATGGGGTGGTAGAGATCGAGGAACGCCTGGTCGTCGCCGTCGACTGGCCGCGAGATGTTATAGTGGAGATTGCCGTCGCCCATATGGCCGAAGCAGACCACGCGCGCTCCGGGGCTGACCGAAGCCACCGCGCCGGCGGCCTCTTCGATGAAACGTGGGATCGATGCCACCGGGACCGAAATGTCATGCTTGATCGAGGCGCCCTCGGGCTTCTGCGCGTCGGGCAGCACCTCGCGAAAATTCCAGAAGGCATCGCCTTGCGCAAGGCTGGCCGCGATCACCGCATCGCCGACGATTTCCTGTTCCAGCCCGGCCCCGAGCACGTCCTCGATCAAGGCCCTGGCATCTTCCGGTGAACGGCCGGACGAGATCTGCATCAGCACATACCACGGCCAATCCTGCGCCAGCGGCCGCACCACGCCCTGGGCATGCGCCAGCGTGAAATCGTAGGGCCGCTTGCCGATCAGCTCGAAGGCGGTGAGCGCGGCGCCGGCGCGGTCCGTCGCCAGGCTGAACAGCGACAGCGCCGCCTCGGCCGACGGCAGGCCGACGAACGCGACCTCGCGACCTTTCGGCTTCGGGAACAGTTTCAGCACGGCGGCGGTGATGATGCCGAGCGTGCCTTCGGCGCCGACGAACAGGTTCTTGAGGTCGTAGCCGGTATTGTCCTTCTTCAGCTTGCGCAGATCGTCGAACACTTCGCCGGTCGGCAACACCACCTCGACGCCGAGGCAGAGCTCGCGTGCATTGCCATAGGCCAGCACGCCGGTGCCGCCGGCATTGGAGGAAAGATTGCCGCCGATCTGGCAGGAGCCCTGCGCGGCCAGCGACAGCGGAAACAGCCGGTCTGCGGCATCGGCCGCTTCCTGCAACGTCTGCAAGATGACGCCGGCCTCCGCCGTCACGGTGTTGGACAAGACATCGATCTCGCGGATGCGGTTCAGCCGCGACAGGGACAGCACGATCTCGCGGCCGGAGTTGTCCGGCACCTGGGCGCCGACCAGCCCGGTATTGCCGCTTTGCGGCACGACCGGCGTTGCCGTCTCGGTCGCCAGCCGCATGATCCGGCTGACCTCCTCGACGCTGCCTGGCCGCAGCACAAGCGATGTCGCGCCATGCCACAGCCCGCGCCGTTCGGTGATGTAGGGTGCTATATCGCGCTGGTCGCGCAGCGCGTATTTCTCACCGACGATCGCCGCGAAGCGGTCGATGAGAGCGGTGTCGGGAATCTCGGCGATGTCGGTCATGTGCGCGAAACTATGTTGGCGGCAAGCTATTGTCACGCGGCGCGGCGGCCCGCGAAAGCCGATCGTTGATCGCTTCGCCGAGCCCGTCGAAGGGAACCGGTTCGACGGCGATGATCCGCGCGCCGCTGCGATCGAGCTCCTGCATGTAGGCGAAAAGATTGCTCGCCGCTTCGCGCAGGTCGCCAGCCTCGGACAGATTGAGGCAGGCGGCCGCGTTTTGCCAGCCTTCGGCGCGACGTTTGCCGAAGGCCAGCAGCGCCTCGCCTTCGCCGACGGTCCCGGCGTTGAGCCGCACCGCGGCGTCAGGCGCATAGTGCGAGGCAAGCATGCCCGGCGCCTCGACACCGGCGTCGGCGCCGCGCAACAACTCCATGCCGACGACCGCCTCGATTTCCTGGGCGGCAATCCCGCCGGGCCTCAGCAGACGCAATTTTCCCTCTTCGGCCTTGACGATGGTCGATTCCAGCCCGACCGGCGTCGCCCCGCCATCGACGACCAGCTTTATGCGTGCGCCGAGATCAGCCGCCACGGCTTGCGCCGTCGTCGCGCTGATCCTGCCGGAGGAATTGGCGCTGGGGGCCGCAAGCGGCCGGCCGAGCCTTGCAATCAGGTCGCCGCCAAAGCCCCTCGGCATGCGCAAGGCGATCGTGTCGAGCCCGGCGGTGACCAAAGGATGGGTGCCGTTGCCGGGCCGCTGCGGCAGCACCAGCGTCAAAGGACCTGGCCAGAACGCAAGCGCCAATTTCCTCGACAGCGGATCGAACACAGCGATGCGCTCGGCCATCTCCATATCGGCGATATGGGCGATCAGAGGGTTGAAGCGCGGCCGCCCCTTGGCCTCGAAGATGCGCGCCACGCCGATGCCGTTGGTGGCGTCGCCGGCGAGCCCATAGACGGTCTCGGTCGGAATGGCGACCACCTCGCCGCTTTCAAGCAGCGCCAATGCCCGTTCCATCGCCTCGCCGACGGCAAGAATTTCAGCCACTCTGGTCACCTCACGAATGCCGGCTGCGTAGTACGATGGCGTCCAAGGGGCAAGCCCGGCCCTTGGCGATTTAACAATCCCTAAAATGCTACGGTTCCGCGAAAGCCGGCATCAATTCCGACCCGCTATCGTGGGGCTTCCGGGTAATGGGGAGCTTTCATCGTGTCTGTGCGTATTTGGGGAACGCTGGGTGTCACTCTGGCGGCGATGGCCGGCGGGGCCCAGGCCTCGTCACTGGTCTTTCCCGGAGCGCCGTCCGCAACGCCGTCCATTGTCACGCTGGAGGCAGCCGACGCTGCCCAGGCAGGCGATACGCGGTCGGTCACCGCACTCGGCGACCCTGACGTCACCTATGAAAAGGTGGCGGCGATCCCGAACGCGCCTGAGGCGCGGCACGGCTTCCTGCAAAACCCGATGATCATTCGCGGCGGTATCGTCGGCAGCGCCTTCTCGACGCCCACGCAGGCCAAGGTGCCGGCCACTGCCCCTGCAACCGCCACCGCTTCGACGGCACCGGCGGCGAATGGGCAGAAGACCCCGGCGACATCACCGGCAGCCGCGCCGGCGGCGGCAGCGCAGCAGCCCGTCCCTGGAGTCGGCAAGCTCAAGTAGCGGCTGTCTTGACGTCGGTCCGGCGTCCGGCACCATTGCCGGACAGGCCGCTTTTGCGCCGTGGACGAGTGTCGCCGCCTGAAGTCTCTAGCCCGCGATCTTGGAGAAATCCGCAACCTGGTCGGTGGCCGCGCGGATGCGGGCGAGCAGCGCCAATCGATTGGCGCGCACGGCCTGATCCTCATCATTCACGAGAACGCGTTCAAAGAATGAATCAACCGGTTCGCGCAAAACGCTAAGCGCCAGCATGGCGGCGGAAAAGTCTTCGTTTTGAATCGCTTCGCCGGCTTGCTTCTCGGCCTGATTCACCGCCGCGAACAGCGATTTCTCGGCATCCTCGCGGAACAGCGCGGGCTCGACGGTTTCGGCGATCGCCGTTTTCTTCTTCTCCTCGGCAGCCAAAATATTGGCCGCGCGCTTGGTGCCGGCAAGCAGGTTCTTGCCGTTCTCGGTGTCGAGGAAAGTGCCGAGCGCCTCGACGCGGCGTACGATCTGCAGCAGGTCATCCGACTGCGGCGTGATGACAGCGTCGATCAGGTCGTGGCGAGCGCCCTGATCGCGCAGGTAGACTTTCAGGCGGTCGTGGAAGAAGGCGAGGAGGTCTCGGACCTGATCCGTACTGCCAACCGTGTAATTCATGGAGGCGCTGCCGAAGATCGTCGTCAGCCCCAGTCGAATGCGGTTCTCGACCAAAATCCTCACCACGCCGAGCGCAGCGCGGCGCAGCGCGTAAGGATCCTTCGAGCCGGTCGGTTTTTCATCGATGGCCCAGAAGCCGACAAGCGTATCCAGCTTGTCGGCGAGCGCGACGGCGATCGACACCGGATCGCTCGGCACGTAATCGGACGGCCCCTGCGGTTTGTAGTGCTCTTCGATGGCTGCCGCCACGGACGGATGCTCGCCCTGGAGCAACGCGTATTTGCGGCCCATGGCGCCCTGCAATTCGGGAAACTCGCCGACCACTTCGGTGGTCAGATCGGCCTTGGCGAGAACCGCGGCGCGAGCGGCGAGCGCGGGATCGGCGCCGACGAGCGGCGCCAGTTCCTCCGCCAATCGCCTGATCCGCTCCACGCGCGCGCCCTGCATGCCAAGCTTGGCATGGAAGGTCACATTGAGGTGGTCGAGGCGCGCGATGCGCTGGTCGAGAGGCTTCTTCAGGTCAAGCCCGAACTTTTTCGCCGACGCCTCGAGCTCAGCGAGATCAGGCAGATCGCCCTGGTCGGTCGTCCAGAAATAGAGCGCGTCGGAGAGGCGCGCGCGCACCACCTTGCCGTTGCCGTGGGCGATCTCCTTGCCGCCGTCACTAGCCTCGATATTGGCGGTGAGGATGAAACGGTTGGAAAGTTCGCTGATCTCCCCCCTTGAGGGGGAGATGCCCGGCAGGGCAGAGGGGGTCGTCTCACGTGGAGCGCCGGCGTCCTCTGTGTGCGAAAGGGAGTCGCGTCCCGTCGTGCCGACCCCCTCTGTCGGCTTCGCCGACATCTCCCCCTCGAGGGGGGAGATTGGGCGCGATGTCACAAAGCACTTCTGGTTGGCGCGGATGGTCAGGCGGATCACCTCGGCCGGAATGGCCAGGAAAGCGTCTTCGAACGCGCCCATCAGCACGACAGGCCATTCCACCAGCCCGGACACCTCTTCCAGAAGCCCCTCGTCCTCGACCAGATCAAGCCCGTTGGCGAAAGCGAGGTTGCGGGCATCGGCAAGGATGATCTCCTTGCGCCGGTCTGCGTCGAGCACGACCTTGGCCGCTTCCAGCTTGCTTACATAGTCGTCGAAGCGGCGCACGGTGATTTCGCCGGGCGCGTGAAAGCGGTGGCCGTAAGTGACATTGCCCGAACGGATGCCGTCGATCTCGAAATCGACCACGACCGGCTCCTCGGTTTCCGGACCGAAGGTGCACAGGATCGATTGCAGCGGCCGCACCCAGCGCAGCGAGCCGGGCTTGGCCGAGGCCGGCCCCCAACGCATCGATTTCGGCCACGGGAAATTGCGGATGATGTCAGGCACCAGTCCGGCGATGATCTCTTCCGCCGCCCTGCCCGGCTTCGAGACATGGGCGACGTAGAAATCGCCTTTCTTCGGGTCGGAATGGACGTGTGCCTCGGCGACCGAGGAAAGCCCGGCCTTGCGCAGGAAGCCCTGGACCGCCTGTTCCGGCGCCGTCGTCGACGGCCCCTTGATCTCCTCGCGGATATCCTTCGAGCGCGCGGTCAGGCCCCTGATGTCGAGCGCCAGTCGCCGCGGTGTCCAGTACTCGCGCGCCGCCTCGTAGGTCAGCCCTGCCTCGACCAGGCCGTCGGTCAGCATCTTCCTCAGATCGCCAGCCGCCTTGCGCTGCATGCGGGCCGGGATTTCCTCGGAGCGAAGTTCTAGAAGCAGGTCAGGCATGGATAGCTCCTCACCCTCCCCTCGATGGGGAGGGTCGGCGCGTCAGCGCCGGGGTGGGGTGGCGGCGTCTCAATCTCAAGCGCCTTCGGCGTCTGGCGGACGAAGGTCTGTTTTTCGTTCTTCCACCGCCGCATAGATCGTATCGAGCACGGAATCCAGTTCGTTTTTGATTTCGTGGTTCCAGAAACGGATGACACGATAGCCCTGACTTTCGAACCATTTTGTCCGAATTTCGTCGTGTCGTTGCTGACGATCGAAACTGTGGTGAGCGCCGTCCACCTCGACGATCAGTTTCAGGCGGTGTGAGATGAAATCAGGGAAGTAAATACCGACCGACGCCTGCTTGCGAAAATGAGTGCCTTCCACCGGGATGCGCCATAGGTGCCGCCACAAGATGCGTTCTTCGTCGGTCATCGCCGCACGAAGCCGTTGCGCCGACCGCAGTTTGAACCGATCGAGTTTCGGCATGAGAAGTCGCGCTGTCACCCCCACCCGCCGCTTCGCGGCGACCTCCCCCATCCAGGGGGAGGTAAAGAGGCCATAGCAACTCGGCTGGCCGCTGTCACCCTTTCCAGAAATTTTGGGCGTCCTGTCGGGACGGGATGATCCCACTCGTCCTTGGATCAAAGATTTCCATGAACCGAACGCAGCGCTGAAGCGACCCACGCTCAGGCAGAGAGCTATTGGCTGAACGACCATGAAAACGGCATCCAGACTTTTGCAAATCCTGGCGCTCATCGCCTGCTTCACCGCTCAGGCCCATGGCGCCTTCTCGATGCCGGGCGTGCGCCAAGCATTGCGTATAATGGCCGGCCCGAGCGGCCAGATTCTATCGCCGATCAACGCTTCCCTCGAATTGATGAGCGAAAATGCCTGAGCTCAGGCCGCCAATCCGCCGGCCTGCGTCTTCAAGAACGCCTCGCCACAGGCTTTCGCCAGATTGCGCACGCGCAGGATATAGCTCTGCCGCTCGGTGACGGAGATCACGCCGCGGGCGTCGAGCAGGTTGAAGACGTGGCTGGCCTTGATGCACTGGTCGTAGGCGGGAAAGACCATGCGGTGCATAGGCAGATTGTCGTTCGATGCGGGCGCGCCGGCCTCAAGCAGCGCTTTGCATTCGGCCTCGGCATCGTCGAAGTGGCGCAGCAGCATCGCCGTGTCGGCGTATTCGAAATTGTGACGCGAATATTCTTGCTCGGCCTGCAGGAAGACATCGCCGTAGGTGACCTTGTCGGCGCCGTCGCGGCCGTTGAAATTGAGGTCGTAGACATTGTCGACGCCCTGCACATACATGGCCAATCGTTCCAGGCCATAAGTGAGTTCGCCGGCAACCGGTGCGCATTCGATGCCGCAGACCTGCTGGAAGTAGGTGAACTGCGACACCTCCATGCCGTCGCACCAGCATTCCCAGCCAAGGCCCCAGGCGCCCAGCGTCGGGCTTTCCCAATCGTCTTCGACAAAGCGGATGTCATGCAGCAGCGGGTCGACGCCGATCGCCGCCAACGAGCCGAGATAGAGCTCCTGCAAGTTGGGCGGATTGGGCTTCAGGATCACCTGATACTGGTAGTAGTGCTGCAGCCGGTTCGGATTCTCGCCGTAGCGGCCGTCCTTGGGGCGGCGCGAAGGCTGGACGTAGGCGGCGTTCCAGCGCCTCGGTCCAAGCGCCCGCAGCGTCGTGGCCGGATGGAAGGTGCCGGCGCCGACCTCCATGTCGTAGGGCTGGAGGATGACGCAGCCATAGTCCGCCCAGTAATTGTGCAGAGTCAGGATCAGCCCCTGAAAGGAGCGGCTGGGATGCATATGGGCGGGGATTTCAATCGTCACGGTGGCCTCGGCTGCAAGGGCTGACTTGCGGCCCCGTCCTAGAGACACGGCGGCGAAGCGTCAAGCAAGGCGCGGGCGTCGCGAGGCATGTCGAAAGCTTTGCGAGCGGCTGGCCCATTGCCGGCGATGAGCACGTGCCTTCTGGTGAACGCTCACAACTCCGCCTCGCCAGACAACAGGTCAGCCATGCCCAACTCCATCACCGTCCGCCCGGTCACGCGCCAGGATTTCGCGCAATGGCTGCCGCTGTGGGACGGCTACAACGCGTTTTACGGGCGCTCGGGCGAGACGGCGCTGGCAAGCGAGATCACCGCCATGACATGGTCGCGCTTCTTCGACGCCTATGAGCCGGTGCATGCGCTGGTTGCCGAAAGTGAAGGACGGCTCGTCGGCCTCGTGCACTACCTCTTCCACCGCAGCACCACGGCGATCGCGCCAAACTGCTACCTGCAGGATCTTTTCACCGACGAGACCTTGCGCGGCAAGGGCATCGGCCGGGCTCTCATCGAGGGCGTCTACGAGCGGGCGCAGGCGGCCGGTTCGGGCCGGGTCTACTGGCTGACGCACGAGACCAATCACACCGCCATGAAGCTCTACGACAGGATCGGCGAACGCTCGGGCTTCGTCGTCTACCGCAAGCTGTTCTGACGTGGCTGCCAACGAAAACGGAGCCCGACAAGGGCCCCGTTCACGACCAACATCATTTCATTTTAGCCCTTCGGCGCAGCCGGTGCCGGCTTGACCTTGGGGGTTTCCTGCGCCGTGTTGGACTCGATCGGCGGCAGGCCCTTCATCAGCTTCTGCTGCAAGGCGGCAAGCACGTCGGGATCCGGCTTCAGGTCGCGCGCCTGGTTCCACTGGAAGGTGGCTTCCAGCTTGCGGCCGACGCGCCAATAGGCGTCGCCGAGATGGTCGTTCAGCACCGGATCTTCCGGCTTCAGCGACACCGCGCGTTCCATTTCGCGCACCGCGTCATCGTACCTGCCGAGGCGGAAATAGGCCCAACCCAGCGAGTCGACGATGTAACCGTCGCTCGGCCTGAGATCGACGGCCTTCTGTATCATCGCCAAGCCTTCCTTCAGGTTCATATTCATGTCGACCCAGGAATAGCCGAGATAGTTCAGCACCTGCGGCTGGTCGGGCTGCAATTCCAACGCCTTGCGGAAATTGGGCTCGGCCTTCGGCCATTCCTTCAGCCGCTCATAGGCGATGCCGCGCTGGTAGAAGATATTCCAGTTGGCGGCGGTCGGCGTCTTCAGCGCCTCGACGGCCTTGTCGTAGAGATTGGCGGCGGAACGGAAATCCTCCTTCGACGAGTAGACCCCACCAAGCGCCAGATAGGCGCGCATGTCGTTGGGATGCGCATCGACGAAGGCCTTCAGATGCGTGATCGCCTCGTCATGGCGATCGAGATCGGCCAGGTTGAGGCCAAGCTGTAAGTCCGAAAGCTCCTTCAGCGGCGAGGTATCCGGTATCCGTCGGTAGAGCGCGATGGCCCCCTCGCCGTCCTTCAGCTGTTCGGAAACGGCGGCAAGCTGCACCAGGGCGGCATCGCTGTCGGGTTTCAGCGCCAGCGCATACTGCAGATAGAGCCTGACGAAAGGCTCACCGCCGCCGCGATTGAGCGCGGTTGCCAGATCGAGCAATATCTCGGAGGCGCCGTCGGATGGGCCGGCTATGAAGGGCGGGATCTTGTCGCCCTTGCTGATCCTGTCGCGCAAGGCGACAATTTCCAGCTTGCCCGGCGAAAACGCCTCGGCCTGGTCGAGCACCGATACCGCCTTGGCCGTGTCGCCCTTGCGGGCCAGGAACGAGGCATAGGCCTGCGCATTGCGCATCCATGTTTCGGGAGCCGCGCTGCCGGCGGCGGTGTCCTGCATGGTCGCGGCATAGATCGCGTCGGCCTTCTCAGGCATGTTGGACGCGTCGGCGATCAGCGCGCGGTGGAAGGATTTGAACAGGCCGAACCAGTCCGGCCCCTGCAGCTTGTCGATGGATGCCATCGCCTCGCTGGGGTCGCCGGCGCCCTCTTGGGCCCAGCCGGACATGACGCCGGAGATCAGCCGGTCGAGATCGGATTCCAGCGACAGCTTCAACCAATACTGCGCCTTGGAAAAATCCTTCTTGTGGAAGGAATCGACCGCCAGCGCCAGGCGCGAGAACCGTTCGACGTCGGGAACTTCCTTGAGCTTGTCGGCATAGACAAGGGATTCGTCGAAGCGGCCTTGCGCGATCAGCGACAGCATCAGGCTCTGCTGCAGGCCCGTATCGCTTGGATCGAAGGCCAGGGCCTGCTTGTAGTAGGCAATGGCATTATCCAGGTCGTTGTCACCCTCGGCGATCCGGGCAGCCAGATAGGCTCCCGAGAAAGATGTGATCTTCACCGGTTCGGTGGTCTGCTTGGCATAGGCCGGCAGCGCCGAAATCGCCATGCCCGTCACAAGTGCCAGCCTTGTCAGCCAGCGCGCACGTCCCTGCTGCATCGTATCCCTTTCAGCCAGGCGCCATCTCCGCGTCAGCGGGATCGACGTAGATTCGATCTTTCGGAGAAAAGCATGGCCTTTTTGGGGTCACGCTTCAATCCGCCTCGAATTCACAATCGGGTCACCCGATTAACAAACCATGCCGGCAAAGAACGGCTTTCAGCCCGAAACCGGCGCATCGGCGTCAGGAGTGCCCGGAAGACCGGAGGGCCGCAGGCGCGCGCCCTGATATCCGCCTGACGCCACCGCGCTGCACAGGCCGCTCCATTCACAGCCTCGGCAGGCCTCGCGCGTGAGGCCGGCCGAGAAGGCCTGCCGCATCCGCGCCAGCATGTCCGCACCGGGATCGAGGCGCGCACCGGCCCGGATTGGTCGCCCGAGCAAGGCGCCGGCATCGTGGGCGGCAAGCCGGTCCCGCTCGGCGGCGCTGTCCCGCAGGCAATGTGGCTCCTGTTCATCCAGCAACGGTGCGCAGATGTCGTCCGGGCCGGACACGACCAGTATGTCCTCGCCCCGGCCAAGGCGCTGCGCGATACCGTCGTAGTTGGCCGTGAATGCGGGGCTGTATCCCTTGCCCACATAGGTGAGCAGGCAAAGGAGGTGATGAGCGCGCAGCCTTATCGTCACGGCTGGCGCTATTTCGCCTTGCCGCGCGGGAGCGCCATCAGCGTGGCGGCGCCAAGCGCCGACTTGAGCAGGCCACCGAGGACAAACGGCAGGAAGCCGAAGGCAACAGCCTTCTCGGCGCCGATGATGACGGCGAGCCACGCCGTGCCAAGGGCTAGGCACAGCAGGTTGCCGAGCAGCATGGCGACGAAGGCAAGCACGACCCTGCCGCCGTTCCAACCGCGCTCCGCCAGCCAGCCGACCAGTGCGCCGACAACCGGGAAGGCGAAGAGATAGCCGCCCGTCGGGCCAATAAAATGTTGTACGCCGGCAGCCCCGCCGGCCAGAACCGGGAAGCCGACCGCACCCTCGGCCAGCCAGGCGGCGATGGTGATCGCGCCCAGCCGCCAGCCGTAGAGCGCGCCGACCAGCGTCACGGCAAAGGTCTGCATCGTCACCGGAACCGGCACCATCGGCACCTCGATGTAGGAGGACAGCGCCAGGAACAGGGTGCCGAGCACGACGGCGCCCGCCTGCCAGCCGAGCGATCGCTCCTGAAGCCGGAGCGGGCTGAAGGACGGTTTTGCGGACGAGAACGCGATGTCGGTCATAGGGGCTCCCTTGGTCGATCCAAAATTATAGATAATTTTTGCCTTCGATCTATTATCGAAGCCACAATTTTCGGACGATGGCAAGGCACGCCTTGCGCAAGGCGGTTAGCCCACGATCGCGAAGGCCTCTCGCGTGGTGCCGGAGGCTGTCCTGACCGGCTTGCGGCCAATCCATTGCACGTGCCGCCCCAATGTCGCCGCGGCCGATTCGGTGTTGCCCTGCCGCAAGGCGGCCAATATCGCCCGGTGGTCCTGGTCGGTACGGGTCTCCCATTCCGAGCGCCATGCGGCGAACAGGAAACGGGCGCTTGCGGCGTGCAGGTCATCGATGGTGGCGAGAAGACGCGACATGCCGCATGGCGTCAGGATCAACCGGTGAAAGGCGCGGTTGGCTTCTTCCCACGACCTGACGTCCCGGGATTTGTCGCCGGCCTTGCTGGCCTCCTCGGCCCGATCGAGAATAGCGGAGGTCAGATGCGGCGCCGCGTGGCGCAGCGCCAGCACTTCGAGCGCCGCCCGCATTTCGGCGACCTCCTTGACCTCGCCGAGGTCGAAAGCCGCCACGCGCACGCCGCGGCGCGGTTCGCTGACGGCGAGGCCTTGCGCCTCGAGGCGGCGAAAGGCCTCGCGCACGGGCACATGGCTGGTATTAAACTCCTCGGCGACATGGTCCTGCCGCAACCGGGCGCCCGGCTCGATCGCGCCCGAGATGATGCGATCCGCCAGAACCTTGCCGATGCGCACCGCGATGGTGTCGTCCGTGCCCTTTGCCATGTTTTATAGATAATTTGCAGCCGGGCAGCTTGTCGAGGCGGCGGAGAAGGATTCACGGATTTCTCCCCAGCACGAGCCAGAGGAGAGCTGCGTGAAAGGCAGCGGCTCAGTTCACCCGGCTGATGCAGAAGTCGATGACGTCGATCAGCGCCGATTTCTGCGGCGTCGCCTCCAGCGGCGCCAGCGCGTCGCGGGCGATCTCGCCGAAATGACGGGCGCGCCCGATCGTGTCGGCGATCGCGCCGTGGTGGGTCATCAGCCCGATCGCCTTTCCGAGGCCGGCGTCATCGGTGACATTGTCCTCGATGGCCCGCTTCCAGAAGGTGCGCTCGGCCTTGCTGCCGCGCCGGTAGGCGAGAATGACCGGCAGCGTCACCTTGCCCTCGCGAAAATCGTCGCCGACATTCTTGCCCAGATCCTTGCTGGTGCCGCCATAGTCCAGCGCATCGTCGATCAGCTGGAAGGCGAGCCCGAGATTCATGCCGTAGGAGCGCAAGGCGGCGCGGTCGTTGCGCGTCGCCTGGGCGATGACGGGGCCGACCTCGGCGGCAGCCGAGAACAAGGCCGCGGTCTTGGCCTTGATGACGGCGAAATGCTCGTCCTCGGTGGTCTCCAGGTTCTTGGCGGCGGCAAGCTGCATGACCTCGCCCTCGGCGATGATCGAGGCCGCGCTCGACAGGATGTCGAGCGCCTCCAGCGAACCGACATCGACCATCATGCGGAATGCCTGGCCAAGCAGGAAGTCGCCGACCAGCACGCTAGCCTGGTTGCCCCAGATCATGCGGGCCGTCTTCTTGCCGCGTCGCATGCCGCTCTCGTCGACGACGTCGTCGTGGAGCAGCGTCGCCGTGTGCATGAACTCGACCGATGTGGCGAGCTTGACGTGGCCCTCGCCGGCATAGCCGAACATCTGTGCGGCGGCGAGCGTCAGCATTGGCCTGAGCCGCTTGCCGCCCGACGAGATCAAGTGGTTGGCGACCTCCGGGATCATCTCGACATCGGATCCGGCCTTCGACAGGATCAAATCGTTGACGCGCCCCATGTCGGCCGCCGTCAGGTCGATCAGATCCTTGATGGAGGCGGGTTCCCGCTTTCCGTTTTCGATGTTGAGAACGACACCCACGACAAACTCTCCCGTCTGATGTAACGCGTGCGACGGCACCCTTAGTTCCGTTACGGACTCTAGGGCGGCGAACGCGGCCACGGCAAGTGGCGAATTGGCGCGGCTTCTCTGGTTTCGGGCCTCGCATGCGTTTACATGAACGCGGCAAACTGAGAGTTTCGTCCGATGATAGAGCTCATTCGCACCAACGACGCGGTCATCATCTCCTTCGTCGAATCGCTGATGCGCGATGCCGGCATCGGCTGCTTCGTGGCCGACCAGAATATGAGCGTGCTCGACGGCTCGCTCGGCATCCTGCCGCGGCGCGTCATGGTCGACGCCGACAAGGCCGACGCGGCGCGGCGCATCCTGACGGATGCCGGCATCGCCAACGAGATCCGCCAAAAATAATGTCCGCCGCGCCAGCCGCTCTCGCCCCGGACACGCCAGCCCACACGGTCGATGCCTTCCATCGCGGCCGGTTCTGGCTGGTGCAGCCCAAGCATGGCGGCCATCGCGCCGGCATGGACGCCATGATGCTGGCGGCTGCCGTGCCGTCCTCCTTCGGCGGGCGTCTCGCCGATTTCGGCGCCGGCGCCGGTGCCGCGGCACTTGCCGTTCTGGCGCGCTGCCCGACGGCCCGGGCCGTGCTGGTCGAACGCGCGCCGGAAATGGCGGCTTTCGCCGCGGCCACGCTCGCGCATCCCGGCAACGCTCACCTCGTCGACCGCGCTTCGGTGCTCGTCGCCAATGTCGCGCTTTCGGGCCGCGCCAGGACGGCGGCCGGCCTCGGCGACAATGATTTCGATTTCGTCATCATGAATCCGCCCTTCAACGCCGCGCAGGACCGCGCCACGCCCGAGCGCTTGAGAAAGGAAGCGCATGTCATGGAGGACGGGCTGTTAGAGGGCTGGATCCGCAGTGCCGCAGCGGTGGTCAGGCCGCGCGGCGGGCTTGCCATCATCGCGCGGCCCGAGCAACTCGGTTCGCTTCTCGATGCGATCGCGGGCCGTTTCGGCGACGCCGAGATGCTGGCCGTGCATCCCCGCCCCGATGCCGCGGCGATCCGCATCATCGTCAGGGCAACGCTCGGGGCGCGCGGCAAACTCGCCATCCGGCCGCCTTTGATGCTTCACGCGCAGACGGGCGACGGCCCGTCGGAACGGACGGAGATGATCAACAACGGCCTCGCCTCCCTGTTCGGAGATTGAACACAACCTGGCCGCGATGGCCGCGGCATTGCCGTTGGCCTTGAAATTCCTACATGCTGGCAACCCATCGAGCGGAGATCGACCTCAGTGAAACGCCTTTTCAACCGCCTGCTGCCGAAATCCTGGCGTTCCACGGTCGTCACCATTCCGGTTATCCGGTTGCACGGCACCATCCTGGCGGGCGGCGGCCCGTTCCGTCCCAGCCTGTCGCTTGCCTCCACCGCCGGGCTGATCGAAAAGGCGTTTTCCTTCGACGCGCCTGCGATCGCCATCTCCATCAATTCGCCCGGCGGCTCGCCGGTGCAGTCGCGGCTGATCTTCAAGCGTATCCGCGACCTGGCGATCGAGAAGAACAGAAAGGTGCTGGTCTTCGTCGAGGACGTCGCTGCCTCGGGCGGCTACATGATCGCGGTCGCCGGCGACGAGATTTTCGCCGATCCATCGTCCATCGTCGGCTCGATCGGCGTGGTCTCGGCTTCGTTCGGCTTCCCGGAGCTGATGAAGAAGATCGGCGTCGAGCGCCGCGTCCACACGGCAGGGCAGAACAAGTCGGTGCTCGATCCGTTCAAGCCCGAGAAAAAGGAAGACATCGAACGGCTGAAGGCGCTGCAGCTCGAAGTGCACGAAACCTTCATCGATCTGGTCAAGGAGCGGCGCGGCACGAAGCTCAAGGACGATCCCGACCTGTTCACGGGCCTGTTCTGGACCGGCAAGCGCGGCCTGGAGCTTGGGCTTGTCGATGCGCTCGGCGACATGCGATCCGTGCTCAAGACGCGGTTCGGGGCGAAAACCCAACTCAAGCTGATCTCGGCGCCGCGCGGTTTGTTCGGCCGCTTCGGGCTGTTCGGCTCGAGCAAGGGATTTTCGGCGCCCGATATTGCCGCCGCTGCCACCGGGGGCGTGATCGATGCGGCGCAAGAGCGCGCTTTGTGGGCGCGCTTCGGGCTTTGAAAACCCGGCAAAACCGTCTAGCATGAACCTCGAAGTTCCATGCATGTCGTTTTTCTCCAGAAACCGCCTTTGGACGACATGCGCCAACCGACCCGACCGGCCGCCCTTCGCCGGCCCAGCGTGGGAGGAGTTTTGATATGCCGCAGATCATTTTCTTCGCCGTCGTCGGGATCGCCGCTTATTTTGGCTACCGCACCTTCATCCGCGAGGCCGAGCGTGTAACCGCCAAGGTGCGGCGCACCGAAAAGCAGACGGCAAACGGCGCGATGGGGACGCTGGTGAAGGATCCGAAGACCGGCGAGTACCGGCTGGCCAAGGACTGATCCTCATTTCACTCGCAATCGAGAGCCTGGAATCCGGCCAGCGCGTCCGGATATGGCCGGCGCCCGCCAAGATAAACCTCGCTCTGCATGTCACCGGCAGGCGCGATGACGGGTATCATCTGATCGAAAGCCTGGCGGTGTTCACGCGCTTTGGCGACAGGATCGAGATCGCGCTTGCCGAGCGAGACGATTTCAGCGTGTCCGGCCGCTACGCTCCGGATGTTCCCGTCGACGGCAGCAATCTGGTGCTCAGGGCGCGTGACGCGCTGCGGCAGGCAGCCGGTCCTCGCGGCACGCCGCCGGTCGCCATCAAGCTCGAAAAGAACCTGCCCGTCGCTTCCGGCGTCGGCGGCGGGTCGAGCGATGCGGCAGCAGTTCTGCGCGGGCTTGCGGCAAGCTGGCAACTCGACATCGACGATGTCGCGCTGGCGCGGATCGGGCTTTCGCTTGGCGCCGATATTCCCATGTGTCTGGCAGCCAGGCCGCTGATTGCACGCGGCATCGGCGAGGAGCTGTCGATCGTGCCTGATTTCTCGGCGCTCGGACTGGTGCTGGTCAATCCCGGCAAGGCGGTCTCGACCGCCGACGTATTCAACGCGCTGTCGCGGCGCGACAATGATGCGCTGCCGCCGCTGCCGCATGTGGTTGACTTCCACGGCCTGCGCAACTGGCTGGAGATAACGCGCAACGATCTCGAGCCGGCGGCCCGCGCCATCGAGCCCGCCATCGGCAAGGCACTTTCGGTGCTGAACAAGGCCGGGGCCGGTTGTGCCCGCATGTCGGGTTCCGGCGCCACGTGCTTCGGCCTGTTCGAGACCGGCAATGTCGCCAAGCGCGCGGCCGCGGACATCCGCGCCCGGCAACCCGACTGGTTCGTCGCCGCGACGCGCAGCATGACGGCGGAGGCAGATGCCCATGGCCAGGACTGACGAGAGCCGTTCCTTCATTCCGGTCCGCATCGCGGTGCTGACCGTTTCCGACACGCGCAGCCTTGCCGACGACAGGTCCGGCCAGACGCTGGCCGATCGCATCGCGGATGCCGGCCACATCCTCGCCGCCCGCGACATTGTCACCGACGATGGAGACAAGATCCGCAACAAGGTGCTCGGCTGGTCGAAGGATGATGGGATCGATGTGGTCATCACCACCGGCGGCACCGGCTTCACCGGGCGCGACGTGACGCCGGACGCGCTGGAGCCGATCTTCGAAAAGCGCATGGATGGTTTTTCCGAGGTGTTCCACCGCATTTCCTACGACAAGATCGGCACCTCCACGATCCAGAGCCGGGCGACCGGCGGCGTCGTCAACGCCACCTTCGTCTTCGTGCTGCCGGGCTCGCCCGGCGCCTGCAAGGATGCCTGGGACGGCATCTTGAAGGCGCAGCTCGACTACCGGCACATGCCCTGCAACTTCGTCGAGATCATGCCGCGCCTGGACGAGCACCTGCGGCGCGGCATGTCGGCTCCGTGAAAGCCGAGGCAAGGCGCTGGTTTCACGCCGCGTTTGCCAGGCAGAACACCGCCTTCGCCTTCGAAAGACCATTCCAAACCGGATGCGGCAGGACGTATCGTCTCGCGGCGGCGGCCATCGCCGTTGAAGACGGGCGGACGCGATGACAGTGCATAATGGCGGGTGCCATTGCGGCAACATACGCCTTCGATTTTCAACCGAGCTCGATCCATCGAAAATCGAGGTTCGCGCCTGCCAGTGCTCGTTCTGTACGAAGCATGGCTCGCGCGCCGTCGCCGATCCGGACGGCAGACTGGTCATCTCAGTCAAGGACATCCAGCGATTGAAGAAATACCGTTTTGGATTGGGGACGGCCGACTACCTTATCTGCGGTGAATGCGGTGTCTATACCGCCGCAATCGCCGGAGAGGACGATGCCAGGGCAATCGTCATCATCAACGCCCTGGACGATCAAAGGTCGTTCAGTCAGGAACCGATCCCGGTCGACTACGACGCGGAAAGCAAGGCACAGCGTCAAGCCAGACGTCGTCTTCGCTGGATGCCTGTCGAGATGCGTTTTAGCGAATGACCGGCTCGCCGTGGAAGCGCCGGCGCGAGGACCGCGAGACACCGAAACCACTTCCATCATCAGCCGCGGCCTGCGCGCCGGCACCCGCGTGATCGGAAACTGGCTGCGCGTCACATGTGCAACGCACGTAGACAGAGCAGCTGCAAAATCATTTGGACGGGCGGTGCTCTTGTTTTGCCGGAGCGGCCCAGATTTCGGCATCCAGCCGCTTGGTCGCCAGGCCGCGAGCGAGAGCCTCGGCGCTGCCGGCTCTTTTCGACAAGGATGTGGCCTGGCGCTTGCTGATCAGCAGCCCGTCGGCCAAGGCACGGTTTCCCGAGAAGATACGGGCCAGGAATGGCGCGCGGCCGGCGCGTGTGCGTGAAAACCGCGCCGCCATGGTTTGCCTCGCTGTATGCGCAACGACCTCGCCGATCCATCCGTCGACCAGCCGCGCGCCCGGTTCCAGCAGCAACAGCCAATCGCCCTTCGCGTGCCGGATGGCCGCCGCGACGCCGTCGGTCGCATACTGGCACCCGGCATGCTCGGCGACGCGATGGGTCTGGTCGGTGGAACCGGCGTCGCAGACGATGACCTCGCGAACCACGCCCTCCACGGCGCCGCCGATCAGCGTCGCCAAGGTGCGAGCGAGGCCCTCCTCGTCATTGTGGGTCTCTATGAGAACGGTGAGCATCATTTGCCGAATAGCGGAAAGCGGAACGCAGCGCCAGTTTTTGCGGCGCACCATAGAAAGTTCTTGCTTTGTTCTCGTTCGGCAAATAGGATTAAATTCATGAACAGAGCGATTCGAAACAACATGGACAGTCCCTGGGAGCGGGCGAAGATGGAACCGATCATGCGCGCCGACATTGCCGCCTTCGGAGCAGGACGAGCCGAAATGGCCAACGCGATGATCGAGCAGAGCGGCATGCGCGTGCGTCCGGACCGCAACCGCGGCCGGTCGGCAGGCATCAACCCGTCCGGCCGGTTCGAGCCGGTCAGCCGGCATGTCTTCGACGATGGCTGGAACTCGCTGGAGGAACTGCCTCCCTTCAAGACCGAGGTGCAGGTCGAGAAGCCGCGTACCATAATCACCCGCAATGAATCGCCCGACATCTCCTTCGACCGCTCGATCAATCCCTATCGCGGCTGCGAGCATGGCTGCGTCTATTGCTTTGCGCGGCCGACGCACAGTTTCATGGGCCTGTCGCCGGGGCTGGATTTCGAATCCAAACTGTTCGCCAAGCCCGACGCGGCGCGCCTGCTCGACAAGGAACTGTCGAAGGACGGTTACCAGCCGCGAACCATCGCCATCGGCACCAATACCGATCCCTACCAGCCGATCGAGAAGCAGTATCGGATCATGCGCGAGATCCTCGAAGTGCTGGAGGCGCGCGGCCACCCGGTCGGCATCGTCACCAAATCCGCCTTGGTGACGCGCGATATCGACATCTTGTCACGCATGGCTGAACGGGGCCTCGCCAAGGTGGCGTTGTCGGTGACGACGCTCGACCGCATGCTGGCGCGCACCATGGAGCCACGCGCCTCGACGCCGGCCAAGCGGCTGGAGGCGATCAGGCAGCTTGCGGATGCCGGCATCCCTGCTTCGGTCATGGTGGCGCCGATCATCCCCGGGCTGACCGACCAGGAGATGGAACGCATCCTCGATTCGGCGCACCATGCCGGCGCACGCGAGGCGGGCTATGTCGTGCTGCGTCTGCCGCTCGAGGTCAGCCCGATCTTCAAGGACTGGCTGCTGCGCCACTATCCCGACCGCTATCGCCATGTGATGTCGCTGATCCGCTCGATGCGCGAGGGCAAGGATTACGATTCGGAATGGGGCAAGCGCATGAAGGGCGCGGGTCCTTACGCCTGGCAGATCGGCCGGCGCTTCGAAATCACCGCCAAGCGGCTCGGTCTCAATGCCGAGCGGCGCACGCTGCGGACCGACCAGTTCGTCGCCGCCGGCAAGGACCAGGAGCAGTTGATGCTGCTTTGAACGACCGCGGCTGTTTGCCGCCGTGGCGAAAAATCCCGTCCGGCCTGCCCCGGCCTGCAGACGGTGCCCTCCCGGTCCGGCGCCCCACCCGACCCGGAGGGACTTGCGGAGAATCAGAGCCGATGCGAACCTCGCCGCAACATGGCTCGCGCGCGTTCTGATTCTCCGCCTCTCTTCGAAATCGTCGAGAAACCCGATTTCTCCTTCGAGACGAAGGCGATGGCCGAAGGCCTGTGGCCGGTCGCGGGGATGGACGAGGCCGGACGCGGCCCGCTGGCCGGACCGGTGGTGGCGGCTGCGGTCGTGCTCGACCCTGCCAACATCCCCGACGGCCTCGACGATTCCAAACGGCTCAGCCATTTGCAACGCGAGGCGCTGTTCGTGCGCATCATCGGCTCCGCGCTCGGCGTGTCGATGGCCTCGGTCAGCGCCGAGGGCATTGACGGCAGCAACATCCTCAAGGCGAGCCTGGAGGCGATGCGCCGTGCGGTCGCCGGCCTGCCGGTGCAGCCGAAGCTCGCGCTTGCCGATGGGCGCGACGTGCCGCCGGGCCTGCCTTGCACGGGGCGCGCGCTGATCAAGGGCGACCAGCGCTCGCAATCCATCGCCGCCGCCTCGATCGTCGCCAAGGTGATGCGCGACCGCATGATGTGCGGCTGCGGCAGCCATCACCAGCACTACGGCTTCGAAGTGCATATGGGCTATGCCACGGTCCGCCATCGCACCGCGATCGAGACGCACGGGCCGGTGGCGCGGCTGCACCGCGTGTCGTTCGCGCCATTCAGGCTTGAAGGTGCCGAGGTGGTGGAAGAAGAGAGCTTCGCCGGGCTGGAGTGAGCCGGCAGCGATATAGCTGATCTCCCCCCTCGTGGGGGAGATGTCCGGCAGGACAGAGGGGGGCGCGAAAGATCGCTACCTTCCAGAACTACTTCTACTCACGCAGAAGTCGCAAGGCAGCGCAGGGATTGTCTGAGGGATTGTCTGACAGGCTGGCGGGACAGCGCCCCCCTCTGCCCTGCCGGGCATCTCCCCCACGAGGGGGGAGATTGGCAGCTTCTGCGCACTGCTCCAACAAAAAAGCCGCCAGGTTGCCCAGGCGGCTTTTGATTGTTCTGCGTCGGTCAAGGCTCAGTTCAGCTTCGCCTTCACATCCTGGAGCGCGGATTTGAACAAATCCGCGCCGGCCTTGGCGTCGATCTTGCCGGCGAGCAGCGTGCGAGCGGCTTCGACGGCAATGTCGACGGCGCTGGCGCGCACTTCGCCGATCGCCTCGCGCTCGGCCTGGCCGATCTTCTGTTCGGCAAGAGCGGTGCGCCGCGCGACGTAGTCCTCGGTCTTCTTGTGCGCCTCGGCGGCGAGCAGTTCGGCTTCGCGCTTGGCCGCGGCGACGATGTCTGCGGCCTCCTGCTCGGCTTCCTTGCGCTTGCGCTGGTATTGGCCAAGCAGCTGCTGGGCCTCCTCGCGCAGCCTGCGCGCCTCGTCAAGCTCGCTGCTGATCCTGGCGGCGCGGGCATCGAGCGCCTTGGCGATCAGGCGGGGCACCTTGATGTAGATGGCGATGCCCAAAAAGATGACCAGGGCGATCGTGGCCCAGAGCGTTGCAAGAGATGTGGCGTCCATGATGCGCTCCTCACCCGGCCACGGATTTGACCGCGGCCGCGATCTCGGCCTTGCTGGCCTTGCCGCCGACCAACGCCTCGACGATCGCCGAGGCAGTGTCCTCGGCGATGCTGCCGACTTCCTTCATGGCGTTGGCCTTGATGGAAGAAATGCGCGCCTCGGCCTCGCCGAGCTTCTCGTCGAGCGCGGCCTCGATCTTCTTGCGCGCGGTCTCGGCTTCCGCCTTGGCCGCGTCATTGGCCTGCTGGCCGATGGCGTTGGCGTTCTTCTTGGCTTCCGCCAGCTCCTGCTCGTAAGCAGCAACGGCGGCGTCGGCCTCGCCCTTCAGCTTCGCGGCCTGATCGAGATCCTGGCTGATACGGTCGTTGCGGACATCGATGATGCCGCCGACGCGCGGCACCACCACCCTCTTCAGGAAGAGGTAGAAGAGCCCGAACGTGATCGCCAGCCAAAGAAGCTGCGACGGAAACGTCGCCGGATCGAATGGCGGAAACATGCCATGAGCTTCGGCAGGCACGCTGGTGCCGGAATGCGTGTCGCCTTCCGTCGCAGCGTGGCCAGCCTCGGTGGCAGGCGCGGACTCTTGCGCAAAGGCAGATGTCACGAACATGGACTATCCCCTGATATCAGACCCGCCGCTCTCGCGGCCGGCCTGTCCAATCTTCCCATAGCTTAGCCAAATGGCGGCTCAGCCAAACAGGGGCTCAGCCGAACAGGGCCAGCAGCGCGATGAGAAGCGAGAAGATGCCCAGAGCTTCGGTCACGGCGAAGCCGAAGATCAGACGGCCGAACTGGCCATCGGCGGCCGACGGGTTGCGCAGCGCGCCCGAGAGATAGCTGCCGAAGATGTTGCCGAGGCCAATGCCCGCGCCGCCCATGCCGAGGCAAGCGATGCCGGCGCCGATGTACTTTGCTGCTTCTACGTCCATTTGTTCAACTCCTTTGGATCTGAAATTCCGTTGCGATTCCATTCCGGCGGCAATGTTGAAAACTCTTGCGCCGGAAATTTTTTATCAGTGCCCCGGGTGCAGGGCGTCGTTGAGATACATGCAGGTCAGCACCGCGAAGACATAGGCCTGAAGGAAGGCGACCAGCAGTTCGAGCGCGGTCAACGCCACGGCCATCGCCAGCGGCAGCACCGAGCCAGCGACGCCGACCGCGCCCAGCGCCGAGAGGCTGACCACGAAGCCGGAGAAGACCTTCAGCGTGATGTGCCCGGCGAGCATGTTGGCGAACAGACGAACCGAGAGGCTGACGGGGCGCGACACGAACGAGATCACTTCGATCAGCACCACCAGCGGCAGCAGGAACACCGGCACGCCTTGCGGCACGAACAGCTTGAGGAAACCAAGGCCGTGCTTGCCGAAACCGTAGACAATCACGGTGCCGATAACCAACACGGCGAGGCCGAAGGTGACGATGATGTGGCTGGTGACGGTGAAGAAATACGGAAACAGGCCAAGCAGGTTGGCGACCAGCACGAACATGAACAGGGAAAACACGAAGGGAAAGAACTTCATGCCCTGCGTGCCGGCGGCGTCGCGCAACATGTTGCCGACGAATTCATAGGCCATTTCGGAGATCGATTGCAGCCGGCCGGGAACGAGGCTGCGGCTCGACGTCGTCAGAAACAGGAATGCCGCGGCGACGACCACGGTCGCGACCATGAACAGCGCCGAATTGGTAAAGGACAAGTCGTAACCGCCGATATCGATCGGTATCAGCTTGTTGATATGGAACTGGTGGATCGGATCGACCTTGTCAGCTGCCACGTTCAAACCCCGTCAGTGCCGCATGCGGCCTTGTTACCATGCCGCCCGTCGAAAGGCGGCTATTTCCAAGTGCCGCCTGAACGGCGGTCACTTGCTGTCGTCGCGGCCAGAGCGCGATTTGTCGCCCTGTCCGAATTCCGCCACAACGCCTGCCGAACGCATGACATTGAGCACGCCCGCGCCAAAACCAAGCAGCAGAAACACGATCAGACCCCATGGCGATGTCCCCGCCAGACGGTCGATGATCCAGCCGATGGCGGCACCGACTACCACCCCGGCGATGAACTCGCTGGACAGCTTGAGTGCCTGACCGTACCCGGTCACTGGTTTCGCGTCTTTCCCCTCGAGCCGGTCCGGCCGTCTTGTCGCAAGCGATGCTTCAAGTTCACGCCGGCGGCGCTCAAGTTCGTCGTCGCGGATGGCGGCTTCGTGCTGCTTGCCGCGGCCGGTTTCTCCGGTTCCGCCTGGCCCAGTTTCGTCGGCCATCGCAACCCCCCTGCCCGGGCAGACCGTCACCGTCCGTCCGCTTCTAAAGTCGCCGGCAACATAGTTAGAGGGTTTGCGCCCGTCAAGCCACGGGCGGAAGTTCGTTACCATGTATTTTATACAATGAAATCAATATAATAGAGAGGTGCGACATCGTGCCCGCCATGGCGGCGCGAACGCCTTGAGCGAATCCTCCGCGCGACGGCTCTTCGAGAGACCGCGCAGCCGCGCAAAAATATGGACGCCTATCGGGCGTTCAGCTCCAGCCGCCGCCATAGGTGCGGTAGAAGATATGCAGGCCGATCTTGGTCATCTTCTGCATCGTGCGCGCCCAGTTGGGATGGACGTAATTGGCATAGTAATGGGTCGACGATCCGACTTCGGGAATGAAGACCTTGCCGGCGGTCACCGCCATGCCGACATCCTGCGCGGCCTTGTAGGCGACCGGGTTGTCGATGCGCTTCTTCCTGCCGTCGCAAGCGAAGGAGAACTGGCAACGGTTGAACCAGCTGTCGTTCTGGTAGACGACGCCGCAGATCGAATTGGGATAGGCCGGATTGCGGACACGGTTGAGGATGACCTGGGCAACGGCGGCCTGGCCGCGCACGGATTCGCCCCGCGCCTCGAAGTAGATGCCGTTGGCCAGGCATTTTTGCTCGGGCTTGGAGAAGACGCTCGCCGGAAGCGGATTCTGGATCCAAGAATGGTCGCCCTTGGCCATCGGCGGGATGAAACGGCCGCTGTTGGGCTCCTCGTCCTGGAGCAGGGCCTCGAAGGGCGACGCCTTGGCATAATCGGGCGCGGCCTGCGCATAGGCCGTCGCCAGCACATCCGGATGATCGTTGTTGACCAGGGCGGCAAGCATGGGCGACACGCCGGGATCCGGCTTCTTGTCCTCACGCGCGTGGAATGCCGCGGCGATCTGGATTTCCTTGCCTTTGATCTGGGGTTTGGCGAAAGCCATCTTCAGGCCGCTGTCCATGCTGGGCCGCAGCAGGGATGAGGTGCGCTCGAAGATCGAGCCGGCGTTGAAGTTCTTCGGCGGGGCGACGGGAGAGATCTGGACGATGCGGCCCTTCTTGTCGGCGCGCACGATGCGGTCCTCATCAGGCGTAGTGCTGACCTTGCCGCCCTTGCCGCGAAAGGAGACGGCGCCGACGCCGGGCAGGCGCACCCCCGATCCGGAGAGCGAACCCGTCACAGCGTCGTCGACAAACGGCATCTCAGCGGCATGGACCGATCCGGCGACGGATTTCTCGACATAGGAATTCCAGCGGGTCGGCGCCTCGAGGCCGGAAACGAGGCTCGTCATATCCTGGTAGGCGGAAACCGTCGGAAATCCGATCCAGATGCCGAGGCCGACGATGAAAGGTGCCACGAGGCTGCGTTTCTTCTCACCGGCGACGGCAACAAGGCGCGTCAAGACACGTCGATGCACGGAACTCTCTCCAGGAACGCTACTGACCCCACTGGAGAGCAAAATGATGCATTAACCTTGATGGGACGTTAACAGCTTCGATCGGGTTTTCCCGGTCGGCTCAGGCTCGTGGTTGCGAAGTGGGGCGGTTTTGCGGCGGGACGGACATGGAGGCCGGCCGCAGGAAGATGGGCCACGCGATCAACGCGCACGCCGCCGCCGACAACCAAACGCCGGGCCAGGACCAGAGATGCAAGAGCCCCGGAATGGCCACCGGAACCAGGAAGAAACCTATGAAAACGAAGCTGTTGGCCAGGCTGAGCGCGGTGCCGACATGGCCAGCGCCGGCAAGCGTGGCAAGCTCGGTGTAGGCGACGCCATGCCAGGCGGAGACCAGGATGCCTGCGACAATCAGCATCACGGGAAGCGTGGCCATCACGACGGGTTGGCCGCCTGATATGGTCGGGCCGGCCAGGACCAGCAGCCAGAGCAGCGTGAAGGCAAGCGCGCTGAGCGCACTGCACAGGCGCAGGAACGGCCGGCGGTTGCCGTGGCGGTCGGTGAAGCGGCCGCTCCAGACGCGCATCGCCATGGCGCCGGTCTGCACGGCGGCGAGGCTTGCGCTGGTGGCCAGGGTCCCCATGCCGGCGAAGTCGTGCAGGAAGACCGATGCGAAGGTGAGTACGGCCACTTGCGGAAAGCACAGCAGGCCGATGGCCGCTGCGATGCGCCAGACCTCGACATTGCGCAGCGGCGGGGGCCCGGCCAGAACGGTCGGCGCGGCCGAACCCTGCGTCGGCGGTTCGTGCAGCCAGCGCCAGGCGAAGAAGGCGGAGATCACGGAGAAGGCGGCGAGCAGGCCATAGACCGCCGCGAAGCCATGCCTGGCGGCAAGCGAGGGCAGGACAAGAGCGCCCAGCCCGCCGCCAAGCGGCACCGCCGTCTGCCGGATGCTCATGGCGAATCCGCGCTCGCCTTCGCGGAACCAGCCCATGATGGCGCGGCCGCTCGAACCGTTGACGCTGCCGCCGAGCAGGCCGGTGACGAGCAAGGCAGCGGCCAGGACATGAACGCCCGGCTCGCCGGACGAGGATGGAACGATGAGCAACGCCATCAGGAACAGCCACGCCGCCGTGGCGCCGAGCCCGGTCAAAAGCACACGGCGATCGCCCCAGCGATCGGTGAGCAGGCCCCAGGGCAGTTCGCTGAGCGCAACGCCCAGACCGAGAAGGCCAAGCGCCAGGCCGAGCTGAGCATTGCCGAGATGATAGCCCTGCCGCATCAGCACCGCGGTTGCCGGTATGCCGGAGAAAGTAGCGGAAAAACCGGCATTGGCGGCGACGCCGATGCCCAGCACCTTCCAGCGGTGGTTGGGCGCGAAGGTCCTGGAGCCGGAGCCTTCGGCCCGTGGCGTCGACTGACAATCGGTGCGGGTGACGATGGCGGACATGGTTTCATTCCCGTTTGCGGCCCGGTGACCGGCCTTGACGGCGCATGTCTATCGCCATAGCTTTGTCCATAAAATCAGGAAGTTTTTGACGCACAATCCTAAAAAACGGGATTATCATGCGACGCGTGACATTCGACCTCGACGTCCTCAGAAGCTTCGTCACCGGAATGGAGCTTGGCAGCTTCGCCAAGGCGGCCGACCGGCTTGGCCGCTCGACCTCGGCGGTCAGCGCGCAGTTGAAGAAACTGGAGGAGCAGGCGGCGACGCCTATCTTCCGCAAGTCGGGACGCGGGCTGGCACTGACGGAAGCCGGCGAGACCATGCTCGGCTATGCGCGGCGGCTGGTCGAGCTCAATGACGAGGCGGCCGCCGCTATCCATGATGTCGAGCTGGAAGGCTGGGTGCGGCTCGGCCTGCAGGAGGATTTTGGCGAGGCGGTGCTACCTGACGTGCTCGGCCGCTTCGCCCGTGCCCATCCCAAAGTCAAGATCGAGGCCCGCATCGCGCGCAGCCATGAGCTCGCGGAGCGGATCATCTCGGGCAGCCTGGACATCGCACTTGCCTGGCACAGCGGCGCGACGCTGCCATACAGCCAGCATGTCGCCGACGTGCAGATGCGCTGGATCGGCCCGGCAAAGCGCATCGAGACCAGCCTGCGCCATGGCGAGCCGCTGCCGCTGGTGGCGCTGGAAGCACCTTGCCTGTTGCGCACGGTCGCAACCGAAACGCTCGACCGCGCCGGCCTGCCCTGGCGCATGGCCTTCTCCAGCCCGAGCCTTGGTGGCATCTGGGCGGCTGTGGCAGCCGGGCTCGGGCTGACGATCCGCACCGACATCGGCCTGCCGGCCAGCGTCAGCGCGATGACGCCGGAGATTGCCGGTCTGCCGGCGCTGCCCAGGATGACGCTGTTCCTGCACCGCAGGGATGCCGAACCCGAACCGGTGGCCGCCCGCCTCGCCGATATCCTGCTGGAAGCGGCGCGGCAGGCACTACCGGAGGGCGCGCGGACGGATGAGAACCTGCTGAAGGTCGCCTAGGCCCTGGTCGCAGCCCCTCTTCGTCATTCCAGGGTCTACACCGCGTCGAAGGGTTGGCACCCTTCCCCCGGACGTCAGCGCTTCTTGGCCCTGCCGGCAAAGGGATTGTCCGAAGTCCTCAACGCCATGCGGATCGGTACGCCCGGCATGTCGAAGGCTTCGCGCAGGCTGTTGGTGAGATAGCGGACATAGGATTGCGGCATCGCATCCGGGCGCGAGCACGAGACGACGAAGCCCGGCGGGCGCGTCTTGGCCTGCGTGACATATTTGACCTTCAGCCGGCGACCGGCAACCGCGGGCGGCGGATGATGCGCAAGAATGCCTTCCAGCCAGCGATTGAGCCTGCCGGTCGAGACGCGGCTGTTCCAGACCTTGTGCGTGCGGATGACGGCTTCCATGAGCTTGTCGAGGCCCCGTCCGGTCTCGGCCGAAACCGTCACCGCCTGCATGCCGCGCGCCTGCGGCAAAAGCCGTTCGGTTTTCTCGCGCAGTTCTGCCAACAGTTCCTGCGGATTGTCGATCAGGTCCCATTTGTTGAAGGCGATCACCGGCGCGCGGCCCTCGCGGATGATCAGGTCGGCAATCTGGAGATCCTGCTTCTCGAAAGGGATGGTGGCGTCGAGCACGATGATGACGATCTCGGCGAAGCGGATGGCGCGCAGGCCATCCTGCACCGACATGACCTCGAGCTTTTCATGGATCCTGGCCTTGCGGCGCATGCCGGCGGTGTCGAACAATTTTATGCGGCGGCCGCGCCAGTCCCAATCGACCGAGATGGAATCGCGGGTGATGCCGGCTTCCGGTCCGGTCAAAAGCCGCTCCTCGCCGATCAGTGCGTTGATCAGCGTCGACTTGCCGGCATTGGGGCGGCCGACGACGGCAATGCGCATCGGCTTGGTGTCGTCATAGGCCGGCACCTCGTCGGCGTCGGGATCGGCGATATCCTCGCCGATCAGCACCTCGCTGGAGGCGATCTCCTCGTCGTCGTCCTCATCTTCGCCAAAGGCTCTCGCCTCGCCAAGTGCGGCGATCACCGCGTCGCGCAGGTCGGGCATGCCTTGGCCGTGTTCGGCCGAGACCGGAACCGGCTCGCCAAGCCCGAGCTCCCAGGCCTCCAGCATGCCGCCCTGCGCGCCCTTCGCCTCGGCCTTGTTGGCGACCAGCACGACCGGCTTGCCGGATTTGCGCACGATCTCGGCAAAGGTCCGGTCGTCCGGCAACAGGCCGGATTTGGCGTCGACGGTGAAGAAGATCAGGTCGGCCTCACGGATAGCGATCTCGGTCTGCGCACGCATGCGGCCGGGCAGCGTCGAGGCGGCGGCGTCCTCGAAACCCGCAGTGTCGATGACGTCGAAATGCAGGTCGTAAAGCTTTGCCGCATGGACGCGGCGGTCGCGGGTGACGCCCGGCGTGTCATCGACAAGCGCCAGCTTCCTTCCCACCAGCCGATTGAAAAGAGTCGATTTGCCGACGTTAGGCCGGCCGATGATGGCGACTTTGAAGCTCATATGTCACGACGCGCTGCCCGAGCCGCGGATCAGCTCGGACATCAGGGTCGCCCGTTCACGGGTGTTGCGCGGGGCACCGTCATCGGCGGCGATCTGGTCGAACAGCTTCAGCGCATCCTGGGTCTTGCCTTCCTTCCAGGCGGCCAGCCCGAGCGCCTCGCGCGCGGTGTGGCGCAGCGTGTTGGTGTCCGAGGTCAGGGCCTCGACGCGGCTCGACACATCGGCGAAGGAGCCGTGATCGACCAGCAGCAGCGCCGCCCTCAACCGCGCCATGTCGCGAATGCCCTGGGGAATGGCGGCGTCGGCCGCCACCTCGTCGAAATCCTTGACGGCTGCGTCGACATCGCCCTTGTCGGCCTTGACGGTGGCCGCGCGCATGCGAGCGAGCAGCGGATAGGCGCCGTAGCCATCCTTCTCCAATTGATCGAGCGCGGCCAGCGCCTCGTCGTTCTTGCCGTCATTGGCCAGCTTCAACGCTTGCGAGAAGGCATCGCCCGAACGGTTGGCGCGGGTCTCGTCCCAGTAGCGGTAGCCGACGAAGGCGGCGGTGCCGAGCACGACCAGCACCGCGACCACAAGCAGGGCCGGGCCGAAACGGTCCCACAGCTTCTGCGCCTGTTCGCGACGGATCTCGTCGTTGACTTCACGGATAAAACTGTCGTCGGACATCAATAAAACCATTCCTGCCCCGGGCCGGAGCGTTCGCGAGCCCGCGTTTTAGCGAAATTTTGTCGGCATGGAAGGGGTTCGACGGGAAAATCACCTATTCGCGGGGCAAACGGACAAAAAGCCCACCGCACCCACGCCACATTTGCGCTATAGCGGGGCCAAAACCGCCGGGGGTCAGTAGCTGTTGCCAATATCCTTTTCGTCTCGCGTTGCCGCGTTCTGTCTCGCTTCGCTTGCCACGGCCGGTGCGGCTTTCGCCGATCCACCCGGCTCGCGGGCGCCTTTGCCGGCAAGGCCGAAGCAGGTCGTCATCATCTCCTTCGACAGCGCCCGCGACATCTCGCAATGGAAGCGCAGCCGGGCGCTGGCGAAGCGCACCGGAGCGCATTTCACCTATTTCCTCTCCTGTGTCTTCCTGCTGTCATCGGAAACGCGCAGCCAATACACCGCGCCGGGCAAGACATCGGGCAAATCCAACATCGGCTTCGCCGCCTCGACGCAGGAAGTGAGCCAGCGGCTGGAGCAGATCGGGCTTGCGGCATCGGAAGGCCATGACATCGCCAGTCATGGCTGCGGCCATTTCGACGGCAAGGGCTGGAGCAAGGCCGACTGGCTGAAGGAGTTCGCCTCGTTCGAGCACATCCTCGAAAACGCCTATGCGATCAACGGCATCGAGCCCGAGCCGACCGGCTGGCGCGATTTCGCGCGGCATGCGGTGGTTGGCTTCCGCGCGCCCTATCTGTCGACGAGCAAGGCGCTCTACGAGGCGCTGCCCGCCGCCGGTTACCGGTTCGACGCCAGCGGCGTCTCGCGCGGCCCGGTCCAGCCGCCGACCACCGCCGGCCTCGCGCGCTTTTCACTGCCGCAGATCCCGGAAGGACCGAAATCGCGGCCGGTTATCGCCATGGACTACAATCTCTATGTCAGGCATTCCGGCGGCTTCGAGCGGCCGAGCAAGGCAGGCGAGTTCGCGGACCGCACCTACCGGGCTTTCCGCGCCGCCTTCGAGGATCAATACCGGGGCAAGCGCGTTCCGCTGCAACTCGGCTTCCATTTCGCGCTGATGAATGACGGCGCCTACTGGAACGCGCTGGAGCGTTTTGCCGGCGAGGTCTGCGTCAAATCAGACGTCGAATGCATCAGTTTTCGCGATTATATCTCGCGGCAGGGTGCTGGCCAGAAGCAGGCTTCCGTCGGCGGCTGAGCCGCCGACCCGTTTCGCACCCAGGTCTTTCCTGACTTAAGCGGGATCCTCGGCGCCTTGCCGCGCCAGATAGCGCTGGTCGATTTCCGGCAGCGGCTCGCCCTGCAGCGTCGCCTCGAAGGCGCGCAGGCGCTTATGCACCGATTGCAGTTCGACGATGGTCGACCAGGAGGTGAGCAGGAACTGCAAGGAACCCGTCACCTTGCCGAATGCATTCGAAATCTGGTTCAGCGCGCCGAACGTTATCTTGTGGGCGACCAGCGACGGCCCGAGGATCAGCAGCGAGAAAATATTGTCGGCCTGCAGGTAGGTGTACCGGACGACATTGAAATAGATGTAGTGGAAATACAGCCGGAAATAATTGTGGCGAACATTGGCGAACAGCGCGGCGGTGGTGGCGGGCTGGGCCCGGTCGGCATGATCCTCGCCGTAAACGAGCTCCTTGCGGTAGGCCGCCTCCACGCGCTGGTTGCGGAACTGCAGCCCTGGAAGCTTCATGCCGGCGATCATGACCGAAATCGTTCCGAACAGACACCAGGCCAGTGCCGCGACCACCAATGGCTGGGGGATCGCGCCGATGATCGGCAACTCGGTTATATGGGCCTGCAACTGGATCATGACCGGCAGGAAGGCGATCAGCGTCATGATCGACTGGACGAAGCTGGAACCCAGATCTTCCATGATCTGGGAAAACCGCATCGTGTCCTCCTGGATACGTTGCGAGGCGCCCTCGATGTGGCGCAGCCTGCCCCAGTTCTCGACGAAATAGTTGTTCATCGCCGTGCGCCAGCGGAAGATCCAGTGGCTGACGATGAAGGCGTTGACCACCTGCACGT
Source organism: Mesorhizobium sp. B2-5-3 (assembly GCF_006441005.1). Taxonomy (NCBI): domain Bacteria; kingdom Pseudomonadati; phylum Pseudomonadota; class Alphaproteobacteria; order Hyphomicrobiales; family Phyllobacteriaceae; genus Mesorhizobium; species Mesorhizobium sp. B2-5-3. Next base: position 90,667 of record NZ_VFUS01000008.1, read on the forward strand.
TCATGCCGACCAGCGCAAGCCACGAGAAATCGGCCAGCCCAATGTAGAATTCGGCGTTGGTCGATTTTCCGGTGCCCGACATCAGCCCCTGCACATAGTCGAAAAAGGGGCCGTACCAGGCATTGACGGCGACGCTGACCTGCACATTGAAATAGATGAAGAACAGGATGACCGCCGTCATCAGGATAGACCAACGTTGCCACGGATGCGGCGAATACCAGCTCCAGAACGCATAGAAAGCGACCACGCAAAACGCGAAGTAGATGTAGAACCAGAGAAACGGCTTCGAGACGAGGACGGCGATGCCGATAATGGGCGGTGCACCGGCTGCTGCCGGCGGCAGGCCGAAGACGGCGCCCAGTTGCTCACCCCCGAAAAACCAGAACAGGATCGCCGCAAGGCTCCAGACGGCGGCCGAAGAGAAAAACAGCTTCGGCTGCGGGAAGAAGGATACGAACACTGTGGCGAATTCCTCGATTTTTGCGCAAATCAGCTGGGTTCAGCAGGCATAAAGTCACACATTAGGGGGAAAGAAAATGCCCATGCCCGATGCCCGGCACCGAGCAAACCCACAATCATGGCGATTTTGGCGCGGCCGACCATATGATGACGCCGGAGGCGACCAGAACGGCCGCGGCGGCGATCGAGGCAAGGAAGAAATCGCCCGACGCCTGCGCCAGGAGCCCGGCGGCAATCGGGCCGATGATCTGGCCAAGACCGAACGAAGCCGTCATCAAGGCGAAGGTCCGCCGGGGGGCCTGTGGCGCCAGTTGCCGCGCGGTCTGCAGGCCAAGCGCGGTGATGGCTATGAACGTGCCGCCAACGAGCAGGCCGCCGAGCAGCGGCCCGGTGCGCCCGCCTACCGCGACGCTTGCGACAATGCCGACGACCTCGACGAAACATCCCAGCGCATAGGTCGCGTATAGGCCGATCCGCGCCGATATCTTCTGCCAGAGCCAGACCGAGGGAAAGCCGGCAAGACCGGTGACCATCCAGACCACCGCCTCGAACACGCGTCCGCCGCCGCCTTGCCGGACAATGGCGACCAGGAAGGTCGCCGTCACCACGTAGCCGAAGCCGAACAAGCCGTAAGCGACGATCACCTTGGTCAGCGAGCGGTCCTTTGGCAGCGCCGGCTCGCGGCCGGTATCGCCGCTGGCCAGCGGACCGCTGTCCACCAGCAGCGCCACCACGATGAAGCCACAAGCCGAGATCGCCGCCGACCACAGCCAGCCCGCCGCCCAGCCGGCATGTTCGCTGACCAGGACCGCCATCAGCACCGAGGAAACGGCGATGCCGAGGCCGACGCCGCCGAAATGCCACGCCTGCAGATCGTTGCGGCCGGCCGCGGCAAGATGGCTGAAAACAATGCTGGCCAGGAACACCATGACGAAGGCGCTGGCCAGGCCTGCAAGAAAGCGGATGACGAGAAAGGCGGCGATCGTATCCGACAAGCCCATCAGCGCGGCAAGCAAGGCGCTGGCGCCGAGGCCGGCCAGCATCAGCAGGCGCTCGCGTCCATGCGCCCAGCCGCCCGCCGCGGCGAAGGCGCCGGCGAGGTAGCCGAGATAATTGGCTGACGCGATCCAGCCCGCATCGGCCGCCGACAGATGGAGTTCTTCCATCATGCCGGGCAGGATCGGCGTATAGACGAAACGACCAATGCCCATGGCGACAGCCATGGCGATCATGCCGGCGAAAGCGAACCGCAGCGCTGTTGAGGTAGCGGATGTCATCGCGGTGCACAATAAGTGCGAAGACCGGCGACACAACGCGCTTGCGTTGGGCCAGACGCCGGACCGTCAGCACCAATCAGCGGCAGCCCGCTTGCGCCGTCTCGTGGGCGGTGCGTCGCGCCGTCAGCCGGAACGGCATGTCGCCGAGCTCACGCTCCGACATGGCGTCGAGCACGGGATGCGCAAGCGGATCGGCCAGCCAGGCGACCATTTCGCAGCCGTCTGGCGGCTCGTGCACAGGGAATACTATCTTGAGCGACGATAACAGCCTCAACATGTCAGCCTCCGCAGGCCTGTCCCGTGAATAAAGTCTGCGTTTTCGGCATCACTTTCAATTGAGATTTCAGCCCCGCTGGTTTAGAAAAACTCAATGGCCATGCTCAACCGCGTCCACCTCAACGGCCTTCGCGCCGTGGAGACCGTCGCCCGTCTCGGCTCGCTCGCCGCGGCCGCCGGCGAACTCAACGTTTCGGCCAGCGCCGTTAGCCAGCAGATAAAGCGCGTGGAGCAGCAGCTCGGCCAGGCCGTGTTCGAGCGAACGACCAAGGGGCTGGTCCTGACCGAATTCGGCGCCATGTTCGCGATGCGCCTCGGCGCGGGTTTCCGCGAGCTCACCCAGGCCGTGGCGCTGGCCGACGAGGCGCGACAATGCACGCTGGTGGTTTCCGTGGCGCCGGCATTCGCCTCGAAATGGCTGCTGCCGCGGCTGTCGCATCACTTCACCCGGCATCCCAACGTGCTGTTGCGCATCGACGCCTCGGTGCGGCTGGCCGACCTCGACCATTCCGATATCGATATCGCCATCCGGCTTGGCGACGGCACATGGCCGGCCAGCAAGGCGGAGTTGCTTTTGGCACAAGAGGTGTTCCCGGTCTGCGCGCCCTCGATAGCGAAGAAACTGAAATCGATCGAAGACCTTGCCCAGACCTGCGCGATTACCGACGAACGAGCGATGATCAACTGGGAAAGCTGGTTCGACGCCGCCGGTGTCGAACCAGTCACTTTCCTGAAGGGCGCTCGCTTCACCGATCCGATGCTTTGCCTGGAATCGGCGATTGCCGGCCATGGCGTGATGCTGGGCTGGCAGTTGCTCGCCGCCGACGCGCTGGCCGACGGGCGGCTCGTCGCGCCGTTCGGGATCCGCGCCCAGAGCGGGCTTGGCTATTGGCTGGTGACCTCCGCCGCCAAGGCCGAAAGCCGCAAGGTCCGGGATTTCAAGCTCTGGATCAGGGAAGAGATCGAGGCGACGATGGCGCGGTTCGGCTCCGCGAAGACGGGCACGACCGATGCGATCACGGTGGAAAGCACCGTGGCGCCGGTCTATGTAGAGTCCGACATCAAACTACGGCAGGCAGGATCATGACCACACATTCGCGCGGCGTTTCCGCAACGATCGACCCGGTGAAGCTCGACAGGCTGGCCGAAGTCGCCATCAAGGTGGGGCTGCAATTGCAGCCCGGGCAGGACCTGGTGCTGACCTCCTCCATCGCCGCGCTGCCGCTGACCCGGCGCATCGTCGAGCATGCCTACAAGGCCGGCGCGGGGCTGGTGACGCCGATCTTCAACGATGACGAGATCACGCTGGCGCGCTTTCGTTATGGCGCGGACGCCGGCTTCGACCGCGCCGCCGGCTGGCTCTATGAAGGCATGGCCAAAGCCTTCTCCAACAATGCGGCGCGACTTGCCGTGCGCGGCGAAGATCCTTCGCTCCTGTCGGCGCAGGACCCGGCGAACGTGGCGCGCGCCAACAAGGCCAATTCGATGGCCTACCAGCCGGCGCTGGAAAAGATCACCGGCTTCGACATCAACTGGAACATCGTCGCCTATCCCGATCTCGCCTGGGCCAAGCAGGTCTTCCCCGATGATGCCGACGACGTTGCGGTGGCCAAGCTCGCCGACGCCATCTTCGCCGCGTCGCGGGTGGACGTGGAAGATCCGATCGGCAACTGGAAGGCGCACAATGCGGCCCTACGCAGCCGCACCGAATGGCTCAACGGCCATGCTTTCCATTCGCTTCATTTCACCGGGCCGGGCACCGACCTGACGGTCGGGCTGGCCGACGGCCATGAGTGGATGGGCGGCGCCTCCACCGCCAAGAACGGCGTCACCTGCAATCCCAACATCCCGACCGAGGAGGTCTTCACCACGCCACATGCGCGGCGGGTGGAAGGCCATGTTTCATCGACCAAGCCGCTCTCCTACCAGGGCACGCTGATCGACGAGATCTCGGTGCGTTTCGAGGGCGGCAGGATCGTCGAGGCGAAGGCTTCGAAGGGCGAGGACGTGCTGAAGAAAGTGCTGGACACCGACGAGGGCGCACGCCGGCTTGGCGAAGTGGCGCTGGTGCCGCATTCCTCACCGATCTCGGCGAGCGGCCTGTTGTTCTTCAACACGCTGTTCGACGAAAACGCCGCCTGTCACATCGCGCTCGGCCAATGCTATTCGAAGTGCTTCGTCGACGGCGCCTCGCTCAGCCAGGCCGAGATCGCGGAGCGCGGCGGCAACAAGAGCTTCATCCACATCGACTGGATGATCGGCTCGGACAAGATCGACATCGAAGGCGTCGGCAAGGACGGCAGCCGCGTGCCGGTCATGCGCAAGGGCGAGTGGGCCTGACGGGAGCGCACGAAGGAGAGCGGATGGCCTTCGAGATCGCGGTCAAGCGGGTGTATGAACCACCCTCGTTCGATGACGGGCAGCGGGTCCTGGTCGATCGAGTCTGGCCACGTGGCGTCAGCAAGGAGCATGCCGCGCTGGCGCTATGGCTGAAGGACATCGCGCCGAGCACCGACTTGCGCAAGTGGTTCGGGCACGAGTCCGAACGATGGGCCGAGTTCCAGAAGCGGTATCGTGCCGAACTGGAAGGCAATGGCGAGGCCGTGGCGCAACTGCGCGCCCTGCTCCGCGACGGCAAGGTGACGCTGCTCTACGGCGCCCATGACGAGGCGCACAACAATGCCGTGGTACTGGCGGGGTATCTGAGAGGACAGTGACCTGTCCCTTCGTCATCCTCGGGCTTGACCCGAGGATCCATGCCGTGACGTCCGTCCGCAAATGCAACGGAGCAGAATCTGCACGGCTGCGACGCCCAAAAGTCACGGCATGGATCCTAGGGTCTGCGCCGCGTCGCTTCGCTCCTTGCTCCGCCCTAGGATGACGAACTGAGAGTGTACCGCGCCCTACTTCCCGACCACCGCCGCCTCATAAACATCCGGCTTGAACCCGACCAGGATGCGGTCGCCAACCTCGAGCACAGGCCGTTTGATCATCGTCGGCTTGGCCAGCATCAGTGCCTTGGCCTTCTTTTCATCCAGGCCCTGCTTATCCTTGTCCGGCAACTCGCGGAACGTGGTGCTGCCCTTATTGAGCAGCTTTTCCCAGCCGACCTTGCGGACCCAGCCATCCAGCCTGCCCGCCTCGATGCCTTCGGCCCGATAGTCGTGGAACCGGTACGGCACGTCGTGGCCCTCCAGCCAGACGCGGGCCTTCCTGATCGTGTCGCAGGTGGTGATGCCGTACATGGTGATCGTCAAAACAGGTGCCTTCCGGACTTCGAATCTGGCCGCAGATTAAGCAGCCCCGGCGCGCTTTGCCAGCGGCCCGGCAGAACCATCGAAGAGTAAGTTTCTTCAATGGCGGGCGCGCGGTCGCCGATCCGTGACGACGATGTGCATCAGGTCGGATAGCGGCCAGGACATGATCCTGGCCGCTTAGGATGCGGCGAAATGTGCCGACAGCCGGAAACCCGTCTCAATAATAGAAGCGCTCTTCGGCAATCTTGCCGTTCTTGACCGTGTACAGGCCAACCTCGTCCATGGTGACACGCTGGCCCGTGGCCTTGGGCGTTATGTCAAATGTAAAGCGCACGGCGAACTGGTCGCCGTTGACATAAGGGCCCTCGACCGAGCCGCCATGGACTTCGTTGTTTTCCTGCCACCACTGGCCTTTCTGCTTGACGGCGTCCTTGCCGCGGCAGACGGCCATCGGCCCCTCCATGGCCTCATAGCTGACGATGTCGTCGGCGTTGTATTTCTCGGCAGCACTTTCGTAGTCACCGCGCTTGAGAAGCTCCGTGAAATCCTTGGCAATTTCCGTGTTGGTCATGTGTTCCTCCTGTTCAGACGCATTGCAAATAGGGAAAGGTTGGCGGCCTGCCATCGTCGTGCCGTCTGGTAGCTGACATGCCATGTCAGGATGATGGACCGCGCGGACTATGCGAGGACGATTCCAGGCTCTCACATGGCGGGCAGTGCATCGTCCTGACCGGTCAGCCGCCAGCGTCCGGGCTGCTTGTAGGCGCCTTTCCCAATGAGACTGTGGATCAGCACAAAATCCCGGACAATCCAGCCGATCGGATCGATCGACCGCTCGCGAATGCTGGGAACGCCCACTTCATCACGAAGCAATGTGACATGCGGTTCGATGGACCTGGTGAGAAAGGGTTTTAGCGGGCTGTCCGAGATCACCGCCGTCAGGTCACGCCAGAACTTCTGCAGCGACGGATTGCCATCGCTGCCGCGCAGGACCAGTGCACCACCGCCAAAAGCCGACAGGCGATCGAACGAGACCTCGAAGGGCTTCGCAACGATCATCGATCCGATATGACAGGCGGCCTCTGCCAACTCCTGCGGGTACTCCTCATGGTCGCCGAGGCCGACAAGCGAGATGTGGATGTGATTTTCCGGAACCAGCCAGCCTTGCAATCTGAACTCACGGTTCAAGGCAATGGCCTTTCGCGCGAGACGACCAGCAATCGCGCTGCCGACGAGGATGGCAAAGAACAGCCGGTGGAAATGCTTCCCGGCCTGTTCCCATCGGAAAAAGGCCTGGCCGTTCTTCGCGGTTCCGAATGCGGGTTGCCCACTCATACTGATCTCGTCCGCCAATTGACTCAGGTTGGGCATATTAGAACAAAACGAGAACAAACGCAAGCCGAAAAATGAAGCAGGCGTCGGGACTCCCGCACCGCCGCATGCATTCAACCCCTGAAGGAGTGCTTCCTTGCGGTACGCCAATCGCCGACGACGCCGGCAGACATGGCGCCTGGCTCACCACAAACGGGATAGACCTTTGACAGGAATCCGGTGAAAGTGCCGCGCCGAACCAGCAAGCCGCATTTTTGATGATCAGAGGACCGCACACATGACGAACCCGATGCAACTGCCCGCCGAAGGCCTTTTTGTCGGGCGCGCCAGGAGCAGCGATGCCTCGCATCCCATGGTGGTCACGGTGCGCGACGGCACCGTGTTCGACATCACGTCGAGTACGGCGCCAACCGTGCGCGATATTTGCGAGATGGGCGATCCGGCAGGATACGTGCGCTCGGCCAAAGGCAAGCCGATCGGCTCGCTCGACGGCATCGCGGCCAACAGTTTCGAAGCCACGCGTGATCCGGCAAGGCCCTATCTCATCTCCCCCGTCGACCTGCAGGCGATCAAGGCCTCGGGCGTCACCTTCGTCGTCAGCCTTTTGGAACGTGTCATCGAGGAACAGGCGCGCGGTTCGGCGGAAAAGGCCGACGCCATCCGCGCCGACATTGCCGGGCTGATCGGCCACGATCTGTCCAAGCTCAAGCCCGGTTCGCCGGAAGCGATGGAGATCAAGGCCAAGCTCATCGCGCGCGGCGCCTGGTCGCAATATCTGGAAGTGGGCATCGGCCCCGATGCCGAGATCTTCACCAAATGCCAGCCGATGGCCTCGGTCGGTTTCGGCGCCGATGTCGGCCTGCATCCCGTCTCGACCTGGAACAATCCGGAGCCGGAGATCGCCGTGATCGCCGCCTCAAGCGGCAGGATCGTCGGCGCCACCATCGGCAACGACGTAAATCTGCGCGATGTCGAAGGGCGCTCCGCGCTGCTGCTCGGCAAGGCCAAGGACAACAACGCCTCCGCCTCGCTCGGCCCCTTCATCCGCCTGTTCGACGGCACGTTCTCCATCGACGACGTAAAGCGGGCCGTGGTCCGGCTGAAAGTGGAAGGTGAGGACGGGTTCTCGCTGGAGGGCGCGAGCTCGATGGCCGAGATCAGCCGCTCTCCCGAAGAGCTCGTAGCGGCTGCCATGGGCGCGCATCACCAGTACCCGGACGGCCTGGCGCTCTATCTCGGCACCATGTTCGTGCCTTCGAAGGACCGCGGCGAGAAGGGCAAGGGGTTTACCCATAAGGTCGGCGACATCGTCACCATCTCGTCGGAGAAATTCGGCGCGCTGGTCAACCGGGTGCGACTGTCGCCGGACTGCCCGCACTGGACCTACGGCGCCAGCCATCTGATGCGCGATCTTGCCAGGGCCGGCCTCCTCTAGCTCTGGGTTCACCCGAGGGCGGTCAATCATCGCTCCGGCGACCCTCGAGGCCGGTATCACCTGCCGCGAAAAATCATCCGAACTGATGCAATCTGATGGGACCGCTGATGGCGCCCCGTCAGGCGCCGACTACGACTGACAGGCGGAGGCTTGCCATTTGTCGAAAAAGAGGATGCTCTGATCATCCAACACGACGTTGGCGGGGAGGACGCGGTCTTGCCCGATCAAGAGGGCGGTTTCGAACTGATCAGTTTCAAACGGGAGGAAATCAAATGCTGACACGGCTAAGAGTGGTTCTATACGGCCTGCTGGTCGCGCTGACGGTCATTCCGGCGGCGGCGCAGGCCAAGACGTTCTACTGGATTTCACATGGCGGCCCGGCCGATCCGGTCTGGACATACTTCCTTGCCGGCGCCAAGCAATGGGCCAAGGACACCGGCAATACCGTCAACACCTCGTTCCACAATGGCGACGTCGCCTCGCAGCAGGAGGCGGTGCGGGCCGCGATCTCGGCCAAGGCCGACGGCATCACCACCACCAGCCCCGATCCGGGCAGCCTTGTCGAGATCGTCAAGGAAGCCCGCGCGGCCAACATTCCGATCATCAATTTCAACACGCCCGATCCCAAGGCCAATTTCAACGCCTATGTCGGCGGCGACAATGTCACCTTCGGCAAGCACTGGGCGCAGTATCTGGTCGACAAGGGCCTGGTGAAGAAGGGCGACTTCGTCTGGATGCCTGTCGAGATTCCCGGCGCCACCTATGGCGTGCAGGAAGAGGAAGGCATCAAGAGCGTGTTCGAGCCGCTCGGCATCACCTATGAGGTGACCGAGGCGACGCTCGACCAGGCCGAGGTGATCAACCGCATGGTCGACTATCTCACCGCCAACAAGGCTAAGGTGAAGGCGATCATCGGCCTTGGCGACCTCGTCACCGGCTCGATCAAACGCGTGTTCGACCAGGTCGGCGTCAAGCCCGGCGAAATCCCCGTCGTCGGCTGGGGCAACTCGCTCGACACCACCCAGGAAGTGCTGAACGGCTACGTCAATGCCGGCCAGTGGCAGGATCCGCAAGCGACCAGCTATGTCGCGCTGTCGCTCGCCAACATGGCCGCAAGCGGCATTCCCCCGGGCTTCAACGTCATCACCGGCGCGCTCTATGAGAAAGACACCGCCGAGATCTACGACAAGATCCTGTCCGGCAAATAGCCCCTGATCTCCAGCGCCGCGCGTCCACCGGGCGTGCGGCGTCCCGCCCTTTCGCCTGGTATCGAGCCGTTTGATGCGGCCCGATGGTCCGGCCCATTCCAACCAGTCGCGGGTTACACGTGGAAAATCGTTCGCTTGTCCAAGGCCTGATCGCGCGGCCGGAATTCGGCCCCTTCGTGCTGCTCGTCGTCGAGATCGCCGTCTTCTGGGGTTTCAACCACGACTTCCTGTCACCCCAGAACATCTCCAACACGTTGGCCTTCACGGTCGAGCTCGGGCTGATCGCGCTGGCGATGACGTTGCTGATGACGTCGGGCGAATTCGACCTTTCCGTCGGCTCGCTGTTCGGCTTCTCGCCGGTGCTGATGTGGACGCTGTTCAACAGCGGCCTCACCTCGCTGGAGATGGGCTTCGTTGTCGCGCTGCTGGTCGCCGCCTTCATCGGCCTGGTCAATGGCTGGTTCGTCACGCAGCTCAAGATCCCGTCCTTTCTGGTCACGCTCGGCATGCTCCTGGTGGTGCGCGGCACCGCGCTGTTCGTCACCGACGGCTTTCCGCAGCGCACCTGGAGCGCCGAGGGCAGTTGGCTGGCGGAGGCGCTGGTCGGCGATTTCTTCATCGGCCCGTTCCGCATCTACATGTCGCTGTTCTGGTTCATCGCCGCGGCCATCGCGCTGGGCTATGTGCTGACGCAAAGCCGCACCGGCAACTGGATCCAGGCCGCCGGCGGCAACCCGAACGCTGCGAGGGCGCGCGGCGTCAATGTCAGCCGCGTCAAGATCGGCCTGTTCGTGCTGTCCTCGGTCATGGCCTCGCTTGCAGGCGTCATCTCCTCGCTGCGCACCTCGGCGGCCAACCCCAACAGCGGCACCGGCTACGAACTCGAGGTCATCGCCATGGTGGTGATCGGCGGCACGGCGCTGACGGGCGGGCGCGGCACCATCATCGGCACCGTGCTCGGCATCCTGATCCTGCGCGTCATGCGCAACGGCATCGTGCTGATCGGCGTGCCCGGCCTTGCCTACAACATCTTCATCGGCGCGATCATCCTTGGCATGATGGCGCTTCATTCATGGCTGGAACGCCGGCATCAGGCAGGGACGTGAACCATGGCCGAGCCACTGATCCGCATGCAGAACATCCGCAAGTCCTACGGGCGCGTGCAGGCGCTGGTGGACGCCAATTTCCATGTCAACGAGCGCGAGATCGTCGGCCTGCTCGGCGACAATGGCGCCGGCAAGTCGACGCTGATCAAAGTGCTGTCGGGCGCGGTGCCGCTGACCAGCGGCGACATCTTCATCCGCGGCAAGAAGGTGAACCTGCGCAACACCAGCGACGCCATCGCCAACGGCATAGAGACCATCTACCAGGATTCGGCGCTGGTCACCCAACTGTCGATCGCCCGCAATTTGTTCCTCGGGCGCGAGCCGATCAAGCCGCCGCGCTTCCTCAACCGCATGGACCAGGAGGCGATGAACACGGTCGCCCGCGACCTACTCAAGCAGGTCGGCATTTCCAAGAACATTCCGCCGACGACGCCGATCGGCTCGCTCTCCGGCGGCGAGCGCCAGGCGGTGGCGATAGCGCGCGCCATGCATTTCGACAGCGATCTCATCATCCTCGACGAACCGACCAACAATCTCGGCGTCGCCGAAACCCAGGGCGTGCTGAGCTTCGTGCGCAGCGCGCGCGATTCCGGCCATTCCTGCATCTTCATCGCGCACAACATCCACCATGTCTTCCAGGTGGTGGACCGCATCGTCGTCATGCGGCGCGGCAAGGTGGTGGCCGGGGACATCGACCCCAAGACGACCAGCGTGGCGGAGGTTGAACGCGTCATCACCGGCATGTCGGACAAGGAGATCCGCGACGCCATCGCCGATGGCAAGGGGTCGCATTGAGGACGAGCGCAACATCCCTGGCGAAACAGCAGAATGGGCATCCGGGCGATGGGCGCGATCGGCGCCGCTCAAATCGCCCGTCTGGCGTGCCATCGCATCGGCAATAGGGTTGCGGCATGAAAGCCACCGTCTCTGACATCGCCAGGAACTGCGAACTGTCGACGGCGACGGTCGACAGGGTGCTCAACAACCGGAAGGGGGTCAGCGCGGCCAACCGGCAGCGCGTCATGGAGGCCGCCAAGCAACTCGGCTATCTGCCGGTCGCCGATCAGGTAACGCTCCCCTCGCGGCCGGCCAATCTGGAATTCTTCCTGCCGATCGGCAGCAACGCCTTCATGCAGGATTTGGCCAGGCATATCGAGGATTATGCCTCGCGCCTGCCGCTCGTTGCCTCGTGCCGGATCCACAACCTCGCCGGAATCTCGCCGAACGCTTTGCAGACCGCCGTCGAAAACCTGTCGCTGAAAGCCAACGGCGTCGGCGTCATCGCCGTCGATCATCCCAGGACGCGCAACATCCTGCGCGACATCGTCGAGGCCGGCATTCGCCTGGTGACGCTGGTGTCCGATATTCCGGCCGCACCACGCTCGGCCTATGTCGGCATAGACAACCGGGTGGCGGGACGGACCGCCGCACTCCTGATGGGGCGCTTCCTCGCCGACCGCGAGGGCCAGTTGGCGATGGTGGTCGGCTCGCGCTCCTATCGCGGCCATGAGGAACGTGAGATGGGTTTCCGCTCCGTGCTCGGCGAGGAGTTCCCCAACCTGAGCGTCAGCAGCGCCGTCGAGATCAACGACGAGACCGGTGCCAGCTATGCCGAAACCATGAAGGCGCTGCGCAACGAGCCGGAACTGCTCGGCATCTATTGCATTGGAGCCGGACGCTCCGGCGTTGCCAAGGCCATCCGGGAGGCCAGGCCCAACCGCAAGCCGGTATTCATCTGTCACGACCTGACGAGGGAAACGCGCGGCTATCTCGTCGACGATCTCGCCGACGTCGTCATCGACCAGAATGCCAGGCTGATCGCCGAGCAATCGGTCATCCGCCTGCTTGGCTCGATCGCATCATCGGCGCCCTACCTGACGCGGAAATTCATCGAGCCGCGGCTGATCTTCCGGGAAAACGTCCCGGTGCAGTGACGCGGGCCGCGAGGCCTTCCGATCACGTCGCGAGCGATACGGCGAATCTGCACAGCTGCTATGCACGATTCACGATTGCCGAATCATTGGGCAACTCATAGCTTTTGGTTGTCGGCCATCTACTCCTCCCAGATGCGATGCCGGCGCTGAGTGGGGTGCACCTCCTCCCGCACCACATTCGAAATCGAGCCCGCTGCCACCTCCTCCCGGCAGCGGGCTTTTTTATTGCATGCCGGACATTTCCGGGAACGGCAGGGAATCCACGCAACATCAAAGCCACGGCAAACCGGAAGCGCACGCGCTGTCCGGCGCCAATGAGCCTTGCCGATGGATCAGCCCGCGGCGGCTCCGCCCCTGAAGGACTGGATCAACCCTTCCGCCATGCGCACCAATTGCGCGCTGGGACCTTCGGTGCCAACGGTCTGCACGCTCACGCGCGCGCCTTCGCACAGCAGCGAAAGCGTATCGGCCAGAAGTTCGGCCTGGCCGATGCCGGCGCCCCGGCAGAGCGCCACCAGGCGCTCGCGCTGGGCTTCCTTGAGTTCCTTGATCACGCGCCTGGCCGGATGGTCGGGTTCAGTCAGCTCAACCGCGGCGTTGGCCATGTCGCAGCCGCGGCAATCGGCCGTAAGCATCTCGGCCGCCTTGCGAACCCAGGCATGCAGTTGCGCGAGCTTGTCGCCCGGGTGCTCGGCTTCGAATGCGTCCCACATCGCGCCGGCCTTTGATGCGGTGGCGCGCAGGCATTCGATGATCAGATCGTCCTTGGATTCGAAATGACGGTAGAGCGTCATCTTGTTCGTGCCGGCAGCCTCGGTGATGGCGTCGACGCCGACGCCCTTGATGCCGTGCTTGTGGAACATGTCGCGCGCCGTCTCCAGGATCCGATCCCGGGGACGAGGACGCTCCACGACGCCGTCTGTCATCATTGATCTCCTTCGTTTCCAAAAATCCCTCGGCCACCTCTTGACTAGGGTGTTACCGGTCTGTAACTTCCAGAATGTTACTTACTGGTAACACCTATGGCGTCCGCCGTCAATAACAAGACCGTGATCTGGTCCGGCCAGATCGGGGCGGGCGAAAAATTGCATTTCATGCGGCTCCGGCCGGTGAAGAGATGAAAAACGGTTCGCGAGCATGGGCTGCGAATCGACAGACAAGGAGCCGGCCAATGCCACAGCGCCGCGATCTTACCATAGATGAAGCCATCCGGGATCCGATGATCCGGCTGGTCATGAAAGCCGACGGGGTCGATCCGCGCGCTTTCGAAACAATGCTGCGCACGCTTGCCGGTTCGCAGCGCGGCGAGGTGCCGTTGCTCCGTTCGTCGGAAGAGTTCGGACGCGGCCAGAGGCTGTCCAGGGTTGCCACTGCGTTCGGCAGGGCAAGAGCAGCCGGAGAGGCGTGCGTGTCGTGGTAAACTTCTTCATTCACCGCCCGATCTTCGCCTCGGCGATCGCCATCATCATGGTGCTCGCCGGGACGATTTGTTATTTCCTGCTGCCCGTCTCGCAGTTTCCCGACATCACACCGCCGCAGGTCGTGGTCAGCGCCCACTATCCGGGAGCCAGCGCGCAGGTGGTCGCCGACACGGTGACGACGCCGCTGGAGCAGCAGATCAACGGCGTGCAAGGCATGACCTACATGTCGTCGACCAGCTCCAACGACGGCTCCTCGACGATCACCATCACCTTCGATGTCGGCTATTCCCTGAGCACCGCCGCCGTCGACGTCCAGAACCGCGTCTCGCAGGCTGCCTCGTCGCTGCCGGCGATCGTCAATCAGGGCGGCGTGACGATCAAGAAGCAGAATCCGAACTTTGTCCTCATCGTCAACCTCACCTCGCCCGACGGTTCCGTCGATCCGGTGGCACTGTCGAACCTTGCCTATCTGCAAGTGGTCGACCCGCTGAAGCGGCTGCCCGGTGTCGGTGACGTGCAGATCTTCGGCGAGCGGCGCTATTCGATGCGCGTCTGGCTCGATCCGGACAAGCTCGCCAATCTCGGCATCACCGCCGTCGACGTCCAGAACGCCATTGCCGAGCAGAACGTCCAGGTGGCCGCCGGCAAGATCGGCCAGTCTCCGGCGCCTGCCGGCACCGCTTTCGAGATGCAGGTCAATGCCGTTGGCCGGTTGAGCGATCCCAAGGAGTTCGGCGACATCGTCGTGCGCGCCAACACCACCACCGGTTCGCTGGTGCGGCTGCGCGACGTCGCCCGCATCGAGCTCGGCGCCCTGCAATATTCGTCGTCGGCCTTCTTCGGCAAGGACCCGACCGTGGTGCTCGCCGTCTATCAGATGCCCGGCTCCAACGCGCTCGATCTGCAGCAGCGCGTCAAGGACAAGATGCAGGAGCTGTCCGCCCGCTTCCCCAAGGGCGTCAGCTATGCCATGCACTACGACACGACGCGCTTCGTCTCGGCCTCCATGCATGACGTGCTGATCACGCTCGGCGAGGCTCTGGTTCTCGTCGTCGCCGTGGTGTTCATCTTCCTGCAAAGCTGGCGCACCACAATTATCCCGACGATCGCCATCCCGGTGTCGCTGGTGGCGACGCTCGTCGTCATGGAGATGATGGGCTTCTCGCTCAACATGCTCTCCCTGCTCGGCATGGTGCTGGCGATCGGCCTTGTCGTCGATGATGCCATCGTGGTGGTCGAGAATGTCGAACGACAGCTCGAGGCCGGGCTGAAACCGCTGGCAGCGACGAAAGCCGCCATGGCCGAGGTCACCGGTCCGATCATCGCCACCACAGCCGTGCTGATGGCCGTCTTCGTGCCGGTCGCCTTCATCCCCGGCGTTTCGGGACGCCTCTACAACCAGTTCGCGCTGACGGTGGCGATCTCGGTCGGCATTTCCGCCTTCAATTCGCTGACGCTGAGCCCGGCGCTGAGCGCCGCCTTCCTGCGCCATCGCCAAGGCACGCAATTCGTGCTGTTCCGCTGGTTCAATACGGGCTTCGACAGGCTGTCGCATGCCTATGCCAATGGCGTGCGCATCCTCATCCGTTTGCGCTGGATCATGCTCGGCCTGTTCGCGGCCGGGCTGGTCGCCACCTATTTCGTCTGGGCGAAGCTTCCCTCGACCTTCCTTCCGGTCGAGGACCAGGGCTATTTCTTCGTCGTCATCCAGTTGCCCGACGGCGCTTCACTGGAACGCACCGACGCGGTGGCGCAGAAGGCGCGCGACATCCTGCAATCGACGCCCGGCGTCGACATCGTCGGCTCGATCAGCGGCCTGAACTTCCTGACCAGCGCTGCGCAGTCGAATTCCGCGGTCGAATTCGCCATCCTCAAGCCGTGGGAGGAGCGCGGTCCCGACCAGAGCGCCTCCAAGCTCGTCGCCGACGTGCGCGGCAAGCTGATGCAGATCCCGGAGGCGTTCGCGCTCTCCTTCGATCCGCCCTCGATCCCGGGTATCGGCACCACGGGCGGCTTCGAATTCGTCGTCGAGGACCTTACCGGCCGCGGCAGCACCGCGCTCAACGACGCGACGCAAGCCGTGATCGCCGAGGCGCGCAAGCAGCCGGAAATCAACCCCCAGCAGCTTTTCTCGCCATTCTCGACCTCGACGCCGCAGTTCAACTACGACCTCGACCGCGCCAAGGCGAAGCTGCTCGGGCTCAACCTGCCTGACGTCTTCAACACGCTGCAGATCTATCTCGGCTCGCTCTACGTCAACGACTTCAACCTGTTCGGCCGCACCTTCCGGGTGACCATCCAGGCCGACAAGGATGCACGCGCGGGTGCGGCCGACATTTCGCGGCTCTATGTGCGCAATGCCTCCGGCGGCATGGTGCCGCTCAGCACGCTGGGCAAGCTGGTGCCGTTCGTCGGCCCGGAAACGGTGCCGCACTACAACAACAACGCCTCGGCCTCGATCAATGGCGGCGCCGCGCCCGGCTATTCGTCGGGCCAGGCGGTCGCCGCCATGGAACGGGCCGCCGCCACGGCTCTGCCAAGGGATTTCGGCTTCGAATGGACCGGCATCACCTTCCAGGAGCTCAAGGCGGGATCGATTGCGTCGGTCGTCTTCGGCCTCGCCATCGTCTTCGTCTTCCTGATCCTGGCGGCGCAATATGAGAGCTGGGCGATGCCGTTCATGGTGCTGCTGGCAGTGCCGCTCGCCTTGTTCGGCGCGTTCGTGGTGCTGTGGGTGCGCGGCATGCAGATCGACGTCTACTCGCAGATCGGCTTCGTCATGCTGATCGGCCTGGCGGCGAAGAACGCCATCCTGATCGTCGAGTTCGCCCGGCGACGGCGCGAAGAAGGCCTCAGCATCGTCGAAGCGGCGATGGAAGCGGCACGGCTGAGGCTGCGGCCGATCCTGATGACGGCCTTCGCCTTCATCCTGGGCGTGCTGCCGCTGATGTTCGCGACCGGCGCCGGTGCTGCCAGCCGTCAATCGATCGGCACCACCGTCTTCGGCGGCATGGTGGCGGCGACCATCCTGTCGCTGGTGTTCGTGCCGGTCTTCTATGCGGTCATCGAACAGCTGCGCGAACGGCGCGGCGGTGAAGAGCCCGCTTCCCTGCATTCCGAACCAACTGCCGAACCCGCCTTGCCGCCCATGGCGCAAGCGGCCGAATAAGATTGGAGACTGAACATGCGTAAATGGAAAATCGCTTTGGGCGCCGCTGTCGCGCTGGGTGCAATCTCGGTGGCGAGCGTTCACCTGCTCGATATGGGCAGCCTCAGCCTCAAGGCCGGCACGGCCGGAGCGGCAACGCCCGCTCCCGCGGCATTCGTCATGCCGGTGCCGGTGACCAGCGTGGTGAAGAAGACGATCCCGATCTATCTCGACTATGCCGCCCGCACCGAACCGATCCGCAGCGTCACGCTGCAGGCCAGAGTGCCGGGCTACCTGGAAGAGCAGGCCGCCGAAGACGGCGCCGACGTCAAGAAGGGCGACCTCCTCTACAAGATCGCGCCGCAGGACTTCCAGGCGGCGCTCGACCAGGCGAAGGCGCAGGTGCAGCGTGATACAGCGACGCTCGACTATGCCCGCTCCAATCTCGGCCGCGGCACCGAGCTCGCCAAGAGCGGCTATCTGGCCAAGGACAGCTTCGACCAGCGCACCAGCACCTTGCGCGAGGCGCAGGCGTCGCTGGCGCTCAACCAGGCGGCGGTCCGCTCGGCCGAGCTCAATTTGAGCTATTCGGAGATTCGCGCTCCCTTCGCAGGCCGCATCGGCCGTAACCAGGCCTCGATCGGCACGCTGGTCAGCGTCGCCGGCACGGTGCTCAACACGCTGGTGCAGCTCGACCCGATCTATGTAACCTTCAATCCGAGCGAGAGCGATCTGGCGCAGATCGAGGAAGCTCGCGCCGCCGGCCCGATCGAGGTCGAGGTGCTGCTCCCGGGCGAGACCGAAGCCCATCAGAAGGGCGAGCTCACCTTCATCGACAATACGATCGATCATTCGACGGGCACCATCACCGCGCGCGCCACCATCGGCAACGCCAAGTTCGCGCTGCTGCCTGGCCAATATGTCCGCGTCCGGCTGCACGTCAAACAGCAGCCCGATGCGCTTATGGTGCCGCAGGTGGCACTGGGTTCGAGCCAGCTCGGCAAATATCTCTACGTCGTCGGCAAGGGCAACACGGTCGACCAGCGGCTGGTCTCGACCGGGCCGACCAGCGGCGACCTGGTGGCCATCCTGAGCGGAGTCACGGAAGGCGACCGGGTGATAACAGGCAATCTGCAGAAGATCGGCCCTGGAATGCCGATTTCGCCACTGCCACAGAAACCGGCCACCTGACTCCCCCGCAGGCCCGGTTTCAGCGCGGCGCCCCGGCCTTCCCACAGGTCGCGGGCGCCGCTTTTGCGAGCAGCTCCGCCCGACCAGTACCGGCCATGTGAAAAAAGCCGCAAAAGTCCTTGTTAGATTGTCGACAATCTGCTTGTCTTGCCCTTGTTTCGTCGGGAGTGGCCGGGATGGCAAAGGCGGATTTCAGTCCAATCGCGGATACGACCCGACGCGCGGAGATCGTGGCGCTGCTGCGACGGGCAATCCTGACCGGCCAGTTGGAGCCGGGCCAAAAGCTCAACGAGCTCAGGATTTCCGAGCAGATGCGCGTCAGCCGCGCGCCTTTGCGCGAAGCAATGCGCGAGCTGGTGCAGGAAGGCATCCTGACCAGCATCCCCTATGCCGGCACCTTCGTCATCAATGTCACCGCCAAGGACATCGACGATGTCTACTCGCTCAACAAGGTGCTCGACGAATTCGCCATCGAGCGGACATGGGAGCTGCGCGACCAGCGCTTTTTCGATGAGCTCGACCGGCGCCATGAGGCGGTGAAGCAGGCGACGCGCGACCGCGACACCACAAGGCAGATCGAAACCGCGCTGCAACTGCATGGCCTGATTCACGAATGGGCCGACAATTCCGTTCTTTTGGAAACATGGCAACGGCTGACCAGCCGGTTGCAGATGTATTTTGCCCTGCACCAGCAGGCACGCAACGAAGCGGTGCCTGCCGAGAACGTTCACGAGACTTACGTGCGGCTGCTCAAGGGCGACGACATGCGCGCTGCCCAGCGCCACGCCCGCGAGCATATAGACCACGACTTCGAAGAGCTTCTAGCCTACGCGCGCGCGCTCGAACGTCGCCCGTCGAAGGGCGCCTGATACTTCCCCAGCGGACAACGGACATTAACGTGCAGATCGCAACCATCAAAGCCTACCATGTCGTGCAGCCCTTCGTGGACGGCCCCTACCGCATGTCCAAGGGGCGCGTCGCCGACGCCTTCGACGCGGTGATCGTCGCCATCACCTCGAACGATGGCATCACCGGTTGGGGCGAGATGGCGCCGCTCGGCAATTTCTATTCGGCCGCCTTCCCGGCGGGCGCCCGTGCCGGCGTTATGGAGATCGCCCCGCACCTCATCGGCCACGACCCGCGCGGCCTCGCCGGCATCGGCCGGCTGATGGACATCGTGTTCAAAGGGCATCCCTACATCAAGTCGGCGCTCGACATGGCCTGCTGGGATCTCGCCGCGCGCGCCGCCGACGTGCCGCTGGTGACGATGCTGGGCGGCAAGGAGAGCGATACGGCCGAGCTTTACAAGGTCGTCACCCATGGCAGCGTCGATGCCATGGCCGCCCTTGCGCAGCGCATCGTCCAGGACGGCTTCCACCGGCTGCAGGTCAAGGTCGGCGGCAACGTCCGCGACGACATCGAACGCGTCACGGCGGTCGCCGCCTCAGTGCCGAAAGACACTGTCATCTTCTGCGACGCTAATGCCGGCTGGACGCCCTACCAGGCGCGCCAGTTCGCCGATGCGACGCGCTCGATCGATTACACATTCGAGCAACCCTGCACGACGATCGAGGAAAACATGTCGGTGCGCCGCATGCTCGACAAGCCGATGGTGCTCGACGAATCCGTCACCTCGCTCGAGGACATGCTGGAAATCCATCGCCGAGGCGCGGCCGACGGGCTGACGCTGAAGATCTCGCGGCTCGGCGGCGTCGGCAGGACCCGGCTGATCCGCGATGTCGCCGTCGACCTCGGCTTCATGATCACCGTCGAGGATACCGGCGGCGCCGAGATCGACACGGCAGCCATGGCGCATCTGTCGCTGTCGACGCCGCAGGAGCGCCGCCTGCACGCCATCGCCTTCCACGAATGGGTGACGGTGCGCACGGCGTCGAACAAGCCGCCGGTCACCGGCAGCCGCATGGGCGTTCCGGATGGTCCGGGCCTCGGCATCGACGTCGTCCCGGATCTGCTCGGCAAGCCCTTCTTCGAGGTCGGCCGGTGAAAATCCGCGGCATCAACGCGACGCCGATCAACCTCAGGCTCGAGGCGCCTTATGCCTGGGTGTTCGGTGAACTCGACGGCTTCTCGCCGACCATTGTCGAAGTGGAGACCGAAGATGGCCTGATCGGCCTCGGCGAAGCACCGATGCCGGCAGCAGCCGCGATCATCAACGACATCCTGGCACCCCGGCTCGTGGGCCGCGACGCCTTCGACATCGCCGGCGCCGAGCATGTCTGCCTGCCCTACTGGACCGGCGTGCAGTCGATCAACGACCGCACCCGCATCATGGCCTTCGGCGCGATCGAGATGGCGCTCTGGGACCTGCGCGGCAAGGCGTGGAACCAGCCGCTCTACCAATTGCTCGGCGGCGCCGTGCGCAAGGAGATCCCGTTCACCGATTACTTTTCGCTACGCGGCAACGGGCCAAGCGTGAAAGGCGAGACGACAGCGGAGGAAGTCGCCGACTACTGCGTCGAGCTTCATGAGACCCACGGAACGACCTTCTTCGAAGGGAAGTTCTCGACGCAGGATCCAAAAATCTCGCTGAAGATGATCGAATTGATCCGCAGGAAGCTCGGCGACGATGCAATGATCCGCATCGATTCCAACCAGGCCTATTCGCTCAGCACCGCCCGGCGACTGACGCGGCCGCTGGAAGAGCTTAGCGTGCGCAATTGGGAGGATCCAGTGGCGACGATCGAGGAGATGCGCGAACTCAGGCGCCATTGCTCGATCCCGTTCTCGACCCACAACATCGACATCGCCCGCGCCATGGACCTCAAGGTGCCCGACGCCTTCGTCGGCAATCCAACCGCGCATGGCGGCATCGGCCGCATGCTGCGCTTCGTCGGCGCCTGCGAGCACGCCGGCATCGATTTCTGGTGCTACAGCGGCGACAGCGGCATCGGCAGCGCCGCCTACCTGCATCTATGCGCGGCGCTCGGCTGGATACGGGAACCGAACCAGTCGCTGTTTCGCATGCAACCGACCGACATCACCGAGGAAGGACCGTTTTGCCCGAGGAATAATGTCGTGCCTGTGCCGGAGGGGCCCGGTCTCGGCATCACATTGTCGCGAGAACGGCTCGCTGCCTGCCATCGCGACTTCGCCGAGAACGGGCCCTGCAACAAATATCACGATCCGGCAAAGCCCGGAACTTACCGTCGTTTGCCGCTGAACTAGATGAGGGCGGCCGGCCACAACAGCAGAAGCCAGCCGCCGCGATCCCGGTCGGAAAGGGTGGCCACGGACTAGAGGAAGCAGTGCAGCCCAGAAACCGGCACGTCCGCGCCAAGGACTGGATGGACCGGACAAAACCGCGTGCTACAGTCCCGGTCTACAGGCCTCTGGCGACCGGAAACGGTATAGTCGCGAATTTTCGTCAACCATAAGAAACAGGGGAAAGGGTCAAACCCATGAGCAAGAATTATCGCATTCTCGACCTCATCCGGCGCAATCGCTCGCCGCTCGAAAATCACCTCATCGACGGTCTCGTCGACGGCCGTGTCAGCCGCCGCGACTTCATCCGCCATGGCAGCCTGCTCGGCCTGTCGCTGCCGCTGCTGGGCGGCATCACCACGGCCGCGGGCCTCGGTGCCATGCCGTCGCTCGCCCGGGCGCAAGGCGCGCCAGGCGCCACGATCCGCGTCGCAAGCAGCGTGCCGGCGGCGACGATCGACCCTGTCACCATCGCCGATGCCGGCGGCCTGCTGATCATGCAGCAAGTCGCGGAGTTCCTCTGCGTCGACGGCCCCGATCTCGTGCTCAAGCCGGCGCTGGCTGAAAGCTGGAAGCCGAACGACAACGGCTCGGTGTGGACTTTCAAGCTGCGCAAGGGCGTGAAGTTCCACTCAGGCGGCGAAATGAAGGCCGACGACGTGGTGGCCAGCATCGACCGGATCGCCGACCCGGCCAACTCGTCCAACGCATTGTCGGTGTTCACCGGTATCCTGTCGAAGGGCGCCAGCAAGAAGGTCGACGACTACACGGTGGAATTCCACCTCGACGCCCCGAACGGCAACTTTCCCTACATGGTGTCGTCCGATAATTACAACGCCGTCATCGTGCCGGCGAGCTACAAGGGCGACTACGAAAAGAGCTTCGACGGCACCGGGCCGTTCAAGATCGACAAATACACGCCGAAGGTCGGCGCTTCCTTCGTCCGGAACGAAGGCTACTGGGGCGAGAAGGCGCTGCCGGAACGCACCGAATTCACGTTCTTTGCCGACATGCAGCCAATGATCCTGGCGCTGCAGGGCGGGCAGGTCGACATCATCAACCAGATGCCTGTCCTGTCTGGCGTGGCGCTGCTCAACGATCCCAACATCGACATCATCAGCCTGAAATCGTCGGCGCACCAGCAACTGCACCTGCGCTGCGACGACGGGCCGATGAAGGATGCGCGCGTGCGCCGCGCCATCGCGCTCAGCCTGGACCGCGACAAGCTAGTCGCGGGCCTGATGAAGGGGCGCGCCGTGGCCGGCAACGACAGCCCGTTCGCCCCGGTTTATCCCTCGACCGATGCGAGCGTGCCGCAGCGCAAGCAGGACATCGCGCAGGCCAAGCAGCTCATGGAGGCGGCGGGCGCGGGCAAGGGCTTCAAGATGACGCTGACCACCGAGCGCTATCTCGAAATCCCCGAATACGCCCAGCTCATCCAGAACTGGGTCAAGGAAATCGGCATCGAGCTCGAGCTCAACATCCTCGACCAGAGCGCCTATTACGGCGACGCCGTGTTCGGCAAATCGAACTGGCTGGACTCGGAAATGGGCATCACCGACTACGGCCACCGCGGCGTGCCGAACGTCTATCTTGCCGCCCCGCTGAAGAGCGAAGGCACGTGGAACGCGGCGCACTTCAAGAACAAGGACTACGACGCGCTGGCGACCAGCTATATCGCGGCCCTCGATCTCGAAGCGCAGAAGGCGACGGCAGGCAAGATCCAGAAACTTCTGCTCGAGGAGACGCCGGTCATCTTCGGCTATTTCTACGACTATCTGACGGCGACGGCGAAGGGCGTGGCCGGCGTGCAGCCGACCGCGATGTCGCAGCTGTTCCTGGAAAAGGCGTCGAAGGCCTGAGCGGAAGGGAAAGCCAATCCTATAACAGCCAGCTTCCTGACGGGAGCTGGCTACTCAGGGAGTGTTAGCCATTCTCTCCTTCCTTGTCCGGCGCGTCTCGCTTTCGCTCGTCACGCTGTTCCTGCTCAGCATCATGGTCTTCCTGGGCGGGCAGGTGCTGCCCGGCAATGTCGGGCGCGCCATATTGGGGCCGTTCGCCGACCAGCGCGCCGTCGATGCGCTCAACCATTCGCTCGGCGTCGACCGGCCACTGCTTGCCCAGTACTGGAGCTGGATTTCAAACTTCGTCCAGGGCGACATGGGCACGTCCTACATCTTCCGCTCGCCAGTCGCCCCCTTCGTCATCGATGCGCTGGGGAATTCGATGAAGCTGGCGGCGGTCGCCTTCGTGCTGGTGGTGCCGATCGGCATCCTTGGCGGCGTCGTCGCGGCCCTCAACCTCAACCGGCCGCTCGACCGCATCATCAGCCTTGGCGGCCTGTCAGTGACGGTGCTGCCGGAGTTCGTCACCGGCATCATCCTGATCCTGATCTTCGGCGTCTGGCTGCGCTGGCTGCCGATCTCGGCGGCATGGCCGCGCGATGCCGGTTTCTTCACGCAGCTTTACTACCTGATCCTGCCGGCGCTGCCGCTGTTCCTGGTGCTGTTCGGCTATATCGCGCGCATGGCGCGCTCGGGCATGATCGAGGCGCTCGATTCCGACTATACGCGAACCGCGGTGCTCAAGGGCCTGCCCTGGCGCACGGTGATCTGGCGCCATGTGCTGCGCAATGCGCTGCTGCCGACCATCACCGTCATTGCCACCCAGACCGGCTATCTCATCGGCGGGCTGGTGGTGATCGAGACGCTGTTCCGCTACCAGGGTATCGGCTCGCTGATCTTCACCGCTGCGCGCGGCAAGGATTTCCCGATGCTGGAATCGGGCATCCTGACCATTGGCATCGTGTATGCCGTGGCCACCCTTGTGGCCGACTTCCTCTATTCCGTGCTCAATCCACGCATCCGGCTGGGGTCAGAACAATGAGCGCCGTCCAGACCAGTCCCGCCAGACAGGACGACACCCGCCAGCGCAGCCCCCTGGCGGAGGTTTTGTCCTCGCTGCTTCGCTCCGGCACCTTCCTCGTCGGCATCACCATCGTGCTGTTCTGGGTCGCCTGTGCGCTGTTCGGCGAACATTTCGCGCCCTACGATCCGCTCGCCGACGACATCATCAACGCGCTGGCGCCGCCTTCGGCCGAACACTGGTTCGGCACCGACCAGATCGGCCGCGACGTCTTCTCGCGCGTCATCGTCGGCTCGCGCGACATCCTGACCGTGGCGCCGCTGGCGACATTGCTGGCGACGGTGGCCGGCACGGCGCTCGGGCTGCTCACCGGTTACTTCCGCGGTATCGTCGACGATGTCGTCAGCCGCATCCTGGAAGCCTTCATGGCAATCCCGGTGGTGATCGTGGCGCTGCTCGCCATCGTGGCGCTCGGCACGTCCAAGACCACCGTCATCGTGGTCATCGGCCTGAGCTTCGCGCCGATCATCGCGCGCACCGTGCGCTCGGCGGTGCTGGCTGAGCGCGAGCTCGACTATGTCGCCGCGGCCCAGCTCAGGCATGAGAGTGCGCTGCATACGATGTTCGTCGAGATCCTGCCCAACGTCATTCCGCCGATCCTGGTTGAAACGACCGTGCGGCTTGGTTATGCCATTTTCGCGGTTGCCACGCTTTCCTTCATGGGCTTCGGCATCCAGCCGCCGTCGCCGGACTGGGGGCTCTCGATTTCCAGCAATTACGGCATGATCGGCGGCGGCTTCTGGTGGACCGTGCTGTTCGACGCGCTCGCCATCGCCTCGCTGGTGATCGGCGTCAACCTGGCGGCCGACGGCGTGCATGGAGCCTTCAATGACTGAACCCTCCAAGACCCGGAAGGCGCAGGCCCAGAACGCACTCGACCTCAACGACCTGTCGGTCGCTTATCGTGTTTCCGGCCGAAACCGGGCGGTGCTGCGCAATCTCAGTCTCACCATCGGCCAAGGCGAGGCCTATGGGCTGGTCGGCGAATCCGGCTGCGGCAAATCCACGGTCGCCCTTTCCGTCGTGCGCTACCTGCCGCGAAACGGTTCCATATCAGGCGGCGCGATCTCGCTCGACGGACAGGACGTCATGAAGCTCGATGCCGAGGCGCTCAGAAAGATGCGAGCCGAAAGCGTCTCAATGGTCTATCAGGACCCCGGCAAGGCGCTGAACCCGTCGATCCGCATCGGTCGCCAGCTGACCGAGATCTTCGAGCTTGGGGGCAAAACGGGGCAGGCAGCCGAGGATCGCGCAATCGCCATGCTGAACCGGGTGCGGATCTCCGATCCGGTCAGCGTCATGCAACGCTATCCGCACCAGCTTTCCGGCGGCATGCAGCAGCGCGTGGCGATCGCCATGGCGCTGGCCAACGATCCTTCGATGCTGATCCTGGACGAGCCGACGACCGGCCTCGACGCGACCGTCGAAGCCGAGGTGCTCGACCTGATCGCGCAGCTGCGGCAAGAATTGTCGGCCTCGATCCTGTTCATCAGCCACAATCTCGCCGTCGTCTCCAACATGTGCGATCGCGTCGGCGTGCTCTATGCCGGCATGCTGGTCGAGGAAGGGCCGACGGAGGCCGTCTTCAACGATCCGCGCCATCCCTATACGGTAGCGCTGCTGCGCTGCCTGCCGCGCGGCGGCCAGCGCAAGGACCAGGGCCGCCTCGACACCATCCCGGGCTTTTTGCCCGGCATCGGGGCCGACATCAGGGGCTGCCCCTTCACCGACCGCTGCGCTCTCGCTACCGACCGCTGCCGCAACGAGTTGCCGCCGCTCTACGAACTGGGCGGCCGGCTGTCGCGCTGCCACTATCACGAGAAGGCGCAATCCCTGCCGCGCGCGACGCCCGGCGACGCGCCCGCCGCGCCGAAAGCCGCAGCCGCGCCGGTATTGCGGGTCGCCGGGCTGAACAAGACCTTTGCCAGCCATGGCCATTCGCTGCGCGCGGTGAAGGACGTGTCGCTCGATCTCAGGCCGGGCGAAACGCTCGGGCTGGTCGGCGAGTCCGGCAGCGGCAAGACCACTTTCGCCAGGCTGCTGCTCGGCCTCGTGCCGCCCGACGACGGCGGCAGCATCGAGCTCGAGGGCAAGGCGCTGGCGCCGCGGCTGGGGGACCGCAGCGACGACCAGGTCAAGGCGATGCAGATCGTCTTCCAGAACCCGGACTCCGCACTCAACCGCTCGCATTCGATAAGGCATCTGATCGGCCGCGCGCTGAAGCGGCTGGCCGGCTTGAGCGGCAAGGCGCTCGAGGCGCGCCTCGACGACCTCGTCCGCTCGGTGCGGCTGACCGACCGGCATCTGGCCGTGAAGCCGCGCCAGCTGTCGGGCGGGCTGAAACAACGCGTTGCCATAGCGCGCGCCTTCGCCGGCGATCCACGCATCGTCGTGTGCGACGAGCCGACCTCCGCGCTCGACGTGTCGGTGCAAGCCGCGATTCTCAACCTGCTCGCCGATCTGCAAGCGAAGGAAGACGTCAGCTACATCTTCATCTCGCATGACCTTGGCGTGGTGCGCTACCTCTCAGACAAGATCGCCGTGCTCTATCTCGGCCGCATCATGGAACTCGGCCCGTCGGAAGACGTCTTCTCCGGCCCGCATCATCCCTACACCGAAGCGCTGCTGTCGGCCGTGCCCAGGCTCGACCAGACCGAGACGGCGCGCATCCGTCTCGACGGCGAAATCCCCAGCGCCACCAATCCGCCGCCGGGCTGTGTCTTCCACACGCGCTGCCCACGCAAGATCGGCCCGATCTGCGAACAACAGGAACCGCCGCTGGCCGAGGCGCGCCCCGGACACTCGATCCGTTGCCATATTCCCTATGTGGAACTCGCCAGGCTGCAGAGGCCGGCAGCGGTCGATACCGAGCCGGCGTAGCCGAACATACGGCCCCTGCCCTTCACGGATGGCCGGCCATGCTGAAGGACCGGTCGCCCTCGGCAAAGCCCTGCTCGCCGGCCCAATCCCTCGTCAGTGCCCGCAATCCCGCCAAGGCCACGTCGAGCACATCCGACGACGCCGGATTGCTGGGATAGGCAAGATAGATCGGCCGCTGGAACACGGGCGTGTTCGCGACGCGTTTCATTTCGCCGCGCTCGATATGGCCGCTGACGGCGCTGAGCGGCAGATAGGCGGCGGCTTGCTGCGACAGCACGTGCTGCAACCCGATGAAGACCAGGCCGGCCGAAATGGCCGGCTTGACCATGCCGGCAAACGCCCGATCATGCTCGATGCGGAATTCGAGCCCCCAGTCCATCAGTATGTAGTTCTCGGTCCACGGCTTCGTCTGCGCGGCATGCTGGACAAGCACGACCTGATCGACGGCCAGCGTTTCGTAAACGATTCCGGGATGCGGCCGCGGCAGATAGAGGATGCAGATGTCGAGCAGGCCTTCGGCCAGTTGGTCGATTGCCAGATCGGGAAAACTGCCCTCGAGCCGCAACGCCACGTTCGGCCGCTCGGCGCGCATCCATTCGACCCATGGCGAAGTGATGCGCTCCCACAGATAGGCGGGCGCGGTCAGCCGCAGCAGTGTCTCGTAGCCATCGGGAACGGCGATGTCCTGCCTTGATTGCTCCCAGGTACGGGTGATTGCGGATGCATGCGGCAGGAACTGGCGGCCGGCCGGCGTCAGCGTGATGCCATCGCGTTCGCGGACGAAAAGCCGTCGCCCCAACTGCTCCTCCAGCACTCTTATCCGCGCACTGACGGTGGACTGGGCAAGGTTCAGCCGATTGGCCGCGACGGTGAAGCTGCCATGCTCGGCAATCTCCAGGAAACTGCGCAGGTTTTCGGTGTCCATGTCTTGGCTCTCCGCATCGAAAATTCCGATGGCCCCTATCAAAAAATATCGCTTTCCGCTGGCGGTCAACGATGAATTAGATGGCCTGCCCCAAGACAAGCGAGGATTGCAGCCATGCCGAAGCATTTCGAGAGGATCGACATCGCCCGCCGGAATCTCACTGCAATCGAAAATTCCGCTGTCGACGAATTGCTGGCTGGCCGGCTCGACCGGCGCGATTTCCTGCGCCATGGCAGCGTTCTCGGCCTTTCGCTGCCGTTCTTGGGCAGCCTTGTCGCCGCCGCCGGTCTCGGCACGCAAGAAGCCCGCGCCGAAGGCAAACCGGGCGGCACGGTGCGCGCCGGCGTGGCGACGCCGGGCGGGGCCATCGATCCCGTCACCTACTACGACAGCGGCAGCTACCAGCTGGTTTTCCAGACCGCCGAATTCCTCTGCGTCACACAGCCGGACCTCACGCTGAAGCCGGTGCTGGCGGAAAGCTGGTCGCCGAACGAGGACGGCAGCGTCTGGACGTTCAAGCTGCGCAAGGGCGTGAAATTCCACAATGGCGAGGACTTCAAGGCCGACGACGTCGTCGCGACCTTCGACCGGCTGGCCGACCCGGACGGGGCCTCGAACGCGCTTTCGGTGTTCAAGGGCCTGCTGTCGAAGGGCGGCACCCGCAAGGTCGACGACCACACCGTCGCCTTCCATCTCGACGTGCCGAACGGCAGCTTTCCCTATTCGGTGTCGATCGACAACTACAATGCCGTCATCCTGCCGGCGAGCTACAAGGGCGATTACGAAAAGACCTTTGAAGGCACCGGCCCGTTTCGGCTGGAGAGCTACACGCCGAAAGTCGGCGCGACCTTCATCCGCAACCCCGATTATTGGGGCGAGAAGGCGCTGCCGGACCGGCTCGAGTTCAAATTTTACGGCGATGTCCAGCCGCGCATCCTGGCGCTGCAGGCCGGCGAAGTGGACATTCTCGACGCCGTTCCACTCGATGTCAGCCAGGTGGTGCTGAACAGCCCCGACATCACCGTGCTGCGCGTCGCCTCGACCGCGCACCGCCAGCTTCACATGCGCTGCGACATGGCGCCTTTCACCGACAAGCGCGTGCGCCAGGCACTGGCGCTGTGCATCGACCGTTCCAAGCTGGTGGACGGGCTGTGCCGCGGGATGGCGGCGACCGGCAATGACAGCCCGTTTGCGCCGGCCTTCCCCGCGACCGACAGAACGGTGCCGCAGCGCGCCCAGGACATCGCCAAGGCCAAGCAGCTTATGGAAGCCGTGGGCCTCGGCAGCGGCTTCGACATCACGCTGACGACGCTGCGCTACTCCGACACTCCCGGCTACGCGCAGCTGTTCCAGAACTTCGCCAAGGAGATCGGCGCGCGCGT
The DNA here is from genome assembly GCF_006441005.1 of Mesorhizobium sp. B2-5-3. NCBI lineage: Bacteria > Pseudomonadati > Pseudomonadota > Alphaproteobacteria > Hyphomicrobiales > Phyllobacteriaceae > Mesorhizobium > Mesorhizobium sp. B2-5-3. Next base: position 120,045 of record NZ_VFUS01000008.1, read on the forward strand.
CTCGCTCAACATCGAGGACCAGGACAAATATTACGGCAAGGCGGTGTTCGGTCAATCGGACTGGCTGGACAGCCCGCTCGGCATCACCGACTACGCCCATCGCAGCGTGCCGAACGTGTTCCTGAAAAGCCCGCTGGTCAGCGACGGTCCGTGGAACGCGGCGCATTTCAAGAGCCCAGCCTATGACGGCATGGTCACTTCCTATCTCAAGGCGCTCGACATCGGCGCACAGCGCGCGGCGGCGTCAGACATCCAGAAGCTGCTGCTCGACGAGACGCCTGTCATCTTCAGCTATTTCCCCGACCTCCTGGTGCCGGTGCGCAAGAATGTCAGCGGGCTGCCGCCGATCGCCGCCGGCCTGCTGCTCGACCGGGTGTCGCTGGGATAGAGGCTGGATGGACAATTTCTGATTTCGGGCGGCGAGGCTATCCGCCAGCGGGCTGCGAAGGGCGATGGGGGGCCATTGTTCGAGCCGCTCGACTCAGGAGAAGCCCGCCGCCCGGAAACCCACTCCGATACGATGACTCAATCCAGGTCCATCTCGCTTTGCGCGAACACTCGATGACAAAAGAAAAGAAACGGGAGACTACCATTCGCAAGCCTCATTTGCGCGGCCGCGGGCCGCATTTTCCCTTGCTCGACACGATCGTGCAGTATGAGTTCGAGCCCGGCTACGTCGCCTTCACCATGCCGATGCAGAAGCGGCTGCGCGTGCAAGTGGGATCGATGATCGTCGCCGACACGACCAGGGCGCTGGTGTTCTACGAATCCGATCACCTGCCGGTCTACTACTTCCCGATGAGTGACGTGCGCGAGGAGTTCCTGCTGCCGAGCAGGACGACGACGGAAGATCCGTTCAAGGGCCTGGCTACGCACTACTCGCTCAACACCGGCATCACGCTGGTCGAGGATGCCGCCTGGCGCTATCTCGACCCGGTCAAGGGCTGTCCGCCGATCGCGGACTACATGTCCTTCTACTGGCCCAAGATGACGCACTGGTATGAGGAGGACGAGGAGATCTTCGTCCACGCCCGCGACCCGTTCCGACGGGTCGACTGCCTGCCGTCGACACGGCGGGTGCAGGTGATCCTGGACGGCGAGCAGGTCGCTGATTCACGGCGCGGCGTGTTCCTGTTCGAGACCGGCCATCCGGTACGCCATTATCTGCCGATCTCCGACACGCGGCTCGATATGTTCGCGCCCAGCCGCTACATCTCGCGCTGCCCCTACAAGGGCATCTCCAACTACTATCACGTGACGACGGGCAAGAAGCGCCACGAGAACCTCGTCTGGTACTATCCGGAGCCGGTGCATGAGGCGGAGCGCATCAAGGGCCTGGTCTGCTTCCATCACGAACTGGTCGACAAGATCCTGGTCGACGGCGTCGAGATCCCGAAAGAAGCCACGGCCGCCTCCAACGGCTATTTCTAGCCGCGTCGCCATGCCCGCGCTGAAGGCTTGATCGGAACGCGGGACAGCGCATACCCTCCCTGAAGCAGGGAGGACTCTCGATGGATCTTTTCAAGCTGGACGGCGATGTCGCGCTGGTTACCGGTGCCGGCAGCGGCATCGGCCAGGCAATCGCGATCGGATTGGCGCAGGCCGGCGCCGACGTCGCCTGTTTCGGCCATGCATCGAAGGGCGGGCTGGAGGAGACCGCACAGCGTATCACCGCGCTTGGGCGCAAGGCGCTGGTGCTGACGGGCACGGTGACGTCCGAGGGCGATCTCGCGGCGGCGACCGGCCGCGTCGAGAGCGAACTCGGCGCCCTGACGATTGCCGTCAACAATGCCGGAATCGCCGGATCGGAGCCGGCCGAGACGATGCCCCTGGAGACGTGGCGGAAGGTGCACGAGGTCAATGTCGCCGGCGTGTTCCTGTCCTGCCAGGCCGAAGCGCGCAAGATGCTGGCGCGGCGCAAGGGCTCGATCGTCAACATCGCCTCGATGTCGGGCACCATCGTCAATCGCGGGCTGACGCAGGCGCATTACAATTCCTCGAAGGCCGCCGTCATCCACATGTCGAAGAGCCTCGCCATGGAGTGGGCCGACCGCGGCCTGCGCGTCAATGTGGTCAGCCCGGGCTACACGCTGACGCCTATGAACAAGCGGCCGGAGGTGGCGGAGGAGATCAAGATCTTCAAGCGCGACACGCCGATGGGCCGCATGGCGGCGCCGGAGGAAATGGTCGGGCCGACCGTGTTCCTGGCCAGCCGCGCGTCGAGTTTCGTCACCGGCCTCGACCTGATCGTCGATGGCGGCTACGTCTGCTGGTAAGGTGGCTCGGCAGGTGGGTTGGGTGCGACCTCGCCTGCGGTCCGAATTATGCATCCAGCAAGCCTTAGTCATTGCGCGCGATAAGTGTTGGTATATATAATTTCATCTCATGAAACGGTTCTGGCGATGGGGCTTGCCGGGCCGATAGCCGAGGTCAGGGGACCCTGATGGCTCGCATTTTGCAGGGCGTCATAAGGCTGGCAATCGACCCGCAGGTGATCGTTGTCGCAGCGATCCGTCGGCAGCTATGACGCCGACCTTTCAGCACCATTTCCGCAAATCAAACACTCAGCACAATCCACCTGCGCCGGTTTTGGCCGCGCGATGGCGGAAACGGCCTTGCGCAACGGCAGGTCTTTCCAACACAATCAAGAAAAAACCCAGCAAGGGCAGAAAGACGCAAGAAGGGAACGAACGATAACCGTCACAGCTTGAAGGAGAACAAGCATGTCATTTCGGAGCGGAGTTTCTAAACTGTCCATGGGCGCCGCCGCGCTCGCGGCACTGAGCCTGCCAACGCTTTCCGTCCACGCCGCAGCCCCTGAATCCAACGATCCCATCAAGATCGCGCTGTTCGACTGGACCAGCGTCAATCTCAACGCCAAGATTCTCGGCGGTATTCTCGAAAAGCTCGGCTACACCGTCGAATATCCGACCGCCGATTACCTCTCCAGCCTGACCACCGGTCTCACCAATGGCGACCTCGATATCGGCCTGGAATTCTGGGACACGACCGCCGGCGAGGCGATGAAGGCTTCCGACGCCACCGGCCAGACCGAGCGCCTCGGCAAGCTCGGCCCCAAGGCCAAGGAAGAGTGGTGGTTCCCCGAATATATGAAGGAGAAATGCCCGGGCCTGCCCAATTGGGAAGCGCTGAAGGATCCGAAATGCGCCGAGGCCTTTTCGACGGCCGAGACGGCGCCCAAGGGTCGTTATCTCGGCGGTCCGGTGACCTGGGAGGGTTTTGACGACGAGCGCGTCGAGGCACTCAAATTGCCATTCACCGTCATCCACGCCGGCACCGACGCGGCGATGTTCGCGGAGCTCGATTCCGCTTACCAGCGCAAGGCGCCGATCATGCTGTGGATCTATTCGCCGCATTGGGCGCCGGCCAAATACAAGGGCGAATGGGTTCAATTCCCCGAATACACGCCCGAATGCTACAGCGACCCGAAATGGGGCACGAATCCCGACGCCAAATATGATTGCGGCAAGCCGCATGGCGAGATCTGGAAATATGCCTGGAACGGCATGAAGGACAAATGGCCCGTCGCCTACAAGGTGGCCAAGGCCTACACGGTCGACACCGACGAGCTCAACAAGATGAGCGGTGAGATCGACCTCGGCGGCAAGACGCCGGAGGACGTCGCCGCCGCCTGGATCGCCGCCCACGAAGCCGACTGGCAAGCCTGGGCACAGTGATTGCTCCGACTGGAGAATGAGACCCGGCCGTCGATCGGCCGGGCCTCAATCGTCGATATTCCAGAAGGACGCTTGAATGCCTGACAAGACCGAACAGGGATCGAACGTTGCGGGCGCGCCAAAGGATGCCCGCCCGATAAAGCTGGCCTGCCGCAATGTCTGGAAACTGTTCGGTTCGAACGCGGCCAGCTTCATCCGCGAGCGCGACGGCAAGGCCAGCATGGCCGATGTCGCCGCTGCCGGACTGGTCGGGGCGGTACGCGGCGTCGATCTTGAAATCCGCCAGGGCGAGGTCTTCACCATCATGGGGCTCTCGGGGTCGGGCAAGTCGACCCTGGTGCGCTGCATGTCGCGTCTGGTCGAGCCGACGCACGGCAAGGTCGAGTTCGAGGGCAAGGACCTGCTCAAGATCTCCGATGCGGCGCTCATCGAACTCAGGCGCCACCGCATGGGCATGGTGTTCCAGAATTTCGCGCTGCTGCCGCATCTCAACGTGCTGGACAACATCGCCTTTCCGCTCAGCATCCAGGGGCAGGACCGCGCGACGCGCGAAGCACGCGTCCGCGACGTGATCGAGCTTGTCGGCCTGCGCGGCCGCGAGCATTTCTATCCGCGCGAGCTGTCAGGCGGCCAGCAGCAGCGTGTCGGCATCGCCCGCAGCCTGGCGACCAAGCCGGAGATCTGGTTCCTCGACGAACCGTTCTCGGCGCTCGACCCGTTGATCCGCCGCGAGATGCAGGACGAGTTGATGCGATTGCAAACCATGCTGCACAAGACCATCGTCTTCATCACCCATGATTTCGACGAGGCGATAAGGCTGGCCGACCGCATCGCCATCATGAAGGATGGCGAAGTCATCCAGATCGGCACGCCGGAGGAACTGGTGGTTAATCCCGCGACAGACTATGTCGCCGAATTCACCCGCGACGTCGACCGCGCCAAGGTGATCTCGGCGAAGAGCCTGATGCGCGCCTGCGACGGCGCCGAGCATGGCGGCACGGTGGCGCCGGAGGCCAAGATTGCCAGCTTCTCGGCCAGCATCGTGGCGGGCGGCAGACCGTTCGCGGTGATCAACGGCAGCGGCAAGCCGATCGGCGAGGTGACGCCGCAAGCGGTGATCGACCTGCTCGCCGGCATCGAGAGGTCAGGAGCCGGTGCATGACAGTAACGGCAAGCGCCAGTGGGACGAGGCCGCGACCGGCGCAGACCTGGCTGCTGGTCTGGGCCGCAGCGCTTGCCGTGGTGCTGGTCGTGTTCCTGCTCCAGGACAGTCTTCCCTGGGCCGTCAATTATCCGGCCGAGGCGATCGTGCCGGTCGCCGATTGGGTCAGCGCCCTGATGCGCTGGATAAAGATAAACCTGTCATGGCTGACGCGGTCGATCACTGCCGTGCTCGGCGTGCCGCTCGATTTCGCGCTCGACCTTCTGGCAAAGAATTTCAAGATCGGTCACGGCGCTGACGCCTATGTGCTGCCGCGCCTGTCCTGGATCGGAATCTGCGCGGCGGCCTTTGTCGCCGGGCATGCGGCTGGCGGGCGCAAGCTCGGCATGTTGGTCGGCGGCTGTTTTCTCTACATCGCGCTGTTCGGCCAATGGACCAGCGCCATGCTGACGCTGGCACTGATTTCCATCGCCGTGCCATTCTGCATCGCCACGGGATTGTTCGTCGGCATCTGGGCCTGGCGGAAACCCTGGGCGGAGCGGCTGGTGGTCTCCCCTGCCCTCGATCTGATGCAGACCATCCCGACCTTCGCGTACCTCATCCCGATGCTGCTTCTGTTCGGCAACAGTCCGGTTTCGGCGATGATCGCCACCGCCATCTTCGCCACCCCGCCAATGGTGCGGGCAACGATGCTCGGCCTGTCGCGGGTGCCGTCCGAGATCGAGGACTTCAGCGAGATGGCCGGCTGCACGGCGCGGCAGAAACTGTGGCGCGTGCTTTTGCCGTCGGCGCGGCCGACGCTGATGGTCGGCGTCAACCAGGTGATCATGCTGGCGCTGAACATGGTGATCATCGCCTCGATGATCGGCGCCGGCGGGCTAGGCTATGACGTGTTGCTGGCGCTGCGTGCGCTGAAGGTCGGCGAAGCCATGGAAGCGGGGCTGGCCATCGTGGCGCTAGCCATCGCGCTCGACCGGCTGAGCCAGGCCATCGCCGCCAACCATGCAAAAGGTCACGTCCACCGGCAAGTCCAGCCCGCCTTCTGGCAGCGCAATCTGACGCTGGCCGTCGCCATCCTGATCGTCACCACACTGCTTGGCCTCTTCGTGCCTGCCTTCGCGGCGGTGCCGAAGGCGATCACCTTCACCACGGCGCCATTGTGGAAAGCGGCGGTGAATTGGGTGACGATCAATTTCTTCGATGTCGTCGAGGCGTTCCGCGTGGCGTTGATCCTCAACGTGCTGAACCCGGTGCGCGCCTTCTGCGAGGGCTTTCCGTGGCTGGGCGCGGTGTTCCTGCTCGGCCTTGCGGGCTATCAGCTTTCCGGGTTGCGCCTGGCCGCTCTGGTGGCAGTGCTGACCGCCTTCTGCGCCGTCACCGGGCTGTGGGAAAAGACCATGGCGACCGTCTATCTCTGCGGCATCTCGGCCTTCATCGCTTGCCTGATCGGCATTCCGATCGGCCTGATGGCCGCGCGCAGCGACCGCTTCGAGAAGGTGATCACCCCCGTCATCGACACGCTGCAGGTGCTGCCCTCCTTCTGCTTCATCATTCCGGTGGTGATGCTTTTCCGCGTCGGCGACGTCACCGCGATGATCGCAACGATAGCCTTCGCCGTGGTGCCGGCGATCCGCTACACCAATCACGGTATCAGGCAAGTGCCGCCGGCACTGATCGAGGCGGCCAAGGTTTCGGGCTGCACGCCGCGCCAGACTTTCTTTCGCGTGCAGTTACCGCTGGCGCTGCCCGAGATCATGCTGGGCGTCAACCAGACGATCCTGATGGCTTTGGCGATGATCATCATCTGCGCCATGGTCGGCACCCGTGATCTCGGCCAGGAGGTGTTCATCGCGCTGTCCAAGGCCGATTCCGGCCGCGGCATCGTGGCGGGCCTCGCCATCGCCTTCATCGGCATCGTCGCCGACCGGCTGTTCAATGCCTGGACGGCGAAGGCACGGGCGAGGCTGGGTTAAAGCTCAAGCGGCGAACTTATCAAGGGAGGAAGACATGACCAGCAGGATTGCCCGCTGCGCCTGTGGCCAATTGCAGATCCGCTGTCCGCAAGAGCCGGCCAAAATATCGCTTTGCCACTGCCTGGACTGCCAGCGGCGCACCGGCAGTCCGTTCGGGATAGCGGCTTTTTTCGATGCCGACGCGATCGACATCGACGGCTCATCCCACATATTCCGGCGCAATTCCGACAGCGGCTTTCCCGTCACTTTCCACTTCTGTGGAAACTGCGGCTCGACGGTGTTCTGGTATCCGTCGCGCAAACCGGAGGCGGTCGCTGTCGCGGTCGGCTGTTTCGCCGATCCGTCTTTCCCTGCGCCGACGCAAGCCGTCTATGGCGAAAGCCGCCACGACTGGGTCGTGTTGCCGGCCTGAAAGCCGCTACTCCGCCGCGACGCCCTTCACCTCCAGATAGCTCTCCATCGAATCGTCCAGCGCCTGCAGCCACGGCGTATGGTGCAGCGGCGCCATGGTGCCGGTCATCAACGAGCGGTAGGAATGGTCGCGGAAGCTCATGATGTCTTCCACCTTGTGATGCTCCCATTCCATGAAGGTCTGGTTGACCGCCTCGACGTCGAAGCCGGGATAGTCGGTCTGGTCCATCAGTTCCTTGGTGTAATCGCCCTGGAACCAGATCATCTGCTCGGCGTCTTCCAGCGTCTCCTCGCGCGCCCGCCATCTGGCGCCGTGCTCGGCCATTGCCTGCGCGGACGGCAGCTTGATGCGGCCCATGATGACGTCGCGCGCGAACCAGGCCTGCGCGTCGAACATGTTGAAAGTGTAGAACTGGTCCTGCATGCCAATGTAGAAAAGCTTCGGGTTCTTCTCCCAAACGACGCCTTCATAGAGATCCAGCGGCCACATGCGGTTGGCGGTCTTGAGCTTCAGGTCGTCAGTGAGGAAGGGGAAGGAATGGAGATAGCCGGTGCACAGGATGATGGCGTCGACATCCTTGGTTGAACCATCCTTGAAATGCGCGGTCTTGCCGACGACCTTCTGCAGCAGCGGCACCTCTTTCCAGTTCTCAGGCCATTTGAAGCCCATCGGCTTGGAGCGGTAGCTCGAGGTGATCGACTTCGCGCCGTATTTGTAGCATTGCGAGCCGATGTCCTCGGCCGAATAGGAGCGTCCGATGATCAGGATGTCCTTGCCCTTGAATTCCATCGCGTCGCGGAAATCGTGGCTGTGCAGGATGCGGCCGTTGAAGGTCGAGAACCCCTCGAAATAGGGAACGTTTGGCACCGAGAAATGCCCGGAGGCGACGACGACATTGTCGAACTCTTCCGAATAGGTGACGTCGTTGGTGCGGTCATGCGCGGTGACGGTGAATTTCTTCGTCTCGTCCGAGAAGGTCACCATTCGCACCGGGCTGTTGAACCGCACCCATTTGCGCACGCCTGACTTTTCGACGCGGCCCTTGATGTAGTCCCACAGCACGGCGCGCGGGGGATAGGAGCCGATCGGTCGGCCGAAATGTTCCTCGAACGTGTAGTCGGCGAATTCCAGGCATTCCTTCGGCCCGTTCGACCAGAGATAGCGATACATCGAGCCGTGCACCGGATCGCCATGTTCGTCGAGGCCGGTGCGCCATGTATAATTCCACAGGCCGCCCCAGTCGGACTGTTTTTCGAAGCAGACGATCTCGGGAATGCCTGCCCCTTTGTCGGCCGCCGACTTGAAGGCCCTGAGCTGTGCTAGGCCGGACGGCCCGGCCCCGATGACGGCAACGCGAGTGTTCATGTCCGGGCCTCCATTTTTTTGATTTCCCCAGCGAAACAAATTTCACTGCCAGTGACAGTAATTGGCCCTCCGGCACTGTCAACAGCCATCTGCGGGAACGGCGTTTGCGCACGGCGGATTCCTGGCGAAGAACCCGCATTGCCCGAAATCGCGGGATTGGCGCATGCGGCATAAGACGGCTTGCCGACGCGGCTGCGCTCATGTATCGCCACCGAACATGTTCACCTTGAGTGAAATAAATCCGCGAAGTCCGGGGGGCGACATGGCGAAAAACGCTTCAAATCCAAAGGCCGGTGCTGGAGCCGGCGGCGCAAAGGCAAAGCCGCTGTCAAAGGTCTCGGTGGACGGGAAGACCATCCGCGCGCCGCTGACCCAGAACCCGCACGCCATCCGCGACACGCGTGAAAAGGTGCTGGAAGTGGCGATCGGCCGCGAGGTGCGCGCGTTCCGCAAGAAGCTCGGCATCACTGTCGCCGATCTGGCGGTCGCCACCGACATTTCGCTGGGCATGCTGTCGAAGATCGAGAACGGCATCACCTCGCCGTCGCTGACCACTTTGCAGGCGCTGTCGCGGGCGCTGGGTGTTCCCGTCACCGCCTTCTTCCGCCGCTTCGAAGAGGAGCGCAGCGCCGTTTTCGTCAAGGCGGGCGAAGGGTTGGACGTCGAGCGCCGCGGCACGCGGGCCGGCCACCAGTACAATCTGCTTGGTCACATCGGCTCGAACACCAGCGGCGTCGTCGTCGAGCCCTATCTGATCACGCTGACCGAGGATTCGGACGTGTTCCCGACCTTCCAGCACGAGGGCATGGAATTCCTCTATATGCTCGAGGGCGAGGTCGTTTACCGACACGGCAGCAATCTCTATCCGATGAAGCCCGGCGACAGCCTGTTCTTCGACGCCGACGCCCCGCACGGACCGGAGCAGCTGACGAAACTGCCCATGCGCTATCTGTCGATTATTTGCTATCCGCAGAGCGCGGGTTAACGGGGCTCGATTTCCTTTTTTACAGCATTGGCGATTGGCGAAAGCCGAAGTGACATCCGATCTCCCCCCTTGAGGGGGAGATGTCCGGCAGGACAGAGGGGGGGAACCGCGATGACGCATAATCTCGTATCCTCCAACAACCGCCGCAATGCGCGCAGGATGCGCAAGGTGATGACCGACGCCGAACTCAAGCTCTGGAATGAGATCAGGGCACGTAGGTTGATGGGACTGGGGTTTCGGCGCCAGATGCCTATCGCCGGCCATATCGTCGATTTTGCATGCCCGGACAAAAAGCTGATCGTCGAGCTTGATGGTTCCCAGCATGGCCAAGCCGAAGCGTTGGAATTGGACGCTGCAAGAACCGCCAAGTTCGAAGCCCTGGGCTGGACCGTCCTGCGCTTCTGGAACGACGATGTTATCCGCGACATCGACAGTGTCTGCCAGCATGTCGTGATTGTGGCCGGGCTGGGCGGCGGGTGAGTTTCGCGGAGCGTTAGAGGTTGGACATTGGGCAAGGCCTGCGCTCCACGGCGCCCCCCTCTGCCCTGCCGGGCATCTCCCCCTCTTGGGGGGAGATTGGCTGCTTGGAGGGCAGCGTCAATACAGCAATCAATCCGGCCCGAATCCCGGGCTCGTCGCACTGCCATCATCCAATTTCGACAGCCACTCGACCAGTGTCGGGCGGTAGCGCGTCAGCCCCTTGTAGGTGGCAAGCTCCTCGGGCAGGTCGCGGATGACGCGGTGCAGGCGGCGGGCCCATTTGGGCTGCGTCACCAGTTCGTCCATCTTGATCAGGTAGCAGCGGATCGGGAAGACGATGGCGTTGGAGCGCGGCAGGCGCCAGAAGCTCTGCAACTCGACGCGCAGATGCACCTTGTCGCCGACATTGTCGGGCGTCACCGTCGCCCGGTCCGGGCCCCATTTGTGATAATTCTCGGGGCTGGTGTCGAGGCGCGGATTGACGGTCATGGTCCAGTTGAGGCGACGCGCCGGCTTGCCCTGCTGGATGTTGATGAGGAACTTCAGCGCCCTGACGAAAATCCCCTTTTCATGTGCCAGCGGTACCGGCGCGTGCCACTCGAAGAAGTTCATGCCGATGTCAAAATCGAGCGACCAGTCGGCCTGGGTGGTGACCATTCCGGCATCCATCCAAAGATTGCCGTCGCGCTGATCGAGGATGCAGAAATCGCCCTGGCTCTGGCGGGTGATGTACTCCATCGGCCCGTAAGGCAGCGTCGTTGTGTCGCCGAAGGTGAAGGTGTCGTCGATGCCGAGCGGCCGGTTGATCCAGCGCCAGCGATCACCGTCTCGGGTCAGCGTGAAATGCTCGGGATAGCCCAGCGCCTGCTGCTCCATCAGAAGTTCGAGCAGATCCCAGCCGGCGAGCGTCATGTGCGGCAGCGACTGGCAGCGCAACGGATCCTCGGCCAGGACCAGAGCGCGGTCCTGCATCTCGGCGACATAGTGCTCATCGACATCTATCAGGTTTTCCAGCACGCTGCCCTTCGGACCGACGACATGCGGCTCGATGTTGACCGCATACATGTAGCTGTCTTCATGGAACGGAAACGGGAACCGCCTGATGTGCTCAGGGCTGTTCCTGAAGGTGAAGTCGTCGCGAAACGTTTCCTTGCGAAAGGTGATGCCCAAGCTCGCCTCCTATCTTTCCAAGACCAGCGATTTGCCTTCGAAGCGCGACACGCACGGCATGATCTTGCAGCCGGAGCGATGATCTTCTTCGCTCAGCCAATGGTCGTTGTGGATGAACTTGCCGTCGGACGAGATGACGTTGGTTTCGCACTGGCCGCAGACGCCGCCGCGGCAGAGATAGGGTGGATCGACGCCAGCCGCCTCGATCGCCTCGAGCAGGCTCTGCTGCTCGCCGACGCGGATGGTCTTGCCGCTGACGGCCAGCGTCACATCGAAGGGCAGGCCCGGCTGCGGTGCCGCGAAATGCTCGAAATGCACGGTCTCCGGTGGCCAGCCAAGCGCAGCGGCGCGCTCGCGCACCCAGCCGATCATGCCGGCCGGACCGCAGACATAGAGATGCGTGCCGAGCGGCTGCGACGACAGCAGCCGGTCGAGATCGACGCGTTCCCCGCGGTCGTCGTGATAGAGCCGGACCCGGCGGCCGTAACGCTGTTGCAGCACATCGGCATAAGTGCCGAGCGAAGCCGTGCGGCAGGTGTAGTGCAGTTCGAAATTGCCGCCCTCGCCCGCCAACTGCGCGGTCTGGGCCATGAAGGGCGTGATGCCGATGCCGCCGGCCAGCATCAAATGTTTCTTCGCCCTGAGATCGAGCGAGAACAGATTGACGGGATAGGAGATCACCATCTCCAGCCCGGGCCTGACGCTCCGGTGCATGAAAAGCGAGCCGCCCCGGCCGACATCGTCGCGACGTATCGAGATCGTGTATTCGCGCGTGTCGAGCGGCGAGCCCATCAGCGAATAGGGATTGAGCCTTGTGCGGTCGCCGTCGCGCATCTCGACCACGACATGGGCGCCGCCTGAAAAGGTCGGCAACAGCTCGCCGTCGCGGCGGCGGAAATGAAAGCGGGTGACCAGCTCGTTGACGGGGACAACATCGCTGACGACGACGTCGAGTTTGGTGGTGCCGGTGCTCATCGGAAGACCTCCTCGAACGGAGGAATTTCGCTGCGATCCTCGGCATTGATGCAGACGCCCTGGAACGCCGCCAGCCGCCGCGAATAGTGGTCGCGCACCAGAAGTAGCAGGCCGCAATGCGAGCAGGTGGCGGGTTGCGTGGTTACATTCTCGGTGATGCCCTTGCAATGCACGCACTGCACGCGGCGCGCCAGCGAGCCGCGATGTTCGGTCTGGATCGCGGTGTGGTCGATGCCGGCTTCGAGCGCCACCTGCATGGCCTGGCCGATCAGCCCTTCGGTACCGGCGAGATAGAGGCGCAGGCCCATATGCGCGTTATCAAGCGTCTGTTTCAGCCGCGGCAGCAGGCTGGCGAAGGACGGCGCCTGGTGGAAGCGCGCCGGTTTCAGCGCTTCGAGAGCGGCGACATGCCTGTCGTCCGGCACGGGAATGAAGACGATTTCGGCACCGTCGAAGAACCTGTCCGGAGCCGTCTTGGCCATGTCCGCTATCGCCAGCGCACCCTCGGCATCGGCGATGAAAAGATGGTGCTTGCCGGGCTGCGGAGACAAGCTTCCGTAGACGGGCCGGCTGATGATCGACTTGGCTGCCATTCTCTGCTTCGCGCCTCGAACCCTCGCTTCGACTATGCCTCAGCCTTTCGCCGTGCGCTTGGTCTTCCTTGGGTCGTCGAACGGCAATGGCTGCGCCGTCGCCTTGATCGATCCGCTCCTGTTGCGGATCTCGAGCCTTGTGTCCTTGACGGCGCAGTCGACGTCGAGGCGGGCGATGCCCATCGATTTCTCGACCAGCGGCGAATACATGGCGCAGGTGACGACGCCGACTTGTCTGCCATCGCGATAGACCGGAGCGCCCTCGTCGGCCGGCTCCTTGCCGTCGAGCAACACGCCATAGATCTTGAAGCGCTCCTTGCCCTTGAGACGGTAGTGCTCCTCGGCGCCCCGAAAGCCGGTCTTGCCCGGGCTGACGGTGAAGTCGAGGCCGAGTTCCCACAGCGTGTCGCCGGGGCCTTCATTCTCGAACGGATATTTCTGCGAATTGTCGTAGGGATAGAACAGGAGATAGCTCTCGACGCGCAGCATGTCGAGCGTAGTGAAGCGGCACGGGATGATGCCGGCGCTCTTGCCCTCGTCGAGGATCCTGTCCCAGATCGTGCCGGCATCCTGGCCGCGGCAGAAGATTTCATAGCCGCGCTCGCCGGTATAGCCGGTGCGCGAGATCATCACCGGAAAACCGAAGAGCTGCGTCTGCATGTGATGGAAATAGTTGAGGTCGCGAATGCCCGGCACGTGCCTGGCAAGATAGTCGACCGCCGCCGGCCCCTGCAGCGAGAGGTCGTGCAGATTGTCGTCGAAGCGCAGCGACACGTCCCTGCCCATCGCCGCCCGCTGCAACTCCTCATGTCCGGTTCCCGAGCCATGCACCACCATCCAGCTATTCGGCCCGGTGCGGTAGAGGATGCAGTCGTCGGTGAATTTTCCCGCCTCGTTGAGCATGCAGGCATAGGCCGATTTGCCGGGATAGATTTTTTCGACGTCGCGCGTGGTGGCGAGATCGATGAGGTGCGAGGCGTGCGGGCCTGTGAGGTGGACCTTCTTCAGGCCCGAGACATCCATCAGCCCGGCCTTGGTGCGGATAGCGATGTATTCCTCGTCGGCATCCTTGTCGTAGGTCCAGGCGGTGCCCATGCCGCTCCAGTCTTCGAGTTTCGAACCCAGCGCGCGATGGCGATCCGCCAGGGTTGAAAATCTCCAGGATGCCGTCATCCGATCCTCCGTTCGATATTTTGATTATGTTCCCTGCTCCTGTGCGCGCGGGCTGGAGCTTTGAGCGAATATTGATCGCAAACGCGTGGGGCCTGCAATCCCCTGAAAGCAAATAATTTCATTGTCAGGCAAAATTCGTCATCCGAACAAGACGGTTAACTCTGCGTAAATTCGTCTTGACAATTTCCGAATTCGGTCTGAATTTATGAAAAAAATTTCACTCTCTTGAAAGAGAACGGCGGACGGTGGATTCGGAACCGGACGTCGAAAAAGGGGAAAACCGATGTCAGACCTGCAGCAGCGCATCGAGGCGCTGTACCGTTCCGACTTGCGCGGATCCGCGCTCCTGATCATCTGCCTGTGGGCGACGATCCTCTTCGTCCTCTTCATGACATGGCCGCATATCCCGCATGACGGCATCAAGGCCGTCGTCGCGATTGCCGCCGCCGCGGTGCTGATCTTCAACACGGCGGCGATCCTGGCCATGGTCAACCACTACAAGGAGGACAAGGAGTTCATCTACGGGCTCGACATCAAGAACTACGACCGCAACCGCAAATCCTGAGGGGGGGAGAGAAGCATGTCCCGCTACACGCCGCCGCAACAGAGCAAGGCCGGGCAGGTCTTCGATATCGCCGTCGTCGTGGTCGCCATCTTCGTGGCGCTGTGGCTGCCGCTGAAACTGGGATTGGCGGGAGCAGCCAAGTCCATCGACGCGCTCGACGCCAAGACCTGGGAGGCGCTCGGCCAGAACCCGACCATGGCGTCGATCTGGGAAAGGCTCGGCTATACGCCAGAGACCGCGCACGACATAATCCAGAACCGTTTCCACTACATCATCGACTGGCCGACGCTTGTTGTCATGGCAGCCGTGCTAATCGGTTATTTCGTGTTCCTGTTCCGGGCATCGGACCGCGAATATCGCGACGTCATCAACGAGAAGTTCGACGAGAAATAATCCGGGGACAAGACCATGTGGATAGCGCTCTCTTACGCATGCTGGGGCATCTCGATCGTGCTTGCGCTGTGGATGCTCTACGATTGGTTCAAGGTCGATACGACCTACTCCGAGGATGTGCTGACGTCCTCGCGCGAAGGCGAACTTGAAGCCGCTTCCGAAAAACACCGGATCTGAGTGGGGATTGATCGATGACGGTCGTGGTTGAAACTGCGGGTTCGGCAACAAATGGCGACAGGGTCTCGCTGCTTCGGGTGCTTGGCCCGGCCCATGTCTGGGCGTTGGGTGTGGGCATCGTTCTGGTCGGCGAGTTCACCGGCTGGAATTTCTCCGCCGACAAGGGCGGCGCGCTTGCCGCGCTGATCGTCTGCTGGGTCGTCGGGCTGCTCTATACCTCGGTCGCCATGATCGATTCCGAAGTGACGTCGACGGTCGCCGCCGCGGGCGGCCAATATGCGCAGGCCAAGCACATCGTCGGGCCGCTGATGGCCTTCAACGTCGCGCTGTTCCTGGTCTTTGCCTACACCATGCTCGAAGTGTCGGACGCCATCCTGCTCGGCGACACGATCGTCGCCAAGGCGGGCGTCGAGGGCCTCACCCACAACTCCTTCATCGCCGCCACCATCGTCGTCCTGGCATGGCTCAACTATCGCGGCGTGCTGATGACGCTCAACGTCAACTTCGTCATCACCGCGATTGCCTACATCTCCATCGTTATCCTGTTCTTCTCGGTCAGCCCGTGGACGCAAGGCGCGGTGCTCAAGCTCAACGAGTTGGTCACCCCAGAGAACGCGCTGCCCTATGGCTGGATCGGCGTCATCGCCGCTTTCCAGTTCGGCATCTGGTACTATCTCGGCATCGAGGGCACCACGCAGGCGGCCGAGGAAGTGCGCTCGCCCGCGCGCTCGCTGCCTTATGGCACGATGGCCGGCATGATCACGCTTCTGATCGCCGCCGCCATGACCTGGTATGTCTGCGCCTCGCTGATGCCCTGGGAATATCTCGGCATCACTTATTATCCGCTGTGGGACGCCGGCAAGCTGACCGGCAACCCGCTGCTGGAAAACCTGCTGTTCATCGCCACGCTGCTTGCCGCACTGGCGTCCGCCAATGGCTGCATCAACGACGCGGCGCGCGCCTGGTTCTCGCTCGGCCGCGATCGCTACCTGCCGAGCTGGTTCTCGGCGGTGCACCCGAGATACCGCACACCCTACCGCTCGATCCTGTTCCTGCTGCCGATCGCGCTCGCCTTCGCCTTCATCGCCGACCTCAACCAGGCGATCACCTTCTCGATCCTGTCCGGCGTGCTGCAATATACGTTCATGAGCATCAACATCATGATGTTCCGGAAGAAGTGGCCTCTGGGTTCGATCCGCCGCGGCTACACGCATCCCTTCCACCCGCTGCCGGCGATCGTCTTGTTCTGCCTGTGCGTGGTCACCTTCTTCGCGATCTTCCTCGGCTTCGGCTCGCAGCTCATTGCCATGGTCGCGTTCTATTTCCTGATCTCGCTGTGGTTCCATTTCTATCGCTACAAATTCGTGCGGCGCGGCGACCAGTTCACCATGCCGTGGCCGAAACCGCAGGGCTATTGATGGGAGTAGGCCCGTCCGAATTGGGCGGGCCTGGCATGACGAAATGTCCGAGGTGACGTCAGCACTGCTTGCCGGGGCGGCTGTCCTGGCTCTCGTCCTGCACTTTGCCTGGCTGGCACGCCGCAGCCGCGACAGGGCTGCCGTGGCGCGCGCCGCCGACCAGGCCAGCATCCGCGCCGTCATTGCCGACGCCGAAGATGTCTCGGACGGTACTGCCGGCGTCGTTACGTGGGAAGGCTCGTGGAACGGCCAGCGCGTGCAGTTGCGCACCATCGTCGACACGCTGGCGACGAGAAAGCTGCCGGCGCGCTGGCTCAGCGTATCGATAACGGAGAAAACAGCCGTGCCCGGCACCTTCGACATGATGATGCGGCCGGGCTCGCCGACGACATTCTCCAATTTCGACCATCTCGACCACACGCTGCCGAAGGCGCCCGGCTTTCCCGCCGAGGCGGTGCTTCGAACGGACCGCAGAGGCGTGCGCTTCCCGCAAAACATCATCGCCGACCATCTGGAGCCCTTTTCAGAAGGACGCGCCAAGGAGCTACTGATCACGCCAAAGGGTGTGCGTATCGTCTGGCTGCTGGCCGAAGCCGAGCGGGCCCGCTACGGTGTCTTCCGGCAAGCCGCTTTCGGTGACGCGCAAATCGACCCGGCGCTGATCTCGCGGCTGCTCGTATCCCTTTCGGGACTGCGCGACGCGATCAACAGGAACGAACGGAAAGCGGCATGACCAGCGCAACCCCCTCGCCCGGACCTACCAGCCCATATATCGTCTTGGGCGCGGCAACCCTGCTGCCGGGCAGCGGCCACGTCATGCTGGGCGTTCCCACGCGCGGCCTGCAGTTTCTTTTCTTCATGGTCATCCTGGCCTGGGTGACGGCGAAGATCGCCCCGCCCGACGCCAGCTTTGTCGGCCGCCACGCCGGCGGCTTCCTGATCTATGCGCTGTCGATCCTCGACGCCTACAAGATGGCTCGTATCCGGACCGCCAAATGGGCCCATTCCATGCGCCGACAAGGCGATGGGCCGCCGGATGGGACAAAACACAACGCGTAACGAGAGGAATATTTTTTTCATACCAATTGAATTCCCCGAACTCATTCGATACATCATTTTTAGCTACAAAGGGTCTGGAGGCTGGCATGTGCGGAATCGTTGGACTTTTCCTCAAGGACAAAGCGCTGGAGCCGCAGCTCGGTGCGATGTTGTCGCAGATGCTGGTATCGCTCAGCGATCGCGGACCCGACAGCGCCGGCATCGCGATCTATGGCGCGCCGTCCCGCAACGAGGCCAAGATCACCATCCAGTCGCCGAGGCCGGAGCGTGATTTCCGTGGACTGGACGCCGAACTCACCAAGGCGCTCGGCGTGCCGGTGAGCGTCATGGTAAAATCGACGCATGCCGTCATCAGGACCACGCCCGAAAAGGTCGATGCCGCGCGTGAGACCATCCAGTCGCTCAGGCCCGACATCCGCATCATGGGTGCCGGCGAAGCCGTGGAAATATACAAGGAAGTCGGCTTGCCCGAGGCTGTGGTCGACCGCTTCGACATCCGTGGGATGACCGGAACGCATGGCATCGGGCACACCCGCATGGCGACGGAATCGGCGGTGACGACGATGGGCGCGCATCCGTTCTCGACCGGCGCCGACCAGTGCCTGGTGCACAATGGCTCGCTGTCCAACCACAACAACGTTCGCCGCGAACTGGTCCGCGAAGGCATGAAATTCGAGACCGAGAACGACACCGAAGTGGCGGCCGCCTATCTCTCCTCCCAGATGGCGCATGGCAAGAACCTCGGCGAGGCGCTGGAGGGCACCCTCTCAGATCTCGACGGTTTCTTCACCTTCGTCGTCGGCACCAAGAACGGCTTCGGCGTGGTGCGCGACCCGATCGCCTGCAAGCCCGCCGTGATGGCCGAAACGGACCAGTATGTCGCCTTCGGCTCGGAATATCGCGCGCTGACCAAACTGCCCGGCATAGACAATGCGAGAGTCTGGGAACCGGAACCCGCAACCGTCTATTTCTGGGAGCATTGAGTTCATGCCGGCAACAAAACTTTCAACCGCGGCGGCGAGCGACCATGCCTCCCGGGTGTTCGACCTGGACCAGATGTCGCTGCGCGAGCTCAACCAGGCACTGCACAATCTGACGCCAGGCTCGAACGAGACCGCCTGGGAAGTGTTGAACCCGAAGGGCAGCCATTCGGTCGCCGTCGGCGTCGACCAGCCGGTCAGCATCGATGTGCGCGGCAGCGTCGGCTATTACTGTGGCGGCATGAATTCCGGCAGTGCCATCACCGTGCATGGTTCGGCGGGACCCGGCGTCGGCGAAAACATGATGTCGGGGTCGATAACAGTCAAAGGCGACGCCAGCCAGTATGCCGGCGCCACCGGCAAGGGCGGGCTGCTCGTCATCGAGGGCAATGCGTCCTCGCGGTGCGGCATTTCGATGAAAGGCATCGACATCGTCGTGCACGGCAATATCGGCCATATGTCGGCCTTCATGGCACAGTCCGGCAATCTGGTGGTGCTGGGCGATGCCGGCGACGCGCTCGGCGATTCCATCTACGAGGCACGGCTATTCGTGCGCGGCAAGGTCGACAGTTTGGGCGCCGACTGCATCGCCAAGGAAATGCGGCCCGAACACCTCGAACTCCTGCAAGGCCTGCTCGATCGTGCCGGCGTCACCGGCGTCAAGCCGTCGGAGTTCAAGCGCTACGGCTCGGCGCGCACGCTCTACAATTTCAATATCGACAACGCCGACGCGTATTGAGGCAGCATGACCTATCGCAACCCGCCGACGACGCCGCGCAAATCCGCGACTTTCGACGACTACACGCTTTCCGAGATCCGCCGCGCCGCGGCCACCGGCATCTATGACATCCGGGGCGCCGGCGCCAAGCGCAAGCTGCCGCATTTCGACGACCTTCTGTTCCTGGGCGCATCGATCTCGCGCTATCCGCTCGAAGGCTATCGCGAGCGCTGCGACACATCAGTCGTGTTGGGCTCACGCCATGCCAAGAAGCCGATCGAGCTGAAAATCCCGATCACCGTTGCTGGCATGAGCTTCGGCTCGCTGTCGGGCCCGGCCAAGGAAGCGCTCGGGCGCGGCGCGACGCTGTCGGGCACCTCGACCACGACCGGCGACGGCGGCATGACCGAGGAAGAGCGCGGCCATTCCAAGCAACTCGTCTACCAATATCTCCCCTCGCGCTATGGCATGAATCTGCGCGACCTGCGGCGCGCCGATGCCATCGAGGTCGTCGTCGGCCAGGGCGCCAAGCCCGGCGGCGGCGGCATGCTGCTCGGACAGAAGATCTCCGATCGCGTCGCCGAGATGCGCACGCTGCCCAAGGGCATCGACCAGCGCTCGGCCTCGCGCCATCCCGACTGGACCGGGCCGGACGATCTCGAGATCAAGATTCTCGAACTGCGCGAAATCACCGACTGGGAGAAGCCGATTTACGTCAAGGTCGGCGGCGCCCGCCCCTACTACGACACAGCGCTTGCGGTGAAGGCCGGCGCCGACGTCGTCGTCGTCGACGGCATGCAGGGCGGCACGGCGGCGACGCAGGAAGTGTTCATCGAGAATGTCGGCCAGCCGACGCTCGCTTGCATCAGGCCGGCGGTGCAGGCGCTGCAGGATCTCGGCATGCATCGCAAGGTGCAGTTGATCGTCTCGGGCGGCATCCGCAACGGCGCCGATGTCGCCAAGGCGCTGGCGCTCGGCGTCGACGCGGTCTCCATCGGCACGGCTGCCCTTGTCGCGCTCGGCGACAACGATCCCCGCTGGGAGGCGGAGTACAACGAGCTCGGCACCACATCAGGCGCCTATGACGACTGGCACGAGGGCCGCGACCCGGCCGGCATCACCACGCAGGATCCCGAACTGATGAAGCGGGTCGATCCGGTGGCCGCCGGCCGCCGGCTGGCGAACTATCTCAAGGTGATGACGCTGGAGGCGCAGACCATCGCCCGCGCTTGCGGCAAGAACAGCCTGCACAATCTCGAACCCGAGGATCTCGTCGCGCTCACGATCGAGGCCGCCGCGATGGCCGGCGTGCCGCTGGCCGGCACCAACTGGATACCGGGGAAGAACGGCTTCTGATCAACAAAGGGCCGAAGGCCATATGCTCTAGGGCCAACAATCGACAAAAAATGGGGAACTTCCGTGACAGTTGATCTTGCAGAGTTCGCAAGGGCGAAAAACGTCAAATATTTCATGATCTCCTACACCGACCTGTTCAGCGGGCAACGCGCCAAGCTGGTGCCGGCGCAGGCGATATCAGATATGCAGAAGGATGGCGCCGGCTTCGCCGGTTTCGCTACCTCGCTTGACCTCACGCCGGCACATCCCGACATGCTGGCGGTGCCGGATCCGAATTCGGTTATCCAGCTGCCCTGGAAGCCTGACGTCGCCTGGGTCGCCGCCAACTGCATCATGGACGACAAGGAGGTCGACCAGGCACCGCGCAACACGCTTAAGCGACTGATCGCGGAAGCCGCTAACGACGGCATGCATGTCAAGACCGGCGTCGAGGCGGAATTCTTCCTGATCTCGCCCGACGGCAAAACGATCTCCGACGAATATGATACAGCGGCGAAACCATGCTACGACCAGCAAGCGTTGATGCGCCGCTACGACGTCATCGCCGAGATCTGCGACCACATGCTGGCGCTCGGCTGGGGCGCCTACCAGAACGACCACGAGGATGCCAACGGCCAGTTCGAGATGAACTGGGCCTTCGACGATGCGCTGGCGACCGCCGACAAGCACTCTTTCTTCAAGTTCATGGTCAAGTCGATCGCGGAAAAGCACGGCCTGCGCGCCACCTTCATGCCCAAGCCCTTCCAGGGACTGACCGGCAATGGCTGCCATGCGCACATCTCGGTGTGGGACAAATCAGGCAAGACCAATGTCTTTGCCGACAATTCGATGGAGCTCGGCCTGTCGGCCAAGGGTAAGCACTTCCTCGGCGGTATCATGAAACATGCCTCGGCTCTCGCCGCCATCACCAACCCGACCGTCAATTCCTACAAGCGCATCAACGCGCCTCGCACCATTTCGGGCGCCACCTGGGCGCCGAACACGGTGACCTGGACCGGCAACAACCGCACCCACATGGTGCGCGTGCCCGGCCCCGGCCGCTTCGAGCTGCGGCTGCCTGATGGCGCGGCCAACCCTTATCTGCTGCAAGCCGTCATCATCGCCGCCGGCCTCGACGGCATCCGCTCCAAGGCCGATCCCGGCAGGCGCTACGACATCGACATGTACCAGCACGGTCACACGGTGGAGGGCGCGCCGAAATTGCCGCTCAACCTGCTCGACGCGTTGCGCGAATTCGACAATGACAAATCGCTCAAGACGGCGCTGGGTGAGGAATTCTCGTCGGCTTATCTAAAGCTGAAGCACCAGGAATGGAATTCCTATGCTTCGCACTTCACGCAATGGGAGCGCGACCACACGCTGGATATCTGACCGGCGCAGCGTGCAAGCGACCTCGGAATGAACGTATGAAATATTCGATCTTCTCGCTCGCCCGCGCCGCCTTCTCCGGCCACAAGAACTGGCAGCGCACCTGGCGCGACGCCAGCCCGAAGGACCGCTACGACGTGGTGATCATCGGCGGCGGCGGGCATGGTCTGGCCACCGCCTGGTTCCTCGCCAGCGAGTACGGCATCAGGAATGTGGCCGTGCTGGAAAAGGGCTGGATCGGCTCCGGCAATGCCGGCCGTAACACCACCATCATCCGTTCCAATTACGGCCTGCCCGGCAACACCGGCTTCTACGAATTATCGATGAAGCTGTGGGAGCGGATGGAGCAGGACCTCAACTACAACACGATGGTCAGCCAGCGCGGCGTCATAAACCTCTATCACTCCGACGCGCAGCGCGACGCCTATGCGCGGCGCGGCAACACGATGCGCATCAACGGCATCGATGCCGAATTGCTCGACCTTGCCGCGGTCAAGAAGATGATGCCGTTCCTGAATTTCGACAATGCGCGCTTTCCCGTGCAAGGTGGGCTCTTGCAGCGGCGCGGCGGCACGGCGCGGCACGACGCGGTGGTCTGGGGCTACGCCCATGCGGCGAGCGCGCTCGGCGTCGACATCATCCAGAATTGCGAAGTGACGGGCTTCGTGCGCGATGCCAACGGCAAGGTGACCGGCGTCGAGACCTCGCGCGGCAAGATCGGCGCCGGGAAAGTCGGCATGGCCGTCGCGGGCTCCTCCTCGCGTGTCGCCGCGATGGCGGGCCTGCGCCTGCCGATCGAAAGCCATGTGCTGCAGGCCTTCGTCTCCGAGGCGATCAAGCCGCTCATCCCCAATGTGATGACGTTCGGCGCCGGCCATTTCTACGTCAGCCAGTCGGACAAGGGCGGCCTGGTCTTCGGCGGCGACATAGACGGCTACAATTCCTACGCCCAGCGCGGCAATTTGCCTGTGATGGAAGACGTCTGCGAAGGCGGCATGGCGCTGATGCCGATGATCGGCCGCGTGCGCCTGCTGCGCCAGTGGGGCGGCATCATGGACATGTCGATGGACGGCTCGCCGATCATCGACAAGACGCCGGTCGACGGGCTCTACCTCAATGCCGGCTGGTGCTATGGCGGCTTCAAGGCGACGCCGGGCTCAGGCCTCGTCTTTGCCCACCTGCTGGCCCGCGACCAATCCCACAAGGAGGCCGCCCGCTTTCGCCTCGACCGGTTCCGGTCTGGTGCGATGATAGACGAAAAGGGCCAGGGCGCCGAACCGAACCTGCACTGAAGGCCCTGCCATGCGCATCACCTGTCCCTTCTGCGGCGAACGCGACCTCGGCGAGTTCACCTATCTCGGCGACGCCAAGCCGATGCGTCCGGAGGCTGGCGCTTCGGAGGACGACGTCTTCGACTACGTTTACCTGCGCGACAATGTCGCCGGCGTGATGGACGAGAATTGGTACCACGGCGGCGGCTGCCGAGCGTGGCTGAAGGTCACCCGCAACACGCTGACGCACGAAATTTCGGCCGTGGAGCCGGCGGCGGGCGCCGGGGCGAGGCAGGTTGCGAAATGAATTTTTCTGTCCAGCTCAGCGCCGCGGTGAAGGCCGGTACGTCTTTACCTCCCCCTTGTGGGGAGGTCGGACCGCAAGTCCGGGTGGGGGTCGGCGCCGCCCCCCCACCCCGCTGCTTCGCAGCGACCCTCCCCACCAGGGGGAGGGTAAGAAGCGGCAGGGCGATGAGGGGCAGCGCGACGCCAGTGCATGGGGCTGCATCGTGATTTCCTCCCAGTCCAATCGTCTCTCCACTGGCGGCCTCGTCGATCGTTCGTCACCGCTGAGCTTCCGCTTCGATGGCAAGACGTTCTTCGGCTTCGAGGGCGACACGCTGGCGTCGGCGCTGATCGCCAACGGCGTCAAGCTGGTCGGCCGCTCGTTCAAATACCACCGTCCGCGCGGCATTCTGACCGCCGGCTCGGAAGAGCCCAACGCGCTGGTCGAACTGCGCACCGGCGCACGCCGCGAGCCGAACACCAAGGCCACGACCGCCGAGCTCTATGAAGGGCTCGAGGCCGCCAGCCAGAACCGCTGGCCGTCGCTCCATTTCGACGTGATGTCGGTCAACCAGCTCTTCGCGCCGATCTTCGTCGCCGGCTTCTACTACAAGACCTTCATGTGGCCGGCCAAATTCTGGGAGGCGATCTACGAGCCGGCGATCCGCCGCGCCGCAGGCCTCGGCCGCGCCGCCGGCGTTGCCGATCCCGACCACTATGACAAGGCCTGGGCGCATTGCGACGTGCTGATCGCCGGCTCCGGCCCGACCGGGCTTGCGGCGGCCCTTGCCGCCGGCCGCTCCGGCGCCCGCGTCATCCTGTGCGAAGAGGATTTTATTCCCGGCGGCCGCCTGCTCTCGGATGGCGGCACGATCGACGGGCTGCCGGCAGCCGAGTGGCTGTCGCGAACCCTGGCGGAACTCGAGGCAATGCCCGATGTCCGCATCATGACCCGCACGACGCTGTTCGGCGTCTACGATGGCGGCACCTATGGCGCGATCGAGCGGGTCAACGACCATCTGCCCTCGCCGCCCGAGCACCAGGTGCGCCAGCGCATGTGGCGCATCGTGTCCAGGCGTTGCGTCGTCGCGGCCGGCGCCCTCGAGCGGCCGGTCGTCTTTGCCGGCAACGATACGCCCGGCGTGATGATGGCTTCGGCCATGCGGACCTATGTCGCGCGCTATGCCGCCGCGCCGGCAAAACGCATCGCGCTGTTCACCAACAATGAGGATGGCTGGCGCACGGTCGAGACAGTACTCGGCGCAGGCTTGCAGATTGCGGCGGTCATCGACGCACGGCCTGACGTCTCGCCCGCCCATCGTTCGCTCGCCTCGAAGAGCGGCTTCCCGGTGCTGCATGGCGCCGTCAGCCGTGCGGACGGCGGCAAGGACGGTGTGAGGAAAATCTCCGTCTCTCTCACCGGCGGCGCGCGAGCCGAAGTGGAAGCGGACGGGCTTGCCGTCTCCGGCGGCTGGAACCCGGCGGTCGGGCTCACCTCCTATCATCGCGGCCGGCCGAAATGGCGCGACGACATCGCCGCCTTCGTGCCCGACGGAGCGCCTCCCGGCATGGTCGCCGCCGGTGCAGCCAATGGCTCGTTCGGTCTCGGCGCCTGCCTGGCGGGAGGGTTTGCAGCAGGCGCGGCGGCCGCGCTCGACGCCGGGCGCTGCGGCAAGGCCGGCACAGCGCCGACTGCCGATGACGAGGCGTTCTCGTTGACGCCGCTCTGGCATGTCGCCGGCAAGGGCAAGGCGTTCGTCGACCAGCAGCACGATGTCACAGCTTCCGACATCGAACTCGCACAGCGTGAGGGCTTTGAATCGGTCGAGCATCTGAAGCGCTACACGACGCTCGGCATGGCGACCGACCAGGGCAAGACCTCCAACGTCGCCGGCCTCGCCATCATGGCTGCGGTGTCGGGCAAGTCCATTCCCGAAACCGGCACGACGATCTACCGCCCGCCCTATGTGCCGGTCGCGATCGGCGCCTTTGCCGGCCATCACCGCGACGAGACTTTCCACGCCACAAGGCTGACGCCCTCGCATCACTGGGCCGCCGAACAGGGTGCCGTCTTCGTCGACACCGGCCTGTGGAAGCGCGCGCAATGGTATCCGCGCACGGACGAGAAGGACTGGCTGGAATCCGTCACACGCGAGGTCAAGACGGTGCGTTCCGGCGTCGGCTTCTGCGATGTCTCGACGCTCGGCAAGATCGACGTGCACGGCCCCGATGCCGGCGCCTTCCTCGACCGCGTCTACATCAACACCTTCTCCAGCCTCGCCGTCGGCAAGGCGCGCTACGGGCTGATGCTGCGCGAGGACGGGTTCGTCTACGACGACGGCACGACCTCGCGGCTGGCCGAGGATCATTATTTCCTCACCACCACCACCGCCAAGGCCGGACTGGTGATGCAGCATCTCGAATTCTGCCGGCAGGTGCTGTTCCCGGAACTCGATGTGCAACTGACCTCGGTCTCCGACCAGTGGGCGCAGTTTTCGGTCGCCGGGCCGAAGACGCGTGATCTGCTGAAGGAGATCGTCGATCCGGCCGAGGACCTGTCGAACGAGGGCTTCCCCTTCATGGGTGCACGCGAAGTCGCGCTGCGCGGCGGCATCAAGGCGCGGCTGTTCCGCATCTCTTTCTCCGGCGAAATGGCGTTCGAAATTTCGGTGCCGGCGCGCTATGGCGAGGCGCTCGTGCGCAATCTGATGCTGGCCGGCAAGCCGTTCGGCGTGACGCCATACGGCACCGAGGCTCTTGGCGTCATGCGCATCGAAAAGGGCCATGTCGCCGGACCGGAACTGAACGGCACGACCACGGCCGCCGACCTCGGCCTGGGCAAGATGATGTCGACCAAGAAGGATTTTGTGGGCCGCATCATGGCCGGGCGCGAGGCACTGGTCGCGCCGGACCGGCAGGTCGTCGTCGGCATCAAGCCGACCGACAAGGCGCGGCGGCTGCGCTCCGGCGCGCACATCGTTCCGAAGGGCCAGACGCCCGGACCTGATAACGACCAGGGCTATGTCACCTCAGTCTGCTTCTCGCCGACATCGGATCAATGGATCGGGCTTGCTCTCGTGGAACGTGGTCGCGAGCGTATCGGCGAGACCGTGCGCGCGCACGATCCGCTGCGCGCAGAGGAGTATGATGTCGAACTGTGCAATCCCGTCTTCTACGACCCGGATGGAGGGCGCCAGCGTGGCTGAATTTACCTGGGATGCGCGCAGCCCTCTCGACCGCACGCTGGTCGTCGGTCCGCATGGCGCGCAGGGCGATACCGGCGTTTCGCTGACCGAGATCCGCAATTTCGACCTCGTGCAAGTGATGGCACGCCGCGGCAAGGCGGGTGACCTGGCCAGGGCTGCGACGGCGTGTTTCGGCATTGCCGGTCCGGATGCGCCCAAGGCGGTGCGGATTGCGGACGCCACGCTGATCTGGTCCGGGCCGGATCAGTTTTTCGTGCTGTCGAAGAGTGGCAAGCACGGGATGAAGGCGCTTGCTCCTCTGCTTGCCGGATCGGCTTCGCTGTCTGACCAGTCGCATGCGCGGGCGCTGATCAGCATCTCCGGTGACAAGGCGCGGGCGATGTTGGCCAAGCTTTCATCGCTCGATCTGCATGCCGGTGTGTTCGCGGTCGGCTCTGCCGCCGCAACCTCGATGGATCACACCCGCGTCACGCTCTGGCGTGGGAATGATCGGGCGGACGGACAGGCGGTGTTCAACGTTCTGGTCTTCGCGACCTTTGCCGAGAGCCTGTGGCACACGATGCTCGATGCGGCGGCGGAATATGGTGTGGATATCAGCCATTCCGAGGAAGTGACGTAGCCTTGCGCACGCCCTTCCCTTCTCCCCTTGTAGGAGAAGGTGGCCTCGCGGAGCGAGGTCGGATGAGTGGTGCTCCAGCTTAGCAATGACGGCACGCCGTCGCCCACCCCCTCAACCGTCTCGGCGCTGGGCACTGATCCACGGCCCTGGGGCGAGCCACGGATCTCGCCCCGTCCTTCGGACCCCACAAGGGGAGAAGGAAGAACCTGCCCCACCACCGCCTTGCCAAACCCACCCGCACTGCTATTCTTGCTGCTAAAATAATTTCACGCACAGGCAAACTTGTTTCTCGAACCGCAAGGCTGAGATGAGCCAGTCGCCCTACCCTGCCGTCGCATCCGGACCACCCCGGCCGAGCCTGATCCTGCGGCCCGGCCAGATCGCGCTGCCGCCGGGCATGGAGCGCTATACGGTCCAGGGCAATGGTGCGGTGCTGATCGAGGTCGAGGCCGGCGACACCATCACGGTGCGCAATGTCGAGGGCGGCCAGGCTTGCGAACTGCTGGCGTGGGATGGCACCGGTGCGACCGATCCCTCCATCCTCGGGGAAAACTCCAACAGCAATGCCGCCGGCATCAAGGCGCTGCTTGCCGAGGGCGATGACAGCCTCGCGTCCCTGCGGCGCGGGCTCGCACGCCGGCAGGTGCGGCTCGACCAGGCCAAGGCGGTGCGCGTGTTCGGCGGCGCCACGCCGGCCGGCACCGAACAAGCTTTCACCGTCGTGCGCGACGGCTCGGTGGTGATTGCCGCGCCCGGCGGGCCGATGCTGGTCGACGGCCATGATACGGCGACGCCGCTTACCGTGATCGTGCGGCGTGCCACCATCCGTCCGGCGGCGAAGTCGCTATTGGCCGACCCGCTCGCCGATCCGGTGCTCGATTTGCGCGTCCATTCGGCGACGGCGGAATCCTACTTCGTCAAAGCCGGCGACTATCTGCAGATCATCGACGTCGACGGGCGCCAATGCACCGACTTCCAGTGCTTTTCGGCGCGCAAGCTGGACAAGGGGCTCGACCATCCGCTCGATGTGACGACGACACGCACGCTGATGGGCGCGAGCTATCCGATGCCGGGGCTGCACTCGAAATATTACGACCAGGACATGGAGCCGCTGGTCGAAGTGGTGCAGGACACATGCGGCCGGCACGACGCCTTCGCGCTCGCATGCGCCGCCAAATATTACGATGACATCGGCTATCCCGGCCATGCCAACTGCTCGGAGAACTTCAACCGCGCGCTGTCGGACAAGGGCGTCACACCACGCGCCGGCTGGATGGCTATCAACTTCTTCTTCAACACGGCAATCGACGCGCATGGCATCATGGTCTCCGACGAGCCATGGTCGCGGCCCGGCGACTATGTGCTGCTGCGGGCCCTGACCGACATCGTCTGCGTGTCCTCCGCCTGCCCCGACGATACGACGCCGGCCAATGGCTGGGACCTGACCGACATCCATGTGCGGACCTATTCCGGCCAGCACAAATTCTCGCGTGCGATCGCCAGACGCATGACGCCCGATTCGGAACCGAAAATGACCCGCGAGACCTCCTTTCATTCGAGCTTTGCCAAGCACACCCGCGACTTCGTCGAGTACAGGGGCTATTGGCTGGCCAACTCCTTCGCCAGGGAAGGCGCGATCGCCGAATACTGGGCCTGCCGGCAGGACGCCGTGATCATGGACCTGTCGCCGCTGCGCAAATTCGAGGTCACCGGCCCGGATTCCGAAGCGCTGCTGCAGTACACGCTGACCCGCGACGTCAAGAAGCTCGGCGTCGGCCAGGTCGTCTATTCCGCCATGTGCTACGAGCATGGCGGCATGATCGACGACGGCACGCTGCTCAGGCTCGGCAAGGACAATTTCCGCTGGGTCGGCGGCGACGATCTGTCCGGCGAATGGCTGCGCGAGACGGCGACAAAGCTCGGTCTCAACGTGCTGGTACGCTCGTCCACCGACCAGATGCACAATATCGCCGTGCAGGGGCCGAAGAGCCGCGATATCCTGAGGAAGGTGATCTGGACCTCGCCGCTGCAGCCGTCGATCGAGGAACTGGAATGGTTCCGCTTCGCCGTCGCGCGCATCGGCGGCGGCAATGGCGTTCCGGTCGTCGTCTCGCGCACCGGCTATACCGGTGAACTCGGCTACGAGATCTGGTGTCATCCGCGCGACGCCGAAAAGGTCTTCGACGCGATCTGGGCCGCCGGCCAGCCGCATGGATTGAAGCCGATGGGCCTGCAGGCGCTGGACATGGTGCGCATCGAGGCCGGGCTGATCTTCGCCGGTTACGAGTTCTCCGACCAGACCGACCCGTTCGAGGCCGGCATCGGCTTCACCGTGCCGCTGAAGTCCAAGACCGACGACTTCATCGGCCGCGAGGCGCTGATCCGGCGCAAGGAGAACCCGCAGAACAAACTGGTCGGGCTCGACATCGATGCCAACGTCGCGGTCGGCCATGGCGATTGCGTGCATGTCGGCCGCGCCCAGATCGGGGTCGTCACGTCGGGCATGCGCTCGCCGGTGCTGAACAAGACCATCGCGCTGGCGCGGCTCGATGTCACCCACGCCGCCATCGGCGCGCGAGTTGAAATCGGCAAGCTCGACGGCCACGCCAAGCGGCTGCCGGCGCGAGTCGTGGCCTTCGCCCATTACGATCCGCAGAAGACCAGGCCGCGTTCCTGACCGCGGCCTTCCGGGCATACGGGATTGCCCGTCGGCGGCGCCGCGGGGCACATTTGTGCGCCCGCCCGCAAGCGTGATGTGCACGGCGCGACAAAACGCTTGACGTGAAAGCGCGCCGGATCAATCTTCACTCCTAAGAAAAAAATACGACTGAGTGGAAACACTGAAGTCGCGGCGATATTGGCCGGGAGCAAGCTTCGCACAGCCGAGGCGTCGCCGGCGGGGAACATCAAAAAGGGGAATTCACCGACATGAGCACCATAAGCACGATCCTGGACCAGCCTGCCGAAAGCAAGCTGCTCAGGCATATCGACTGGCGCGGCGCCTTCTGGGTGGCGAGCGGCGTTCCAGCCCTCGTCCTGTTCTCGATCGGCGGCATTGCCGGCACGACCGGGACGCTCGCTTTCCTGATCTGGACGGTGTCCATGGTCATGGGCTTCCTGCAATCCTTCACCTATGCCGAGATCGCCGGCCTGTTCCCGAACAAATCGGGCGGCGCCTCGATTTACGGCGCCACCGCCTGGCTGCGCTACTCCAAGTTCATCGCGCCCTTGTCGGTATGGTGCAACTGGTTTGCCTGGTCGCCGGTGCTCTCGCTCGGCTGCTCGATCGCCGCCGCCTATATCCTCAATGCGCTGGCGCCGGTGCCGATCTTTACCGACACGTCGCCCGAGGTCGCCGCCTATATCGCGGCACATGCCGGAACGAGCGCCGGCGACGCCATTACCGCGGTGACCGCGGCGGCGACCCCGGCGATCCGCACGTGGTCGGCGTTCAGTCACACGCTGGGTCCGGTGTCCTTCACCTTCAACGCCACCTTCTTCATCGGCGCCGTGCTGATGCTGATGATCTTCTCGATCCAGCATCGCGGTATCCTGGGCACCGCCAATGTGCAGAAATATATCGGCCTGCTTGTCATCGTCCCGATGCTGATCGTCGGCGTCGTGCCGATCTTCACCGGCCAGATCAACTGGGCCAATTTCTCGCCGCTGGTTCCCTTGGCCGCCGCCTATGCGCCAGAGCCCGGCGCCTGGAACATCGCCGGCTGGACGCTGGTGCTCGGCGGCATGTTCATCGCCGCCTGGTCGACCTACGGCTTCGAGACCGCCGTCTGCTACACCTCCGAGTTCAAGAACCCGGGCACCGATACCTTCAAGGCCATCTTCTATTCCGGCCTGCTCTGCATGCTGCTGTTCATCCTGGTGCCGTTCACCTTCCAGGGCGTGCTCGGCCTCAACGGCATGCTGGCGACGCCGATCGTTGACGGTTCGGGCGTGGCGGATGCTCTCGCCGGCATGGTCGGCGGCGGCGGGCTTATCCACAGCCTGCTGGTGATGCTGATGATCCTGGCGCTTGTGCTGTGCATCATGACGGCGATGGCCGGCTCCTCGCGCACGCTCTACCAGGGCTCCGTCGACGGCTGGCTGCCGCGCTACCTCAGTCACGTCAACGAGCATGGCGCGCCGACGCGGGCGATGTGGACCGACCTGTGCTTCAACCTGATCGTGCTGGCGATCGCCTCGGCCGATGCGACGAGCTTCTTCTTCATTCTCGCCGTATCCAATTGCGGCTACATCATCTTCAACTTCCTCAACCTCAATGCCGGCTGGATCCATCGCATCGACAACGGCCATATCGCGCGGCCATGGAAGGCCCCGACGTGGCTCTTGGGGATCGGGGCGATCTTCGCCTATGTCAACGCGATCTTCATGGGCGCCGGCGCTAAGGTGTGGAACCCGATGGCGCTGTGGGCCGGGCTGATCACCGCGGCGCTGATCATCCCGGTGTTCTGCTTCCGCCATTACATCCAGGACGGCGGCAAGTTCCCCGACCACATGCTGGCCGACCTCGGCATGGCGGGAGCGGACCTCTCGGTGAAAAAGGCGGGCATGCTGCCCTATCTGACGCTGGTCGCCGGAGTGGCGGTAATGCTGATCGCCAACTGGTTTTTCGTCATCTGATTGCCTGACGGGCAAGCGGCCTTCGGCTCCGCAAGAACAGAAATCGGCCGGTCTCAAATGAGACCGGCCGATTTGGTTCATTCAGCCGCCAAAGCGAGTTGCGGCCTCTCGACGCCTTCGACGGTTTCCGGTTCGGGCGTCTGTTCGTCGGTCGGCACCTTCTTTCGCTCACGGCCGAAGAACAGAGCGTAGCCAGCGGGCAGCACCAGGATGGTGAGCACGGTTGCAACCAGAATGCCGCCCATCATGGCGTAGGCGAGCGGCCCCCAGAACACGCCGCGCGAGATCGGGATCAGCGCCAGCACCGCGGTCATTGCCGTCAACACGATCGGCCGGAAACGGCGCACAGCCGAGCCGATGATCGCTTCGGAGCGTTCCATGCCTTTCGCGATGTCCTGGTCGATCTGGTCGACGAGGATGATGGAGTTTCGCATGATGATGCCGAGCAGCGCGATGACGCCGAGGATGGCGACGAAGCCGAACGGCGCGCCGCTGATCAAAAGGGCCGCGGCCGCACCGATGATGCCGAGTGGACCGGTGGCCAGAACAAGCATAGCCTTGCCGAAATGCTGCAGCTGGACCATCAGCAATATGACGATGACGGCCAGCATGATCGGCGCCTTGGCGGCAATGGAAGCCTGGCTTTCCGCCGAATCCTCGGCACCGCCCTGGATCTCGATCTTGTAGCCGGGCGCCAGACCATCGCGCAGGCCCTTCATGTCGTTGTACATCTTGGTGACGACGTCGTTTGACTGCACGCCGTCGGGCAAGGTCGCCCGCACGCTGATGGTCGGCAAGCGGTCGCGCCTCCACTCGACGCCTTGCTCCAGCACCGGCACAACCTTGGCCACCTGCGACAGCGGCACGAAGCCACCGAAATCGGTCGGGATGTAGATGGAATCGACCGAGGACAGCAGCGCGCGGCTGGCATCCGGCTCGCGCGCGACGATGGACACCGTTTCTTCGCCGTCGCGGAAGTCGCCCAGCGGCGCGCCGGACATGGACGCCTGCAGCATCTGGCGGATGCGCTGCGAGGTGACGCCCAACGCACGGGCGCGGTCCTGGTCGATGACCAGCTTCATCGCCGGCACAGGTTCCAGCCAGTCGTCATGGACGGCGCCGAGCAGCGGGTTGGCCTGGAATTTCGCCTTCACCTGGTCGGCAATGCGTCGCACTTCCTGGCGGTCCGGGCCCATGACGCGCATCTGCACCGGCCAGCCTGTCGGCGGCCCGAGGAACAAGCGGTCGACCTTGCCGCGGATGGAGGGGAAGTCCTGCGCCAGGATGGTACGCAGCTTGACGATCAGCCGCTCGCGCGCCGGCTCGTCATTGGCCATCACAAGAAGCTGGGCGAAGTTCGGATTCCTGAGCTGCTGGTCCAGCGGCAGGAAGAAGCGCGGCGCGCCTTCACCGATATAGGTGGCGATGAAGCGCTTGTCCTTGTCGTCCATCATCTTGGCTTCCAGCGCCTTGGCCTGCGTCTCGACTTCCTTGATGCTGGTGCCTTCCGGCAGCCAGAGATCGACGAGGATTTCCGGGCGAGACGATTGCGGGAAGAAGTTCTGCGGAATGAACTGGAAGGCCCACAGGCTGGTGGCGAAGGTCACCAGCGTCATCGTCAGCACGATGATGCGATGGCGCACGGCCCAGGTAACGGTCGAGCGAAGCCGGCGATAGAAGCTGGTGTCGAAGACGTCGTGATGGGAACCGGCATGCTTGCGCTGCTTGAGGATCATATATCCCAGCCATGGCGTGAAATAGACCGCCACGAACCAGGACACGACGAGCGCGATGCCGACGACGTAGAACAGCGTGCGGACATATTCGCCGGCAGTGGAGGCGGCGAAGCCGACCGGAATGAAGCCGGCGGTGGTGATCAGCGTGCCGGTCAGCATCGGGAAAGCGGTCGAGGAATAGGCGAAACCCGCCGCCTCGATCTTAACCAGCCCCTCCTCCAGCTTGCGTTCCATCATCTCGACGACGATCATGGCGTCGTCGACAAGCAGGCCGAGCGCGATGATCAAGGCGCCGAGAGAAATGCGCTGCAGGTCGATGCCGATCTCGTACATGATGGCGAAGGTGGCGGCCAGGACCAGCGGAATGGCGATGGCAATGACAAGTCCGGAGCGCCAGCCGATCGACAGGAACGAGACGACGAGCACGATCAGCAGCGCTTCGCCGAGCGCATGCATGAACTCGCTGACAGCGTCCCTGACGACCTCGGGCTGGTCCGATATCTGGTCGACGGAGACGCCATAGGGCAGCGCCTCCTCGAAGCGCCTATAGGTCGCCTCGACGTCCTTGCCGACATCGGTGACGTTGAAGCCCTTGGCCATGACGACACCGAGCTGGACACTCTCGTGGCCATTGAACCGATACTTGCGCTCGAAGGGATCCTCCAGCCCCGAGCTCACGGTCGCGATATCGCCAAGGCGCGTTACCTGGTTGCCGGCGCGCAAGCGCAGCTCGCGAATGTCGGCGGCGCTGGTGACATCGCCCTCGACCGAAATGCGGACCGAGCGCAGGCCGGTGTCGACAGAGCCTGCCGGGTCGACATTGTTCTGTCCCTTGATCGCGTTCTGCAGGTCAGTCAGCGTCAGGCCGCGCTCGGCCAGCGCCTTGGACGAGACGTCGATATAGATCTTCTCGGGCTGGTCGCCGATGATGACCGCCTTTTCGACGCCGGGCGTCGTCAGCAGCATATCGCGGGCCTGGATGGCGAACTTCTTCAATTCGGGATAGCTGAAGCCATCGCCGCTGATCGAATGCAAGGTGATGAAGGTGTCGCCGAATTCATCGTTGAAATAGGGGCCGAGCAGGCCCTGCGGCAGATCGCCTGCTATGTCGCCGACCTTCTTGCGCACCTGATAGAAGGCGTCGTTGACCTGGGCAGCATTGGTGTCGCCCTTGATCTGAACCGTGATGATGGCGCTGCCGGCGCGCGTATAGGAGCGCACGAAGTCGAGATGCGGCGTTTCCTGCAGCTTGCGTTCGATCTTGTTGACGACCTGGTCTTCCATCTCCTGGATCGAAGAACCCGGCCAGATCGCCTGCACGACCATGACGCGGAAGGTGAAATCGGGATCTTCCTTCTGGCCCATGCGCATCAGGCCGAGCGCACCGGCAAGGATGATCAGGCCGAACAGGAAACGTGCGATGCTCGGATGCCCGATCGCCCAACGCGAGAGGTTGAAAGGCCGCTTTTCAGTGTTGCTGTCGGTGGTCATGGCGCCAGTCCAGTCCAATTGATCTGCAGGGCAGGTTCATCATGCCGTTCATGCGTTCTTCGTCTGGCTTCCGGGCGGCGAAGCTCCCTCAAGCGGAGAGACTCGCATCGCGTGTGACGCGACAATGATGCGGGGGAGCCATCTTGCCGGCGTCTCGACGATCGGGCGCCTGCCGCCCGGAAACCATGGCCTGCCCGGTCTTGCGGCTCGCGCCGCCAAGACAGGGAAGGGTTTCGTTGTGCCTGGCTGTCAGCGCAGGCTGCTGGTGGCAGCGTCTTCCGCCGCCGAGGCGGACTGCTGGAGACTGTCGCCGGACAGCTTGACCTTCAGATTGTCGGTCATGAACTGGGTGCCAGCGGCAACCACGACGTCGCCCTGCTTGAGGCCGTCGGCAACCGCGACGCCATCGGCGGTGAAGTTCGCGATCTTGACCGGACGCGAATGCACGGTGTCGCTGCCGCGGTCCACGGCCCAGACGATCTTCTGGCCGTCCTTTTCAGCCAGGGCGCTGAGCGGGATCGAGACCAGCTGGGTCTTGCTGTCGATCGAGGCCTGCACGTTGGCGGTCATGCCGAGCAGCACGCGCGGATCGTTGGGAAGCGAGACGCGAACGGCGAAGGTACGCGACTGCGGGTCGGCGCTGCCGGCAACTTCGCGGACCTTGCCGGCAAGCGTCAGGGCATCGTCCGCCCAGAAGCTTGCCTTGACCTCCTTGCCCGGCCTGAAGCCGGCAATATCCATTTCCGGTACCGCGATCAGCACTTCCTTCTCGCCATCGACGGCAACCGTCATCACGGGCGTGCCGGCACCGACCACCTGGCCGACATCGGCACTGACCGCGGTGACGATGCCGTTCTCGCTCGCCTTGAGGTCGGTATAGTGGACCTGGTTCTGAGCCTGGGCGAGGGTCGAGCGGGCGGCATCGCGCGTCGCGACCGCCTGGTTGTAGGCCAGCGTCGCCTGCTCGAGCTGCGATTTCGGCGCGAAATTCTTGGCATAAAGCTGCTCGGCGCGCTTCCTGGCGAGATCCACCGTCTCGACCTGGCGCTCGGCGGCGTCAAGGCTCGCCGCGGCGCTTTTGACCGAAAGCTCGTAATCGGAGGGATCGATGCGGGCGAGGACGTCGCCCGAGGTGACATGCTGGCCGATGTCGACGAGCCTCTCGGTGACCTTGCCGGCAACGCGGAAGCCGAGATTCATCTCGGTGCGAGCACGCACCGAGCCGGAGTAATCGAGCTGGCGGGTGGTCTGCGCCGCGCCGATCTCGACGACCTTGACGGGGCGGATGATATCCCTGACCTCCGCCTTCTCCTGGGAACAACCGGCCAGGCCGAGTGCCGCGACGATCAGGCCGGCAACGGGCAGCCAGCGGATAATGGAATTGGACGAAGACACCTTAGCACTCCCAAACTGGAGATTGACTGTCGTTGCCGGCGCCCGGCGGGCGGCGGCTATTTCTTCAAGGCCTTGATCGCATAGTCGATGAGGTCGTCGGGCATTGCCCGGTTGGTCTTGGCAAGACACTGGGCCACCATCTGCGGGTGGCACAAAATGACCGTGGCGGCGCCGAAGCAGCGCGACGCAATCACCGGATCCTGCTCCCTGAATTCGCCGGCCGCGATGCCCTCGCGGATCACCTCGGCAAAAAGATCGTGGATACTGTCGACATGCTTGTCGATGACGCCCCAATCGCGCTCGAGGGCGACGATGACCATCTCATGGACCTTCTGGTCGTCGAGCATGACCTCCATCGTCATCTTGTACTGCGCGTGCACGTAGCGCCGCAGCCGTTCCTCGGCGCTGATCGGCAAATGCATGATCTCGTAGGCCATCCTGTAGCTGGCCCCGAGCATCCGGCCACAGACTGCCTGGTGGATTTCGACCTTGGACGCAAAGAAGCGATAGATGTTGGCTGGCGACATGCCGAGTTCGCGGGCAATGTCGGCGACATTGGTCTTGCCGTAGCCATAGTGCCGGAACAGGCGCTCGGCGCAATCGAGAATGCGCGTTACATTCTCCTGGCGAGCGGCATCGGCGACGAGGTTGGCGGTTTCGGACATAGCTTCTTTCGATTTACTGGTGATGAATTTTAATTTTCGTCACTCGTAAATCGAAAGGAACGCGATGTCAACGCGGATTCGGCGTACGCGTACAAAATGGTGACAGATGGTGACAGTGAGGGGGTGGCTCGCCTCGCACTTCGTCATCCCAGGGTGAAGCAGTCGCGAAGCGACGTAGCGGAAACCTAGGATCCATGCCGTGGCCTTGCGGCCGTGCTCCGGCAGTCGAGGATGGCTGCTGTGGGCTACAGTAACTTCCTGATCCGCCTCATTTTTTGACTGACATCAGGGCATGGATCCTAGGGTCTGCGCCGCGTCGCTTGGTCCTTGCTTCGCCCTGGGATGACGAAGTCACAAGGCCCGCCGCAAATTGTCGGGGTCATCGCAAGAGCGGCCATGCGGCCTACGCCTCCTTCGCCATCTCCCTTAGCCGGAATTTCTGGATCTTCCCCGTCGAGGTCTTGGGGATCTCGGCGAACACCACCGCTTTCGGCAGCTTGAAGCGGGCAAGCAGCGCGCGGCAATGCTCGATGATCTCTGCCTCGGTCGCCGTCTTGCCAGGCTTCAGCTCGACATAGGCGACCGGCACCTCGCCCCATTTCTCGTCCGCCCGCGCCACCACGCCGCAAGACGCAACGGACGGGTGCTTGTAGAGCGCGTCCTCGACCTCGATCGAGGAAATGTTCTCGCCGCCCGAAATGATGATGTCCTTGGAGCGGTCCTTGAGCTGGATATATCCATCCGCATGCATGACGCCGAGATCGCCGGAGTGGAACCAGCCGCCGGCGAACGCCTCGTCGGTGGCCTTGCGGTTCCTGAGATAGCCTTTCATGACGATGTTGCCGCGAAACATGACCTCGCCGATGGTCTGGCCGTCGGCGGGCGTCTGCGTCATCGTTTCGGGATCCATCACCGTGAGGCCTTCGAGCGCGGCGTAGCGGACGCCTTGCCTGGCCTTCCTCGTGGCCCTCTGCCCCTTCTCCAGATGATCCCACTCATTGTGCCATTCGTTCA
The DNA here is from genome assembly GCF_006441005.1 of Mesorhizobium sp. B2-5-3. NCBI lineage: Bacteria > Pseudomonadati > Pseudomonadota > Alphaproteobacteria > Hyphomicrobiales > Phyllobacteriaceae > Mesorhizobium > Mesorhizobium sp. B2-5-3. The sequence goes on from NZ_VFUS01000008.1 coordinate 158,385, forward strand.
CCACCGCCGGGCCGTAGGTCTCGGTCAGACCATAGAGATGCGTGACGGCGAAGCCGGCATCGGCCATGCCGGTGAGCACCGCTTCCGGCGGCGGCGCGGCGGCCGTGTTGAAGGTGACGGCTTGCGGGAACTGGCGCTTGTCCTCATCCCTGGCGTTGATCAGCACCGACATGACGATCGGCGCGCCGCACAGATGGGTGACGCCATGGTCGGCGATGGCGTCGTAGATCTGCTTCGGCCGAACCCAGCGCAGACAGACATGGGTGCCGGCCTGGACGGCCAAGGTCCACGGAAAGCACCAGCCATTGCAGTGGAACATCGGCAGTGTCCACAGATAGACCGCGTGCTTGGCCATGCCGGCATGGACGGTGTTGGCGTAGGCCATCAGCGCAGCACCCCGATGATGATAGACGACGCCTTTCGGGTTGCCTGTCGTGCCCGAGGTGTAGTTGAGCGAAATGGCGTCCCACTCGTCGTCTGGCATCGACCAGGCGAAATTCTCCTCGCCCTCGGCAACGAAGGCCTCGTAATCAAGAGTGCCGATGCGACCACCCTTCGGATAGGGAGCGTCCGCGGCGTAGTCGGGATCGTCATAGTCGATGACCAGGGGCTTCACCTTGGCCAGGTCAAGCGCTTGCCGAACCACTCCGGAGAATTCGCGATCGACAATAAGCACCCTGGTCCCGGCATGGTCGAGCTGGAAAGCGATCACGGCGGCGTCGAGGCGAGTGTTGAGCGAATGCAACACCGCCTTGGTCATTGGCACGCCGAAATGTGCCTCCAGCATCGGCGGCGTGTTCGACAGCATCACCGTCACCGTGTCGCCCTTGCCTATGCCGCGCCTGGAGAGCGCCGAGGCGAGCTGCAGCGAACGCCGCCAGAAATCGCGATACGTCACGCGCTGCCGGCCATGGATGATGGCGACATGATCGGGATAGGTCTTGGCTGCCCGCTCCAGATAGGTGAGCGGCGTCAGCGGCTGGTGGTTGGCAGCGTTCCTGTCGAGATCCTGTTCGTAAGGGTTGCCCATCGTGTCCTCCCCGTATGTCCCTTTGCCGACATGTTCTAACCACAGGCTGGGGCCGCGTCACCAGCAACGATGCCACGACAAAGCGCGTCTGGCGCAATGATGATCTAGATTTGGCGCGCGTAAAGGCATCGCGTACCTCCGCGCGGTTTGACTTTTGTCGAGAGCCGTGACTAATGTCAGCCGAGGAGAAGGCATGGCAATCCGACCGGCAGAACAACTTATCCACAAGGCCGCCTGGCTCTATTATGCGCATGGCCTGCGCCAGGACCAGGTGGCGAGCCAGCTTAACATTTCCCGCGCCTCGGTTGCCATGTATCTGCGCAAGGCGCGAGAGACCGGCATCGTCAACATCTCGACCTCGACCCAGCTTTTCACCGACGACGTCATGGCGCGCAAGCTCGAGGATGCACTCGGTCTCGACGCGGTCTGGATCGCGCCGGAAAACGGCCATATCGCCGATCCCGCCACCGACATCGCGGTGCTGGCGGCGAGCGTCTTTCTCGAACTGGTGAAAAAAGGCGACCGCATCGGCGTCGCCTGGGGACGCACCGTCTACATGATCGCCGACATCATGTCCTACGCCGATCTCCAGGATGTCACCGTGGTGCAGCTCTGCGGCAATCTCGGCGCGCCATATTCCTATCGTCCCGACCAGTGCACGATGGAGATCGCCCGGCGGCTCAACGCCAAGGGCATCAATTTCTACGCGCCGCTCGTGCTGACCACAGAAGAGCTGGCGCGCGGCCTGCGGGCCGAGCCTGTAATCCGCGAACAGCTGTCGAGCATCCACGAATGCGATCTGGCGCTGTATTCGGTCGGCGCCGTCGATGCCGACAGCCATCTGGTCAAATGCGGCGCGCTGACATCAGACGAAATGGCCGACCTGCGCAAAGCAGGGGCGGCCGGCGTCATTGCCGGGCAGATCATCGATGCCGAGGGCAAGGTGCTCGACTGCGGCTACAACCGGCGAGTGATCTCGGCGGAGCTTTCCTCGTTGCGCGCCATTCAGAAGCGGCTGATGGTGGTGCAGGAAAACAGCAAGTTCGAACCCCTGCTCGCGGCGATCGCCGGGGGCCTTTGCACGCATCTGGTGGTCGGCGCCGATATGGCGCAGCGGCTTCTGGATCATGCCGGAGCGCCAGGCAAAAAGGTATCCTAGAGACCATTCCTGCCGCGCCCGTCGTCAAGGCGCCGCGGCATTCCTGTTTCACCACTATGACAGCAACCGGACGAATCTAATGAAGAACCTGTGGAACGACGGCGACGCGGAGAAGATGGTTGCCGACTATGCAAAGAAAGGCGTCGGACGCGACCTCGCGCTACGCGTCTACACGACGCGCCTGCTGGGCGGCGAACCGCGACTGGTGCTGCATGGCGGCGGCAACACCTCCTGCAAGACCAAGGCGACCGATCTCGTCGGCGACGAATGGGACGTGCTGTGCGTCAAGGGCAGCGGCTGGGACATGGCCGTCATCGAGCCGCAGGGCCTGCCGGCGGTGAAGATGGGCGCGCTCATCAAGGCGCGCGCGCTGGACAAGCTCTCCGACGAGGACATGGTCGCGCTGCAGCGGGCGAACCTCATCGATCCGTCCTCGCCCAATCCTTCGGTCGAGACATTGCTGCATGCCTTCCTGCCGCACAAATTCGTCGACCACACGCACTCGACCGCCATCCTGGCGATCGTCGACCAGGAAGACAGCAAGCCGCTGGTGAAGACGGTGTTCGGGACCAAGATGGGCTACGTGCCCTACATCATGCCGGGCTTCGACCTCGCCAAGGCGGCGGCCGACGTCTTCGATGCCGACCCTGATGTGGAAGGACTGATCCTCGACAAGCACGGCATCTTCACCTTCGGCGACGACGCCAAGCAGGCCTACGATCGGATGATCCACTATGTGAATGTCGCCGAGGAGTATGTAGCCAAGCATGCCAAGCCCAAGGCGGCAAAGGCCGCGCTTCCGGCGAAGCTCGCGACGCCGGCTTCCATCGCTCCTATGTTGCGCGGCGCCGTGGCGGTGGCACGCGGCGAAGGCCGCTTCGACCGCATGATCAGCGATTTCCGCACCTCGGATGCGATCGTCGATTTCATCAATTCGGCCGAAATCGCCGACTACGCCGCGCGCGGCGTGTCGACGCCGGACCTATCGATCCGCATCAAGACCGGGCCGATGGCGGTGCCGGCGCCAGATGCGGACAAGGCCGGCGACTACAAGGCCGTCATCAAGAGCCATGTCGACGCCTTCGCCAAGGAATACCGCGCCTATTTCGAGACCAATGACGCGCTCGACGACGTCAAACGCACCATGCTCGACCCGATGCCGCGGCTGACGCTGGTGCCGGGGCTCGGCATGTTCGGCCATGGCCGCACGCTGAAGGATGCCAGGATCGCTTCCGATGTCGGCGAAATGTGGATCGAGGCCGTGCGTGGCGCCGAGGCGGTCGGCCGTTTTCATCCGCTTTCCAAGGCCGACCTGTTCCCGCTCGAATACTGGTCGCTGGAACAGGCCAAACTCGCCTCCAACAAGCCGAAGCCGCTGACCGGCCAGGTCGTGCTGATCACTGGCGGAGCCGGTGCGATCGGCGCCGCGACAGCCAAGCTTTTCGCCGACAATGGCGCCCATGCGGTGGTCGTCGATCTCGATGGCGAAAAAGCCGCTGATGCGGCCAAGAAAGCGGGCAACAATTCGATCGGCGTCGCCGCCGATATCACCGATCCGGACCAAGTGCGTGCAGCCTTCGACAAGGCGGTCGCCGTGTATGGCGGCGTCGACATAGTGGTGTCCAATGCCGGTGCCGCTTGGGAAGGCCGGATCGGCGAACTTGACGACGCGCTGCTGCGCAAGAGCTTCGAGCTCAATTTCTTCGCCCACCAGTCGGTGGCGCAGAACGCGGTGCGCATCATGCTCGAACAGGGTACCGGCGGCGCTCTCCTGTTCAACACCTCCAAGCAGGCGGTCAATCCGGGTCCGAAATTCGGCGCCTACGGCGTGCCGAAGGCGGCGACGCTGTTCCTGTCCAGGCAATATGCACTGGATTACGGCGCGCATGGCATCCGTTCCAACGCCGTCAATGCCGACCGCATCCGCTCCGGGCTGTTGACCGACGCCATGATCGCCAGCCGATCGGGCGCACGCGGCGTGTCGGAAAAAGAGTACATGTCCGGCAATCTGCTCGGCCAGGAGGTGACGGCGCAGGACGTGGCGCAGGCTTTCCTGCACCACGCGCTGGCCGACCGCACAACCGCCGACGTAACGACGGTCGACGGCGGCAATATCGCGGCGGCGCTGCGGTAGCACGGTCACGCACAGCGCAGACGGCAGGCTTGCAAGAACACCCGTTTGTAGCTACATTGTGGCTCAACAGTAAGGAGTCGCAACATGGCTACGGATACGGTTGTCCGCGCTCGAATTGATGCCGCGACAAAGGACCAGGCTACCGAAGCCCTGGCGGCAATGGGACTGTCGGTCTCCGACGCCATTCGCCTGCTGCTGGTCCGCGTCGCCGCCGACAAGGAATTTCCCTTTCCGGTGAAGGTGCCGAACGCAACCACCCAAAAGGCCATGGCCGAATTGGAAAAAGGCAAAGGCAAGCGTTTCGCGTCAGCCGACGAATTGTTCAAGGATTTGGGCATCTGACATGCCGACGCCCGTTCACTCCGGGCAATTCCGCAGGGACGTTAAGCGCATGGAGAAGCGTGGCAAAGACCTCGCTAAATTGCGCGAGTTGTTGGGCCTGCTCATCGCCGGACTGCCGGCGCGTTATAAGGATCACCCCTCTAAAAGGCGACTGGAAAGACTATCGGGATGCGCATGTAGAACCGGATTGGCTCTTGATCTACCGCATTGCCGACGATGAGCTGCGGCTTGCCCGCACCGGCTCCTACTCCGATCTGTTCAACGAATGAAGACAGCAAAAAAGCCGCCTGCAGTTGCTGCAAGCGGCTGTTCCAAGTGTGAGCGAATTGCAATATCGATTGGCCTACTTCGCGTTCGGGTTCGGCATCCAGGCCGGCATCGCGACATCGGCGTGGGCGAACTGCGGCAGCTTGGCCGACAGGTCCTCCATATTCTTGATGTCCTTGTCGAGAAGGTCCTTCTGGGTGATCAGCGTCGGCGGCACGACGACGTTGTGGCCTGGGTCTTCGCCGGCCAGCAGCTGCGCCAGCGCACGCACCGAGACCTGGCCGACGACGGCCGGGTTCGTGGCCGCGGTTGCCGCCCAGGCGCTGTCGGGCTCGCGCATCGCCGCAATGTCGGAGGTCGAGATGTCGGCCGAATAGATCTTGATGTCCTTGTTCAGGCCCGCCTCGTCGACGGCGATCTTCACGCCCTTGGCGAACTCGTCATAGGGAGCAAACATCACCTTGATGTCCGGATGGGCGGTCAGCACCGAGCGCGCCTGGTTGGCGACCGAGTTGGCGATCGGGTTGTCCAGCGTGCCGAACATGGCGACTTCCTTGATGCCCGAGTATTTCTTCTTCACGTCGACCCATGTCTCATTGCGGCGGTCGAGCGGGGCGATGCCCGCGACATAGACATAGCCGGCCTTCCAGCTTTCGCCATTATCCTTGACCGCCTGCTCGAGCGCGAGGCGCGCAAGGTCGCGGTCTGACTGCTCGATCTGCGGGATCTTGGGGTTTTCGACGTTGACGTCGAAAGCGACCACCTTGATGCCGGCGTCGACCGCGCGCTGGGCGGCGTCCTTCATCGATTCCGTCAGGCCGTGCTGGATGATGATACCCTGCACGCCGAGCGCGATGGCCTGGTCGACCATGTCGGCCTGGAGGGCGGCGTCCTGGCGGCTGTCGAGCACGCGCAGGTCGACGCCAAGGGCCTTGGCCTGCGCCTCGACGCCGGACAGATAGGCCTGGAAGAAATCCCCGGTCGAGAGATAGCGCACCAAGGCGATCTTGACGCCTGGCTTGTCGAACGGCGCCGGGCGATCGGCAGCCAGGGCCGTCCCTTGCACCAGCAACGCCGCGCCGGCGAGCCCGAGTGCTGCCTTGCCCAAAAGTCTTCTTGTGATGTTCACGTCGTTTCCTCCACTTGTTGAAATGCAACCCAGCCGAAATCTATGTCCTGCCCCTGCCGGAAAGAGCGAAGGTGAAGACAAGGGCGACGACCAGAACGGCGCCCTTGATGAAATCCTGCGTGTAGTACGGCGCGTTCATCATCGTCAGGCCCTGCAGCAGGACACCGACGAAGACGGCGCCGACAGCCGTGCCGAACGCGTTCGGCTTGGCGGCGCCTAGCACCGCGTAGCCGATGAGCGCCGCGGCGACGGCGTCGAGCAGCAGATTATTACCCGAGGCGATGTCGCCGCGTCCAAGCCGGGCGGCGAGCAAAATACCGCCGATCGAGGCAAAAACTCCTGAAATGATATAGGCCCAGATTTTGTATGCCTTGACAGGCGCGCCGGCGAGTTCGGCGGCGCGCTCATTGGAGCCGACTGCATACATCATGCGGCCGAAGCGGGTGTATTCGAGGAAGAACCAGATCAGCACCGCGAGCACCGCCAGGACGACGACCGAGACCGGAACGAGATTGGGAATGAAGAAGTCGAAGCGGTGGCGGCCGAGCGCCAGGAACGCCTCGCCGAACTTGCCGTTGGCGACCGAGCCATCGGGCATGGTCATGCCGGTGGCGATCGAGCGGCCTTCGGTCGGGATACGCTGCAGGCCGACCAGCAGGAACATCATGCCGAGCGTCGCCAGCAGGTCCGGCACGCGCATATAGACGATCAGCCAACCATTGATGAGCCCAACGATAACGCCGATCAGCAGGCAGACGATGACCGCGATGACAGCGTTCTGCTCCAGCACGACCATGACATAGGCCGCCGCCATCATGGCTGACGTGGCGACCGAGCCGATCGACAGGTCGAAACCCCCAACGACCAGCGTGGCGGTGACACCAAGCGCCAGCACGCCGGTGATGGCGACCGACTGGAAAATGAAGACCGCACTTTGCGGCGAAACGAAACCGTCGGCGGCGATCGCGAAATAAGCGACGAGCCCGAACAACAGGACGATGAAACCGTAGCGGATGGCGTGGTTGCGCTGCGTCATTCAGCGCCCCCACGCGCCGCTGCCGTTTTTACCCAACTCGAACCCATGCTCTCCATTCCAATTGTCATCGTCAGCTCTTCAATTCCAGCCGGTCAAGCCGCGCGGTGCGGCAGCCCGCCGGCCACCTCGGCCAGCAGGCGATCGAGATCGATGTCCGCGTTGCGGTGTTCGCCGACGATGGTCTGCTCCGACATCACCAGGATACGGTCGGCCGTCTCCAGCGCCTCGTCGAGTTCGGTGACGAACAAAAGCGTCGCGCGGCCATTGGCGCTTGCCCTCAGCTTGGCGGCGATGTCGCGCCTCGCCGAGATGTCGACGCCCTGAAACGGCTCATCGAGAATGAACAGGCTTGCATCCTGCGCCATCCAGCGGGCGACCATCACCTTCTGCTGGTTGCCGCCGGACAATGCCGACATCTCGTCCTTCTCGGAGCGGCAGACGATGCCCAGTTCCTGGATCTGCCGGCGCGCCGTGGCGCGTTCGAGGCGGCGCTTGAGCACGCCCAGGTTCGACATCCGCCTCAGGAACGGCAGGCTGACATTGCGCTCGATGTTGAAGCCGCCGACGATGCCGCTGGTGGCGCGATCCTTGGCGATGAGGAAGACGCCGGCGGCGATCGCATCGCCGGCCGAGCGCGGCGCGTAGGGTTTGCCGTTCATCGTCATGGTGCCGGCGAGAGGCCTGCGCACGCCGAACAGCGTCTCGGCAAGCGCTGTCTTGCCGACGCCGACCAGCCCGGTGATGACAACGACCTCGCCGTCGCCAAGTGTCAGCGATATCGGCCTGGCGCCCTGGGCGATACGCAGGCCCTCGACAGTCAGCACCGCCCGGGCCGAATGCCTGACGACGATCTGGTCGAGGTGGATCTTGCGGCCGAGCATGGCATTGACCGCGCCTTCGTAGTCGAGCGGCTTCTTGTCGAAGACGCCGGACACGGCGCCGTCGCGCATCGAGACGATGCGGTCGGCAAGCCGCCTTATGTCGGACATGCGGTGCGAGATATAGAGGATCGCCACGCCTTGCGCGCGCAGCCTGTCGACCAGCGCAAAAAGCCGATCGGCTTCGGCACTCGATAGCGATGAGGTCGGTTCGTCGAGAATCAGCACTTTCGGCTGATGTGCCAGCGCGCGGGCAATCGCCACCATCTGGCGATCGGCCAGCGAGAGATCGCTGACGCGCGCCTTCAAGTCGATCGCCAAGTCCATGCGGTCGGCAACCGCCTTGGCCTCGCGACGCACACGGACCGGGTTGAAGAGCACCGGGGCGCCACTGCCGCTCAGCCTGTCCAATGTCAGGTTGGTCGCCACGTCAAGGTCGGCGACGACACCGTCATTGATGTTCTGGTGAACGGTGACGACGCCAGCGCGGATCGCTTCCGCCGGTCTTCCCGGCGCAAAGTCCTGGCCGGCCAGGGTCACGGTGCCACCGTCGCGCTCGTAGACGCCGCTGACGATCTTGACGAGGGTGGATTTGCCGGCGCCGTTGGCACCCATCAGGACGGTCACTTCACCGGCATGGAGTTCGAGCGAGACGCCGCCAAGCACCTCGTTGCGGCCAAAGGATTTCCTCAGTCCCTCTACGCGGAACACGGCATTGCCCACCATGCGTTCCTCCCTGACGGTGACGCTATGGGCTACATCGGCAATTGTCAACACGATTGACAATTGCCAGAGCGCTACCTAGCTTGGCCCCGCCGCCGTGGCTCCGCTATTATAGGGGACGAGCAGGAGAGGTGAGGATGACCGGGAAGACGCCGTTCGAAGCACTGTCGGTGGAGACGCTCGCCACGCGGCTCGGCAGCAACGAGGCGCTCACCCAGCGCATCGGCGAGGACACCAGCCGCTGGAAGGTGCGCGAGGTCGGCGATGGCAATCTGAATCTCGTCTTCATCGTCGAGGGCGGCAAGGGCGCGGCGGTCGTCAAGCAGGCCCTGCCCTATGTCCGGCTGGTCGGCGACAGCTGGCCGCTGCCGCTGAAGCGTTCCTTCTTCGAATATCACGCGCTCACGCGGCAGGAGGCGCGCGCGCCGGGCTCGGTGCCGGCCATCTACCATTTCGACGAGACCCAGGCGCTGATCATCATGGAGTATCTGTCGCCGCACATCATTTTGCGGCGGGCGCTGATCGAGGGCCGGCAATTGCCGAACATTGCCAGGGATATCGGGCTGTTCATGGCCCGCACCCTGTTCCGCGGCTCCGACTTCTCGATGGTGACCAAGGATCGCAAGGCGGACCTGGCGCTGTTCGCGGACAATGTCGAGCTGTGCGACATCACCGAGAATCTGGTGTTCTCCGATCCTTATTTCGACGCCAAGATGAACCGGCACACTTCGCCGCAGCTCGACGCCCCGGTCGCCGAGTTGCGCGCCGACCGCGACCTCAAGGTGGAAGCGCAGCGCCTGAAGCATCTGTTCGCCGCCAATGCAGAGACATTGCTGCATGGCGACCTGCATTCCGGCTCGATTATGGTCACCGATAGAGAGACCAGGATGATCGACCCGGAGTTCGCCTTCTACGGGCCGATGGCCTTCGACGTCGGCATGCTGCTCGCCAATTTCTGGATGGCCTTCTTCTCGCAGCGAGGCCATGAGCAGAACGGCAAGCGCGACGCCATGCGCGCTTATCTGCTCGATGTCACAGCGCAGACGTGGTCGGTGTTCCGCACCGAATTCTCGCATCTATGGCGCACGGAGCGCAACGGCATGCTTTATCAAAAGAGCCTGTTCGAGGATCAGGGCGACAGGCTCGGCGCCGAGCAGGCGCTCGACCATGTGCTGCACCAGATCTGGGACGACCTCCTCGGCTTTGCCGGCATCGAGGTGCACCGGCGCATCCTCGGCCTCGCCCACAATGCCGATTTCGAAACCATTGCCGACGAAGACCTGCGCGCCACATGTGAAGCGAGGGCGCTGAAGTTCGGCCGCCACATCGCCGTCAACAGGCGTCATATTCACAGCATCGACGAGGTCAACAACCTGGCCGCGCTGATCGAACAGGAGAACCGCATTTGAACGTCGGCGAGCGCCACTATCGCACCATCTGGCTGAGCGACGATGGGCGCTCGGTGGAGATCATCGACCAGCGCTGGCTGCCGCATGACTTCCGTATCGTGAAGGTCGACACCGTTAATGGCATCGCCACCGCCATCCGCGACATGTGGGTGCGCGGCGCGCCGCTGATCGGTGTGACCGCTGCCTATGGCGTTGCCATGCAGATGGCGGACGATCCGGCGGATGCCGCGCTCGATGCCGTCTGGGAGACGCTCCACGAGACGCGTCCCACGGCGATCAATCTGCGCTGGGCGCTGGATGAGATGCGGCGCTTCCTGCGGCCGCTGCCGACGGAACAACGCGCCGCAGCCGCCTATCGTCGCGCCAGCGAGATCGCCAACGAGGATGTCGGGCTCAATCGCGCCATCGGCGAGAACGGTCTCACCATCATCAAGGACATCGCGGCGCGCAAAAAGCCGGGCGAAACCGTCAACATTCTGACCCATTGCAACGCCGGCTGGCTGGCTACCGTCGACTACGGCACGGCCACCGCGCCGATCTACCTGGCAACGGAGGCCGGCATTCCGGTCCATGTCTATGTCGACGAGACGCGGCCGCGCAACCAGGGCGCCCAGTTGACGGCCTGGGAGATGGCCGGCCACGGCGTGCCGCATACGCTGATCGTCGACAATGCCGGCGGCCATCTGATGCAGCGCGGCGCAATCGACATGGTCATCGTCGGCACCGACCGCACGACGGCCGACGGCGACGTCTGCAACAAGATCGGCACCTATTTGAAGGCACTCGCCGCCGCAGACAATGACGTGCCGTTTTACGTTGCGCTGCCTTCGCCGACCATCGACTGGACGGTGGGCGACGGACTTGCCGAAATCCCGATCGAGGAACGCTCCGGCGACGAGGTTTCGCTGGTGTGGGGCAAGACCGCGAGCGGCGAGATCGCCCAGGTGCGCGTCTCGCCGGAAGCGACGCCCGCGGCAAACCCCGCCTTCGACGTGACGCCGGCGCGGCTGGTCACCGGCCTGATCACCGAACGCGGCGTCGCCAAGGCCTCGCGTGAAGGGCTGAAGGCGATGTTCCCGGAGCGTGGATAGCCGGCTCTCGCAAAGGCAAGGAACCACCTTTCGCTGTTCAGAAGGTGCTGCTCTTTGCGATCTCCAGCGAATTGACGAAATCCAGTGAACGCCGCAGCGCGCTCCGGATGGTGGCGATATCCACCGGCGCGCTCCGCCGTTGGGGATCACGGTTCTGCGGGCGCCGCAGCCGCAATGGCAGTTCGATGCTGGCCGGCAGCGTCGCGGGAAGCGTTGCCCAGTACGGTTCGTAGCCGATCGAGCCGTCGCCGATAGCGCAAAATGTCCATCCCTCCCCGGTGCTGACGACATCCTTCAGATGAGCATGCCCAACGGCATCGATGGCATCAGCGATATCTTGCGCCGGCTGCACCGTCTCGTTGCTGTAGGTAAAGACATTTCCGGCGTCGTGGTTCAGGCGCACGTGCCGCGATCCGATGTCACGGATGAAGCCTGCCCCCAACCGGGCGCTGCCGAGCAGATCGCCTTGGCCATGTCCGGGATTCTCGAGCGCCAGGACGATGCCGACTTCCTCCAGCCTCGGCAGGAGAGCGTCAATCGTTTTGCGGATCGCCGCGCTGTTTCTCGCCGGGCCGGCATTGGTAATCAGGAAGGACGCACCAAGACCGGCGGCAAAGCCGATGCGCCGGGACAAGGCGTCGGGGGCATCGGCCCCCGACAGGTCGAGATGAGCCGACACGGCATTGATCCCGAGCCCGGCATGTTCCGCTGCCTGGCGCAGCTTCGCGGCGTGCGCAGCCGCAAACATGCCTTCATCGAAATCGACATAGCCGCGAATGAAGGCCGGCTCGACATGGAGGGCACCGGCCGCCGCAATCTCCTCGATGGCCAATTCCATGGAATAGCCATCGAAGAGCGCGGTCGATACCGATATGATCCGGGCCGGCGAAGGCAGGGCTCAGGCTCCCTTGCCGTAGACGATCAATTCCGAAGCTTCCTTCACCTTGGCCGGTGTGAGCGCTTCGCGCCAGTCGTCCCGGACCACGACGCCCTTGGCGAATCGCATCAGGCGCAGCGCCGCATCGGACGGCACTTTCGGAGAGAAGCCGAACCACATGGCGATCTCGACGTTGAGATGACCTATAAGGAAGTCCAGCGCCGCCTTCCTGGGAATGCCATATTTGCGTTCGCACTCCTCGACGGCCTCGACCATGGTGTCGACGAAGGGCATGGCCACCATTTCGGACAGGCCCGGCTCCAGGATCGCCAGCTGTTCGACCGTGACGCGATGGCTGTCGATGATCGGCGACCACATCGCCCTGCACACTTCCTCGCCAAGCGCATAGTGCTCTTCCGGACCTTGCATCAGGGCACAGACGATCGATTGCCTGGCGATGCCGCCATGGTAATCGCGACGCGCGGCCCATTCCGTCTCGTCGCCGAACAGCGGGGGATGGCAGGGATGGCCGACAAAATAGGTGAGATCCGGCCGATCGCCGGGCAAGTCGCCGGCATAGGGCGCTGCCGCATCCAGAATGAGGATCATGGTGCCCGCGGCAAGCATCGGCGAGATCTGCCGCGCCACCTGGCCGATGATATTGTCCGGCAGGGCCATTACCACCACCTTGGCGCCGGCAATGCCCTCGTCCATGGCGACGGCGCCGATATCGGCCTCTCCCAGCCGCTTGCGGCCGGCCTCGCCGATCTCCACGGCGCGGACATCGTAGCCCGCTTCGATAAGCTTGCGCGTCACGCGGAAGCCCATCTTCCCTCCGGCCCCAAGCACCGCCACGGATGTCGTCATTTGCTTTCTCTCCCATTTGCCTTGATGGCGCGCCGATGGCGCAGATTCAGCCGAACGCTTGCAGCGCGGCTTCGAGCTCCGGATGCGTGGCGGCGTAGTCGCGTGCGGGAACCCCTGCCGCCGCGGCTTCGAAAGCATCATGCAGGCTTCGAACGCCGGCGGCCGGCCCGCCTGGATGCGCCATGATCCCGCCGCCGCAGCAATAGATGAAATCGTCCGAGCCGAGCCTCGTATAAGTCTCGGCTGCCTGCACAGCGGTCTGCCCGGACGAAAACACCGGCATGACCGTATCGGGACGGCCAGCCCGCTCGAACATCGGGGTGAGACAGCCATGGGCCGACGCCATCACCGATTCGTCCGGCTCGCAGAACTTGTTGGACAGCCCGTTGACGTGCATGTGGTCGATGCCCGCCAGACGCCAGAATTTCTGATAGGCGAGATAGCTCATGCCGAGATCGGGAGAGCGGCTGAAGAGGCCCCAGCCGGCCCGATGGCCGTGCAGCGCAACGGCGGAGTGGCGACGCATCTCGATGACGGCGGACAGGCCGACGGAATTCAGGACCAGCATGGCGCAGGTCCCGCCACGGCGCTCGATCAGATCCAGCTGGCGACGCATGGCGTCGATGTCACCGGAAATGTTGGCCGCATACATGACCTTGCGCCCGGTCCTGTCGGCGTGCCTGTCTATCACCGCCATGACCGCTTCGAACCGGTGTTCGAACGGCGAATGCGGAGGGTCTCCCATCAATTCGTCGTCCTTGATAAAATCAAGACCCGCGGCAATCAGCGTGTCGGCCAGGGCTGCCGTCTCCTGCGGGGTAAGACCAACGCTCGGCTTGACGATGGTGCCGATCAGCGGGCGCCCTTCGACGCTTGTCAGGCGACGCGTTCCCTCGACGGCGAAGGCCGGCCCTGGGTAGGCATCCGCGAAGGCATCGGGAAAGGTAACGTCGAGGAGACGCATGGCCGAGAAATGATGCAGCTCGAACAGATTGCCGAGAACCGTCGACCAGACCGAAGCCAGCACTGTCCCCGTATTCTCGATGTTCCAGGAAAGGCCCACCTTGGCCCGGTGCGGCCTCACGGTCGCATTTTTTGGCGAGCGCGAGAACGGCAACGCCTCGCTGTCGACCTCGGCAACATCGCTGATGAATTCCACGCGGGCTCCGAACCTGCGCAGCAGCTCCGGCGTTTCTCCGGGTATGGCGCGGAAAGTCCCGCTTGATTGTTCGCCCGCCATCGCAGCCGCGGCAACCTCCAGCGGGTAGCGGGTTTCGATCAGATAGGTGGCGCGGAGGCGACCGGACAATGCAGGCTTCCCGACTGGAATGACGTTCACGGAGTGACCGTTAGCACCAAAAAGAAATCATGTCATCATATGAGTTTTCCCGGGCAAAAAATTTCGGCGGCCGCTCAGCCGGCGCCGCCGCCGGCCAGTTTCGAATAGAGCTCGTTGGCGCGGCCAATGTGGTCGGCCATTGCCGCGCTCGCGCCTTCCGGATTGCCGCCGGCGATTGCCTTGTAGATCCGCTCATGCTCCTCGACCGTCAGCCGCTCGGCGCCTTTCATCGCCACCAGATCCCGCTTGAAACGGGACAGCCATTCGAGCATTCCCTTCGCCACCGCCGCTATCATCGAATTGCCGCTCATCTCCGCAATGACGGCGTGGAACTCCATGTCGGCCGCCACGAACCGGGCCTGGTCGCCCTTTGCCTCGCGCAAATGACGCAAGGTCTCCGCGAGGCGTTCCAGACTCTTGGCCGTGGCGCGCCGCGTGGCTATCCGAACCAGGCCGGTTTCCAGCAAGAGCCTGACTTCCTTGAGTTCTTCGAGCCCGCGAGAGTTCGTCGCCAGCATCATGACCATCGCCGCGGAGACCTGATCGACGATGACATCAGGCGTCGGATTGATGACGCGGGCACGTTCTCCGTGCGAGATCCTGATAAGTCCCATCTGCTGCAGCGACAGCATCGCTTCCCTGATCGAGGGCCGGCCGACGCCGATCATCGTCATTAGTTCCTTTTCCGACGGCAATTGAGAGCCGGGCGGGAATTCGGACGTCGAGATTGCCGCCATCAGCCGGTCAAGCACCTCCACATACAATTTCTTTTTCTGGACCGGCTCCATCTGTCCCTCCCTGGGGTGTTCGCGGAACAATCGATCCCGAGTCGCGTCGGCAGACAAGGGTCGCGCCATCGATTGACATTACATATATGATGACCTAACGTCCGTCTACGGCCGACTTTGGACTGGTCACCAGTTGCTGGAGCAGGCCGGCTCCGTTTGGCCAAGGAAGAACGAAGCTGACGGCCGAGCTTCGTCTCGTCCTTAAATCGAAGGAGGTTTCGGCAATCGAGGTTCCGGTGCCCGCTTGCCTATTTGGTATGCTGGTATAACATGTAGCTGGTATGGCGTCTTTCGGAGGACGTCGTAACGGAATGGCAGAAGGCCGACGTATCGGCCGGTGTTTTTTGGGAGGAAAATATCATGAAGTTTTCAACCGTGGCGGCGCTTGCCGGCGCCGCGCTGGTCAGCGTCTCGGCTGTGCCGGCAATGGCGTCACCGGATGCGCCGGTGATCGCGCTCGCCAACGCCTATTACGGCAACACCTGGCGGCACCAGATGGTGGAGGCTTTCGAAGCCTCGGCCAAGGAAGCCAAGGCGGCCGGTCAGATTGCCGACTACATCGTCATGAACGGCGACGGCTCGGTGGCGCAGCAGAACAGCCAGATCGCCGAGCTGATCCTCAAGAAGGTCGACGTGCTCGCCGTCGATGCCGCGTCGGAAACCGCGGTCAACGGGATCATCGAAAAAGCCTGCAAGGCCGGCATCATCGTCGTTTCGTTCGATTCGGTCGCCTCGGCGCCCTGCAACTACCAGCTCAACTTCGACTTCAAGGGCTACAAGGCAGCCCAGGCCGAGGCCGTCTTCAAGATGATCGGCGGCAAAGGCAACGTCATCCAGGTGCGCGGCGTCAAGGGTTCGGCGCCCGACAACGACATGTTCAACGCGCAACAGTCGGTGCTGGCCAAATATCCCGATATCAAGGTTGTCGCCACGGTCTACGGCCAGGCGACTGCGTCGGTCGCACAGGCGGCCATTGCCAACGTGCTGCCCTCGCTGCCGCATGTCGACGCCGTGCTCGCACAAGGCGGCAGCGACGATGTCGGCATCGCCCAGGCGTTCGTCCAGTATGGCGGCGACTATGCCGGCAAGATGCCGATCATCGAAGGCGGCGGCGGCACCGACTTCGTCAAATGGTGGGCCGAGGAGAACGCCAAGAACGGCTACCAGACGGTCTCGATGAACACCACGCCCGGTATTGGCGGCGCCGCGTTCTGGCTCGGCCTGTCGCTGCTCAAGGGCGCCAAGGCACCCAAGATGATGATCATGCCGGTGGCCACCGTCGATGCCGGCAACCTCAAGGAATATGCAAAGCTGCCTGGCGGCCAGATCATCAGCCCCAGCTATTCGCTCGACTGGGTCAAGCAGAACCTGCTGAGCAAGTAAGGTTGGCAATGCCAGGGACCGGGCGCCGCGGAACGGCCGCGCCCGGTCCCTGCCCGTGAAGAAACGGAGGACGAATGTCCCATCTCGCCGTAGCCCCGGAAGGCGCAGCCGCCGCGGTGCTCGCCGATCCGACCCGGCAGAGCGTTGTTTCGCTTTCCGGGATCACCAAGAGCTTCGGACCGACGCTGGCGAATGCAGAGATCGACCTCGCCGTCTCCACCGGCGAGATCATCGGGCTGGTCGGCGGCAACGGCGCCGGCAAATCGACGCTGATGCGCATCCTGTGCGGGGCGATGTGGCCGACCCTGGGCTCGATTTCGTTTGCCGGCCAGAATATCGGCTTCGCCGGCTACGACACGGCGGAAGCACAGCGCCGCGGCATCCGCATGGTGCACCAGGAATTGTCGCTGTGCGCCAACCTCTCGGTGGCCGAAAACTTCTTCCTGGAAATTCCGGCGGATGCCGCCAACCGGCCGGGCTGGCGGGCACTCTACAGGGCGCGCGCCCGCTCGGCGCTGGACGCCGTCTTCCCCGCAAACGGCATCGATGTGAATGCCGAAGTCGGCCACCTCTCCATCGCCGAACGGCAAATGGTCGAGATTGCGCGCGCCGCCGCGACCCCCGGTGTCAAGCTGATCGTTCTTGACGAACCGACCTCCTCGCTCGATCTCGATCGCTCGAGACAGTTGCGGGCCTTCATCCGCGAGCGGGCCAAATCCGGCCTCGCCTTCATCTTCATCAGCCACAAGCTTCAGGAAATCATCGACATCGCCACCCAGGTGGTCGTGCTGCGCAATGGACGCACCGCCTGGCGCGGCGATGTGGCCGAGACGTCGATCGGCAGGCTGGTGCAGCTCATGGGGGGCGACGCCAACTCGATCCACCAGCATGGTACCGCCACCACCGGCAGCCGCGAAGCGCTGGTGCGATTGTCCGGGTTCCTGACGGCCGAACTCGGCCGCGACATCGAGATCGGCCGCGGTGAAATCATCGGATTGGCAGGCCTCGAAGGCAGCGGCCAGAAGGAGTTGCTGCACGCAATCTTCAAGCCCGATTCCGGAACGGATGCGGCCGTCGCCAGGAACGGTGAAGCCGGTTTCATCGCGGGCGACCGCCAGAAGGAAGGCGTGTTCCCCTTGTGGAGCGTGCTTGGGAACATCAGCATCGGCGCCCTGGCACGCCGCCCGGCGCTGGGCCTGGTCTCGGACCGCGCCAACCGCGCGGCAGCGGCGGATGCCGCCGGCCGGCTGCGGCTCGACGAAACCCGCTTCGGATCCAACATATTGGAGCTCAGCGGCGGCAACCAGCAGAAGGCGCTGGTTGCCCGGGCGCTGGTCGCCGACACGCCGATCGTCCTGCTCGACGACCCGACACGCGGCGTCGACATCGCCACCAAGCAGGACTTCTACCGCCTCTGCAACGACATTGCGCGAGGCGGGCGCACGCTCATCTGGCACACGACCGAAGATGCCGAACTCCTGGCCTGCGACCGCGTGCTGGTGTTTTCAGGCGGCTGCATCGTCAAGGAACTGGCCGGCGAGGCGATCACGGAATCAGCCGTCGTTGGAGCGTCCTTTGTCCAGCAGACGGACAAAGCCGCCAGTGCGGGACGCAGCGGCGCTGCCGGCGCCGGGCTTGCCCGCAGGCTGGTGAATGCTGCCCCCTTCATCGGCCTCGCCGCCGTGCTGGCGGTGATGATCTCGGCCAATCCGGCGGTCGCCTCCATTTTCGGGCTCGACCTCTTGCTGATGCCGGCGCTGTCGCTGGTACTGGTGACCGCGGCGCAGATGTTCATCGTCGGCGGCAGCGAGATCGACCTCGGCGTCGGCGCGTTCGCGGGGCTCGTCAGCGTGCTCAGCGCCACGCTGCTCTACGACCAGCCGTGGCTCGGCGCGCTGGCGCTGGCTGCGGCGATCGCCGCCTATGCCGGCCTCGGCGGCCTGATCCAGGCGCGCAAGATCCCGGCCATCGTCGTCACGCTGGGCGCGTCCTTCATCTGGGTCGGGATAGGCTATGCGCTGCAGCCGACGCCGGGCGGCGCCAGCCCCGAATGGCTGTCGGCAATGTTCAACTGGTCGCTCGGCTTCGTGCCAACCTCGATCATCCTCATCGCCGCGGTGGCAATCGTGGTGTTCGTGATCGACCGGCTGCCGCTCGGCGTGGTGCTGCGCGGTTTCGGCAACAATCCGACCGCGATGATCCGTTCCGGCTGGTCGCCGACGCGCTACGCGCTGGTGCGCTACCTCGTCGCCGGGCTGTTCGCCGCCGCCGCCGGCCTGTCGCTGACGGCGATCAATACGGCGAGCGACATCAATTCCGGCAATTCATTCACCCTGCTCAGCGTCGCCGCCGTGGTGATGGGCGGCTGTTCGCTGTTGGGCGGCGTCATCTCGCCGGTCGGCGCCGTCGCCGGCGCGGTCACGCTGGCGTTGATCGGCGCCCTGCTCGGCACGCTGAGCGTGAGCAGCGACTTCAATGCGGCGACGCAGGGACTGATCCTCATCGCCCTGCTGACCTTGCGCAGCCTGACCGCGGACCGCAGGAGCGAACAATGAACGCGCTTGCCGCCTTCAGCCCTTGGGCGCAGAAAAACCGCTGGATCTGGTCGGCGATCGGGGTGCTGCTGCTCTGGCTGGTGCTGTCCATCGTCACCAACCGCTTCAGCCTCTCCAGCCTGTCGGGCATCGTTCTGTCGGCCTCGTTCCTAACGGTCGTCGGCATCGGCCAGATGTTCGTCGTCACCACCGGGCGCGGCAATATCGACCTTTCCGTGGCCTCGGTGATCACGCTCAGCGCCTTCGTGGCGCTGCTGACCATCAAGGGCCAGGACGCCAACCTCGCCGTCGGCGTCGGCGCCGCGATCCTGCTCGGCCTTGCGGTCGGCGCTCTCAACGCGCTGCTCGTCGTCGGGCTGAACATACCGGCCATCATCGCCACGCTGGCGACGGGCTATGTGCTGGCGACCGCAACGCTGCTGTCGAACCGCGCGATATCGGGCTTCGCCGTCAGTCCGCTGTTGAAGACGCTGGCGACGGGCCGGGTAGCGGGCGTGCCGATCATGGCAGTCATCGCCATCCTGGGCGTCGCCGCAACGTCGTTCGTGCTACGCTATACCGTTTACGGGCAACTGCTCTCGGCAGTCGGCCAGAACCGCGCGGCGGCGCGGCTGGCAGCGATCCGCAACAACCGGGTCATCGCCTCGGCCTTCATCATCTCCTCGGTGCTGGCCTCGCTCAACGGGCTGCTGCTGGGCGCCTATATCGGCGGCGCCTTTCTTGAAATGGGCCAGCCCTATCTCCTGCAATCCATCGCCGCGGTGGTGCTGGGCGGGACGCTGATCTTCGGCGGCTCCGCGACGACGCTCGGCACATTGTTCGCCAGCATCCTTTTGATCCTCATCGTCACGACCATGCAGATCATCGGCCTGCCGCCCGGCGCGCAGGACATCGTCCAGGGCATCGTCGTCATTTTCGTGCTGGCGCTGGCCGGCCGGCAGGTGCTGTCGCGGCGCGCCGCCGTCGACCCCGCCGCCCTCGAAAGCGCTGCCGGCGACGGCACGGCGAAACCCGAGGCGGGCGCTGCGGCAATCAGGCCGCAGTGACAAAGCAGAGAATGATTTCTCTTGCCAAGATGGTAGAGTGATCATACCAGTATATAAGGTGACGATTGGCGAAACCATCGTTCAATGTTTAGGAGCAAGGCTAGATGACGACGATCGCGCTGTTCGGTGCCGGCGGCAAAATGGGTTACCGCCTATCGACCAATTTCCGCGGCTCGCCCTATACGATCCGCCATGTCGAGGTCAGCGACGCCGGGCGCGAGCGGCTGAAGACCGGGCTGGGCTTCGATACGGTCAGTGCCGACGAGGCGCTGGAAGGCGCCGAGGTGGTGATCCTGGCGGTTCCGGACACCCATATCGGCAAGGTCGCGGCAAGCATCGAAAGCAAGCTTGCGCCGGGCACGATGGTGATCGTTCTCGATGCCGCGGCGCCGTTTGCCGGCCATTTGCCTGATCGTCCCGACCTGACCTACTTCGTCACCCACCCCTGCCATCCGCCGATCTTCAATGACGAAACCGACATGGCGGCCAAGAAGGATTATTTCGGCGGCGTCAAGGCCAAGCAGCACATGGTCAGCGCACTGATGCAGGGACCGGAAGCGGACTACGCCAAGGGCGAGGCCATCGCCAAGATCATCTGGGCGCCGGTGATGCGCTCGCACCGCGTTTCCGTCGAGCAGATGGCGCTGCTCGAGCCCGGCCTTTCTGAGACCGTGTGCGCCTCGCTGCTGGTGGTCATGAAGGAAGCTGTCGACGAGGTCGTGGCGCGCGGCGTCGACCAGCAGGCGGCCCTCGATTTCCTGCTCGGCCACATGAATGTGCTCGGCGCCGTAATCTTCGGCGAAACCAAAGGCGTGTTCTCCGACGCCTGCAACAAGGCCATCGAATTCGGCAAGCCGGTGTTGATGCGCGACGACTGGAAGCGGGTCTTCGAACCGGAAGAGATCGCAGCCAGCATCCAGCGGATTACCTGAGCGGGCCGCCGCTTAGATACAGATCACCTGAATTAGTGGTTGACTCATTATACCAGTTAGCTTTAGCTGTTCCCGGACTCGGATCGGTCATGCTTCGTTGGAAGTTTGAAGTTGATGCGAGTGAGACGGCGGGAGCGGAGCGAGGAGCAGTTCGGATGACAGCCGGCGATCGGCTCTGAAATCCGGGCGGCGCACTGCCGGCCCTGCCTGACGAATTCAATAGTAGATAGAGGCCTCGAAACGATCGAGGCCTGGGTTTCAACGGGAGGACTTCATGAAACTGACACGCAGAATGACGCTTGCCGCCTTCGCAGGCGTGCTGGCACTCGGCACGGCGATGCCCGCCTACGCGGCGGATCTCATCGCCATCATCACCCCATCGCACGACAATCCATTCTTCAAGGCGGAAGCCGTCGGCGCCGAAGCCAAGGCCAAGGAATTGGGCTACGAGGCGCTGGTGCTGGTCCATGACGACGACGCCAACAAGCAGTCCGAGCTGATCGACACCGCGATCGGCCGCGGCGCAAAGGCGATCATCCTCGACAATGCCGGCGCCGACGCCACCGTCGCCGCCGTACAGAAGGCCAAGGACGCCGGCGTCCCCTCCTTCCTCATCGACCGCGAGATCAACGCCACCGGCGTCGCGGTGGCTCAGATCGTCTCCAACAACTACCAGGGCGCCCAGCTCGGCGCGCAGGAATTCGTCAAGCTGATGGGCGAGAAGGGTAATTTCGTGGAGCTGGTCGGCAAGGAATCCGACACCAATGCCGGCATCCGCTCCAAGGGCTATCACGACGTCATCGACGACTATCCGGACCTGAAGATGGTCGCGCAGCAATCGGCCAATTGGAGCCAGACCGAGGCCTATTCCAAGATGGAATCGATCCTGCAGGCCAATCCTGACATCAAGGGCGTCATCTCCGGCAACGACACGATGGCGATGGGCGCCTATGCGGCGCTTGCCGCGGCCGGCCGCAAGGACGTCATCGTCGTTGGCTTCGACGGATCGAACGACGTGCGCGATTCCATCACCTCGGGCGGCATCAAGGCGACGGTGCTGCAGCCGGCCTATGCCCAGGCGCAGATGGCGGTCGAACAGGCCAACGACTTCATCAAGAACAAGAAGTCGCCCGAGAAGGAAAAGCAGCTGATGGACTGCGTGCTCATCAATGGCGACAATGCCGCCAAGCTGGAAACCTTCGCGCTCAAGAACTGAGCCGGCGCAACGCGAACAGCGGGGGGCGAACCGAGGTTCGTCCCTCGCTCCTTTTCACCAGGATGCCTCGACCGCCATGCAGAAAAAGCCGAGTTGGCCGATCCTTGCCCTGACCGCCGGCATCGCGCTCAGCGCCTGCAAGATCCTTCCGACGCCATCGGCGCAAGGCGACGGCAATGCCTCCGCCTTCAACCCTGACAAGATGGTCGAGGACATCTGGGCGGCGAAAGTCATTCCCTATCTGCAGCAGAAGGCTGGACCGTTCGCCGAGGTCCATGCGCTGGCGAAGACCGATCCGGCCGCGGCCGGCGCCAAATACGGCAATCCGAAGAAGCAGGCGAATTCGCCATGGACGTTCGCCGTGCGCGTCGAGGGCAAGATCGTCGCGGCAAACACGCAGTCGCGCGCGGCCACCATCGATGTCGACGCCGACGGTGACGGCAAGGCGGACGCGCGCGTTCAGATCGGGCCGGCGATGCGCGGCACGGCACTGCGCGACAGCCTCGACTTCGTCCAGTTCAACGACTTCACCAACCAGATCGACTTCGCCCAGTTCGGCAAGGCTTTCAACGCCCATGCGGCCAAGACGGTGCTCTCCAAGCTGCCGCGCGAGGCGCTGGAAGGCCGCACCGCCAAGGTGCTCGGCGCCTATACGATCGAAGGCGGCCAGGACCTGCCGCTGGTGACGCCGGCGGAGGCCGAGATCGGGCCGAAGCCATGAGCCAGGCGAATGGCCATGACGTCATCCTCAAGCTGGAGGATGTCTCGAAAGTCTATGCCGGCACGGTCGCGGTCAAGCAGGCGAATTTCGAAGTGCGCAAGGGCGCGGTCAACGTGCTGGTCGGGGAAAACGGCGCCGGCAAGTCGACGCTGATGAAGATCATCGCCGGCGTCGAGCAGCCGACCGTAGGGCGCATCCTGCTCGAAGGCGAAGAGGTCTCTTTCTCGTCGTCGGGAGATGCGGTCGACCGCGGCATCGGCATGGTGTTCCAGGAGCTGAACCTGTTCGGCAACCTTTCGGTCGCCGAGAATATCTTCGCCACGCGCGAGATCACCAACCGCTTCCGCAAGATCGACCGCAAGGAACAGGAGCGCCGGGCCGGTGAATTCCTGGAGCGGCTGGAAGCCGGCATCCGGCCCGACATGCTGGTCGAGGATCTGCGCATCGGCCAGCAGCAACTGGTCGAGATCGCCAAGGCGGTTTCGCTCGACGCCAAGATCCTCATCATGGACGAGCCGACCTCGGCGCTGAGCGCCGCCGAAGTCGAGATCCTGTTCAAGGTGATCGCCGACCTCAAGGCGCGCGGCGTCGCCATCGTCTACATCTCCCACCGGCTGGAGGAACTGATCCGCATCGGCGACTACATCACCGTGCTGCGCGACGGCCGCATCACCGGCCAGGAGCAGATGAAAAACGTCGATACGCAGTGGATCGTGCGGCAGATGATCGGCTCGGACGCCAAGGACTTCGCCAAGGCCGACGGCCATGTGCCGGGCGCGGAAATCTTCCGCGCCGAGGAGATCTGCCTGCCACGCGTCACCGGCGGGCTGGCGGTCGACCACGTCTCGCTGTCGCTGCGCGCCGGCGAGATTCTCGGCATATACGGGCTGATGGGTGCGGGGCGCAGCGAGCTGTTCGACTGCATCATGGGCCGTCACGGCCATGCCAGCGGCAGGATCTTCATCGCCGGAAAGCAGGTGAAGGAGCGCGACACGACGCGCCGCATCCAGCGAGGGCTGGCCTTGATCCCCGAGGACCGCCAGCGCGAGGGCCTGGTGTCGATCCTGTCGGTCGCCAGCAACCTGACGATGGCGAGCCTGTCGCGCTTCGTGCGCCTGTTTCACATCCGCGGCGGCGCCGAGCGGCAGGCCGTGATGCAGATGGTGCGGGAACTCGCAATCAAGGTCGCCGACCCGGCGCAGGAGGTCTCGTCGCTGTCGGGCGGCAACCAACAGAAGGTGGTGATCGGCAAGGCGCTGCTCACCGGACCGAAAGTGCTTCTGATGGACGAGCCCAGCCGCGGCATCGATGTCGGCGCCAAGGCCGATGTCTTCCGCACCATGCGCAAGCTTTCGCGCGACGGGCTGGGCATCCTGTTCGCCACCTCGGACCTCGACGAGGTGATGGCGCTGTCCGACCGCATCGCGGTGATGAGCAATGGCAGATTGACCGGCATATTCGACCGCGCCGAAGCGACGGAGGCGGCGATCGTCGCCGCGTCGGCGCTGGGCCACGGACCGGCCGCACATGGGGAGCAACGCTGATGACTGACATTCCGGCCAAGGCTGCCGCTTCCTCCGCCTCCAGCGGCTCGGCGCTGCTGACGCTGATGAAGCTCAGAACCTTCATTGCGCTGATCGCCGTGCTGGTGTTCTTCTCGATCGCGGCGCCGAACTTCCTGTCGGCCGCCAATCTGATCCTGATGGCCAAGCACGTGGCGCTCAATGCCTTTCTCGCCATGGGCATGACCTTCGTCATCATCACCGGCGGCATCGACCTTTCGGTTGGCTCGATCGTCGGCCTGTGCGGCATGGTGGCCGGCTACCTCGTGCTCAACGGCATCGACCTGCAGATCGGCTACACCATCTATTTCAATGTCGTCGAGATCGCCTTGATCACGCTCGCGGTCGGCATGCTGATCGGCGCCGTCAACGGGCTGCTGATCACCAGGCTCAACGTCGCGCCCTTCATCGCCACGCTCGGCGTGCTCTATGTGGCGCGCGGCTTCGCGCTGCTTTCCTCCGACGGCCGCACTTTCCCCAATCTCGTCGGCAAGCCGGAACTCGGCACCACCGGCTTCGGCTTCCTGGGTGCCGGCCGGCTGCTCGGCCTGCCGGTCTCGATCTGGATCCTGATCGTGGTGGCGCTGGGGGCGGCCTATCTCGCCCGCTACACGCCGCTTGGCCGCCACATCTTCGCCGTCGGCGGCAATGAGCGCGCCGCGCGCATCTCGGGCGTGCGCGTTAATATGGTCAAGATGTTCGTCTACATGTTCTCCGGCTTCTGCGCGGCAATCGTCGGGCTGATCATCTCGTCGGAGCTGATGGCCTCGCATCCGGCGACGGGCGAGAGCTTTGAGCTCAACGCCATCGCCGCGGCGGTGCTTGGCGGCACTTCGATGTCGGGCGGCCGCGGCACGATCGGCGGCACCATCGTCGGCGCCTTCGTCATCGGCATCCTTTCGGACGGGCTGGTGATGATGGGCGTGAGCTCGTTCTGGCAGATGGTGATCAAGGGCCTCGTCATCATCGTCGCCGTCGTCGTCGACCAGGCGCAGCGCCGGCTGCAGCAGCGCGTTACCCTGATGCAGATGGCAAAGGCGGGCTGAGCATGGCGGAGTTGCGTGGAGCGCTGATCGGTTGCGGCTTCTTCGCGGTCAACCAGATGCATGCCTGGCGCGACATAGAGGGCGCCTCGATCGTCGCCATCTGCGACCGCGATCCGGAGCGGTTGCGGATCGTCGGCGACCAGTTCGGCGTGGCGCGGCGCTACAACGATGCGGCGGAACTTTTCACCGCCGAGACGCTCGACTTCGTCGACATCGCCACCACTGTCGGCAGCCATCGACCGCTGGTCGAGATGGCGGCCGCGCATGGTGTTCCCGTCATCTGCCAGAAGCCGTTCGCGCCGACGCTTGGCGATGCCAAGGCGATGGTCGCGGCCTGTGCCAAGGCCGGCGTGCCGCTTATGGTGCATGAGAACTTCCGCTGGCAGTCGCCGATCCAGGCGGTGCGCGCCCTGCTCGACAAGGGCGAGATCGGCACGCCGTTCTTCGGCCGCATCTCCTTCCGCTCCGGCTATGATGTGTTTTCCGGCCAGCCCTATCTGGCGACCGGAAAACGCTTCATCATCGAGGACCTCGGCATCCACATCCTCGACATCGCCCGCTTCCTGCTCGGCGACGTCACGAGCCTGACCGCGCGGACCACACGCATCAACCCCGCCATCGCCGGCGAGGATGTGGCGACGATGCTCATGGATCATGCCGGCGGCGCCACGTCGGTTGTCGATTGCAGCTATGCGACCAAGCTTGCCACCGAGCCGTTCCCGGAAACACTTATCGAGCTCGACGGCGTCGACGGCACGATCCGGCTGGCGCAGGGCTACCGGCTGACCGTCACCGGCAAGAGCGGAACCAGAGTGAGCGATGTCTCGCCGCCGCTCCTGCCCTGGGCCTCGCGGCCATGGCACAACATCCAGGAAAGCGTGCTGGCCATCCAGCGGCACTGGGTCGACTGCCTTGTCGGCGGCAAGGAGCCGGCGACCTCGGGCGCCGACAATCTGAAGACATTCGCCCTGGTCGAGGCCGCCTATGCGGGTGCTGCGAGCCGCGAACCGGTGCAGATCGAAGCCTTGCTGCAATGACGGCCGACGTGTTCGATCTTTACGGCACACGGGCGGCCGAAGCGGCACCGATCCTGCTGCAGGCGGGCGCGCTGAGTGCCGAGCTGGTCAATGGCAATCTGCGCACAATCCGGCATGCCGGCACCGAAGTGCTGCGCGCCATCGCCTATACCGTACGCGACCGCGACTGGGGCACTTATGAGCCGGAGCTGACGGACCTGACCATCGACCAGAAGGTCGACCGTTTCTCGGTAAGCTATGAGGCGAATTGCACCGGCCCGGGCGGCAGCAGCCTGCGCTTCCACGCGACGATCGAAGGCTCCGCCGACGGCAGGCTGGTCTTCGATGTGGCCGCACTGCCGGAGAGCGATTTCGAGACCAACCGCTGCGGCTTCTGCATCCTGCATCCGATCGCCGGCCTCGCCGGCAGCCCGGTGACGGTGGAGCACACCGATGGCAGGGTGGTGGACACGGAACTGCCTGATCTGATCGACCCATGGCAGCCCTTCAAGGACCTGCGTGCCATCACCCATGCAGTGCGTCCCGGCGTCAGCGCCGAATGCAGGATGGAAGGCGATACTTTCGAAATGGAGGACCAGCGCAACTGGTCGGACGCCTCCTACAAGACCTATGTGCGGCCGCTGGCCTTGCCGTGGCCCTATGTGCTGCCGGCCGGCGAACCGCTGCGCCAGACGGTGAGCCTGCGCCTCACCGGCAGCGCCGGGATGCCCGCCGCGACCGCGAGTGCCGAACCGGTCCGCATCGAACTCGGCGAGACCGGGCCGAGGCTGCCCGATGTCGGCGTGATCGTCTATCCCGAGGACGTCGAGGCAACGCTGGCCGAACTGCCGATGCTCGCAAGGCTCGGTCCGCAGCAACTCCTGTTCCACTTCGATCCGACGCGCGGCCACGGCCTGGACGCGCTGCGCGCCCATGCCCGGCTCGCCGCGGCGCATCCCGCCTCGACCACGCTCGAATGCGTGGTGGCCTGCACGGGCGACCTCGATGCCGAATTCTCCGATGTCGCCGATATGGTGCGCCGGGTCGGCCTGCGGCTCGATGCGGTTGCCGTCTCGCCTTCGGTCGACCGCCAGTCGACGCCGCCGGGCAGCGCCTGGCCGGCATGCCCGCCGCTGGAAGAAATCTATGCCGCGGCGCGGCGCGCCTTTCCCGGGATCCGCCTCGGCGGCGGCATGTTCAGCTATTTCACCGAGCTCAACCGTAAGCGCGTGCCCGCCGACCAACTCGATTTCGTCACGCACTGCACCTGTCCGATCGTTCACGCCGCCGACGATCTCAGCGTCATGCAATCGCTGGAGGCGCTGCCCTTCATCACCCGGTCGACCCGGGCGATCTTCGGCGACAAGCCTTACCGGATCGGCCCGTCGACCATTGCCATGCGACAGAACCCCTATGGCGGCGCGACCAAGGACAATTTTGCCGGCCAACGCATTGCCATGGCGAACCGTGATCCCCGCCATGCCGCGCAGTTTGCCGCCGCCTGGACCATTGGCTATGCCGCGCGCGTCGCGCCGGCCGGGCTGGAGATGCTGACACTGTCCAGCATCACCGGACCATTCGGCGTGCTGGCCGCATCCGGCGAACCTGTCGCCGAGGGATCGCCGCGGCCGATTTTCCGGGCCGTCCAAGGGCTTTGCGAACTGGCTGGGCTCGCGCATGTTGCCGCGAAAACAAGCGACGAGACGCGTGTTGCGGCGCTGGCCGGTCGCGCCGCCTCGGGCGACATTGTCGTCTGGCTGGCGAACCTGACGGCGAACGACGTCCCGGTTGATGTTTCGGCACTGGGTCAGGGCCATCTTACGATGTCGCCCTACGCCATTGTCCGGGTTGGCTAGAGCTACTTATCGGAATTCATCACATAGAGCGCACGCGAGCGTTCGAGATGCTTGATCATCGCCTTTTCGGCGCCGTCGGCATCACGGTGCTCAATGCGGTCGATGATCTCCTCATGCTCGGTAAGCGTGTATTGTTCCTTGCCGGTCCAGATCAGCATCTCGGTGTGGTATTCCTTCAGCCAGCCGAGCGTGGCTTCGCTGACTGCGACATAGATCGGATTGCCCGATATCGCCGATATCTGGGTGTGGAACTTCATGTCGGCGGAGATGAAGGCTTCGGAATCACCGCGCGCGGCGCGCTGCTCGGCCACCGTTGCCCTGAGCCGCTGCACATCCTCGGCGGTCGCCTTTTCCGCGGCTTCCCTGACCATGCCGCGCTCGAAGAAGATGCGCGCCGTCTTCAGGTGCTCCAGCGTGTCCCTCGATGAAGACAGGATGATCTTGGCCGCGCCGTCGACCTGCTTGATGATCGATTTGGCGGTTAGTTGCAGCACCTTGGCGCGCTCGCCATGCGAGATGGCGACCAGTCCCATATTGCTCAGCGCCTGCATGGCCTCGCGGATCGCCGGCCGGCCGACCTCGAAGCGCTCCATCAACTCGCGTTCGGACGGCATGTCGTCGCCCGGCTGCAGCTCGCCGCTGGTGATCAGCCGCTTCAGCCTTGCAAAGACTTCGTCGGAAAGTTTGCGCCGGACGATCGGCTCCGAACGGTTCATCGTGACGAATCACTCCCTGGCCCGGTTCCTGTTTAGCATTCCAGGCAGGATTACCGGAATGCCTGCGCCTGGAGCGGTCCCGCGATTTCATGCAATCGCCAAGCCGCGCCAGCTGTTTGTTCCAGGCATTCCGAACGAAAAACGCCGCTCATTTCCCGGAATTGCCGAAGCCGGCCCTCTTGCCGAAGTCGGGATATTGCTTGCAATACTTAGGTACTCATTATACCAGATTTCCTGCGCGACAAAACTTTTTTCGAACCCTTTTCGAGCGGCCGACAGACCATGATCACGCTTACCTATCGCATCGAAACCTCTGGCAGCATCGAAGCGCTGGCGGCCAAGATCGCGAGCGACCAGTCGACCGGCACCTTCGTCCCACTGCCCGGCGAGACCGAGGAATTAAAGGCGCGTGTGGCGGCTCGTGTGCTGGCGATCAGGCCCCTGCCCGATGCCGAGCAGCCGTCGCTTCCCGGATCCGGGAACGGCCCCTTCCGGCGCGCCGATGTCGATATCGGCTTCCCGTTCGACGCCATCGGCACCGACCTGTCGGCGCTGATGACGATCGCCATCAGCGGCACCTATTCGATCAGGGGCCTGTCCGGTATCCGGGTCATCGACATGAAGCTGCCGGAACAATACCGGGGCGCCCATCCCGGCCCGCAATTCGGCGTTGCCGGCAGCCGCAGGCTGACCGGGGTCGAGGGCCGTCCCATCATCGGCACCATCGTCAAGCCGGCGCTTGGCCTCAGGCCGCACGAGACAGCCGCGATGGTGGGCGAACTGATCGAAGCCGGCGTCGATTTCATCAAGGACGACGAGAAGCTGATGAGCCCGGCCTATTCGCCGCTCGCTGAGCGGGTGAAGGCGATCATGCCGCTGATCCGTGACCACGAGCAAAAGACCGGCAAGAAAGTAATGTACGCCTTCGGAATCTCGCATGCCGATCCCGACGAGATGATGCGCAACCACGATCTGGTGCTCGAAGCCGGCGGCAATTGCGCGGTCGTCAACATCAACTCCATCGGATTCGGCGGCATGGCTTTCCTCAGGAAGCGCTCCGGGCTGGTGCTGCATGCGCACCGCAATGGCTGGGACATTCTCACCCGCCATCCCGGCCTCGGCATGGATTTCAAGGTATGGCAGCAATTCTGGCGGCTGCTCGGCGTCGACCAGTTCCAGATCAACGGCATCGGCTCGAAATACTGGGAGTCGGACGATTCTTTCATCCGCTCCTTCGAAGCGGTGACCACGCCGCTGTTTTCATCAGACGATTGCGCGCTGCCCGTGGCCTGCTCCGGCCAATGGGGCGGCCAGGCGCCCGAGACCTATGAGCGCACCGGCCGCACGGTCAATCTCCTCTATCTCTGCGGCGGCGGCATCGTCAGCCATCCGGACGGGCCCGGCGCCGGCGTGCGCGCGGTGCTGCAAGCGTGGCAGGCCGCAGTCGAGGGCATTGCTCTCGACGAATTCGCGCGCGACCATGCCGAGCTGGCACGCTCGATCGAGAAATTCAGCGACGGCAAGGCGGCCTGAGCGAAGCCATGCAGAACCTGCTCCTGAGCTACTATGGCGACGACCTCACCGGCTCGACCGACGTCATGGAGGCGCTCGAGCTCGGCGGCGTGCCGACGGTGCTGTTCATGCGTCGGCCCGACGAGCGCCTGCTGGCGCGATTTGCCGATTGCCGGGCCGTTGGACTGGCCGGCACCAGCCGAAGCGAAACGCCGCGATGGATGGAGGAAAATCTGGCGCCGGCCTTCGAATGGCTGAAAGGCCTCGAAGCGGCGGTCTGCCATTACAAGATCTGTTCGACCTTCGATTCCAGTCCGACGGTCGGCAATATCGGCCGCGCTATCGAGATCGGCCGGCGCATCTTCGGCCAGAGCAGCGTGCCTATGGTCGTCGGCGCGCCGCAGCTCAAGCGCTACACGGCCTTCGGCAATCTTTTCGCGGCGTTCCGCGGCGAGTATTTCCGCATCGACAGGCATCCGGTGATGAGCAGGCATCCGGTGACGCCGATGAACGAAGCAGACCTGCTCGTGCATCTCTCGCGCCAGACCAGTCTCAGCTCCGGCCTTGTCGACCTGGCTGCATTGCAGACCGACGATCTCGCGCAAACGGTCGACCAGGCCGTGCAAAACAGGGCGATCATCCTGTTTGATGTCGAAAGCCGCCAGACACAGAGACGCGTCGGCGAACAGATCTGGCGCATCCATGACCAAGGCCATGGCTTCGTCGTCGGATCCTCGGGCGTCGAATATGCCTTGCTTGCCGAATGGGCCGGCAAAGGCATTGCCTCCGGGCAGGCGTCGTTCGCGCCGCCGGGACCGGTAGACCGCCTCGCGGTGGTCTCGGGCAGCGTGTCGCCGACCACCGAAAAGCAGATCCGCCACGCCCTTGCCCACGGTTTCGACGGCGTCGAGATGGATGCCATGCAACTGGTCACGGAGGGCGCCAAGGAGGCAATCGAGCGCGCCGTCGCGAGCGGATTGGCAAGCCTGGCTGCGGGGCGCAGCGTCATCCTCTACACTGCGCTTGGCCCACAGGCCGACCGTGGCGCCGAGATCGACCGGATCGAAGGTGCGCGAAACACGCTCGGGCGAGCGCTGGGAACAATCCTGCGCCGGTTAATCGTGGAACAGAAACTCAAGCGCGCGGTGATCGCCGGTGGCGACACCTCCAGTCACGCGCTCGGACAATTGGCCATCGACGCGCTGACCGTGCGCATGCCGTTGCCGCAATCGCCGGGATCACCGCTCTGTGTCGCCCATGGCGGCGGTGCGATCGATGGACTCGAAATCGCGCTCAAGGGCGGCCAGGTCGGCACCGACGCCTATTTCGAGACGATCCGGCTGGGAAGCTAGACGTTTGTTTTTGCGCAATTCCGGACGGAAAACCGTACACACTTTTCCTGGAATTGCTCTAAGCCGTTGCCATGATGACGTGGGCCTGAATTTTGGCGGCCACCGCGCCGCTGCCATGTCTGTCTGCAATCGCGGATGCGGCGTAGTCGGTCGCGGCTTGCAGCTTCCCTGCCTCCCGGGCCTCGATTTCGGTGCGAAGCACAGTTCCCTGGCAATAAGCGACGGCGGGAAGGCGCGGCGAGGATGCACGGCTTTGTTCGGCTCTCGTCTCGATCATCACAGGAGAAAAGCCAGCCTCCTCCAGCTCGCGACGGATCACTGCCTTGTCGTGGTAGCCATGCGGCGTGCGTGCCAGAAAGCGCGGCGGATCGTCGGGGAAGATCCTTGCGAGAGCATTCGTCACATCATCGGCAAAGACGTTCTCCTCGATGCGATCCCATACGCTGAACAGGAAATGTCCGCCCGGCCTCAGGACACGCCTGGCTTCGCGGTAGGCAGATGGCCGGTCGGGAAAGAACATCGCACCGAACTGACAGCAGACGAGGTCGAAGGCCGCATCTTCAAACGGCAGCGCCAAGGCGTCCGCCCGACGCCATGTGATGCGACCGTCGGGAGGTTGTCGCGAAGCGGCGTAGTCGAGCATCGGCTGGTTGAGGTCGGTTACGGTATAGCTTGCGCCGGGAGACAATTTCGGCGCCAATGCTCGGGTAACGACCCCGGTGCCGGCGGCCGTCTCCAAAACCGCGGCGGGCGACAGGGACGCTGCTCGCGCTACAAGATCCGCAGCGAACGGCTCGAAAATCAACGGCACCATATAGCGGTCGTAGTTTTCCGGTATGGAGCCAGCGAATACCTTGTCCGTTTCCAGCGTTGCCATCACCCGCCCTCTGCCTAGAGGCTCGGGAGATTAGCATATCATTGCTTGTTTTGCGCCGTTTTCGGCGGAGGCGGCGAGTCCAGCTCCAAATCAAAGAGATAAAGCATGACGTCGTCCGAAAACCGCTTCGCGCTTATGGCATCAGGCCTTAGTACAGGGGCTCGGCCATGTGCCTGGGCGCCGGCCACTGCGTCGTGACGCCGGGCTGAACCGGCCGCTCGAGATAGGTCGACAGCACCACGTAGCTGCGCGTCGAGGTGACGCCGGGTGTCTCGTAGAGGCGCGACAGCAGGCCTTCGAGCGCCCGCGTGTCCTCCGTGCGGACCTTCAGCAGCATGCAGGTGTCGCCGGCAACCGTGTGGATCTCCTCGACCTCCGGATATTGCGAAACCGCCATCAGCTCCGGCGTCTTGCCCCAGCCCTTGGTGTCGATATGCACGAATGCCAGCAGCGGCTTCTTGACCGCCTTGGGGTCGATGATGGCAGCCGTGCCGCGAATGGCGCCGCTGCGCCGAAGGCGCTTGACGCGCTCATGCGCGGCGGGCGGCGAGAGGCCGACACGATCGCCAAGCTCAGCATAGCTGACCGTGGCGTCGTCGACGAGAACGCCTAATATCTTTCTGTCGATCGCGTCGAGATCGCGGGGCGCCGGCCTGTTCTGCGGAATGCCATTTGTTTCTTCGTCCATAGTGGAAATTCCCGATTGTAGCCGAATAAAATACGGCCATTATGAATATATGTCGAACAGCGATCAAGCAGCAACCCTGGGTGCGAATGCCCGGCCGCCCATCCCGGCGCTGGCCTATCTCTTGACCGGATGCATCGCCGTCATCGGCTCGAACTCCCTGGTGCTGGGTCCGATTGCTCCCGCCGTGGCCGTGTCGTTCGCGACCAGCGTGCCTGTCGTCATGATGGCGGCCGCCGCGTTCGGCCTCGGCACCTCGGCGAGCGCCTTGTTCCTGGCGCGCTACATCGACCGGGTCGGCGCGCGCCGGATCCTTCAGGCGGCCTTGCTGCTGCTGGCGTTGGCGCTTGTCGCAAGCGCTGCGGCGCCGACGGTGACGGCGCTGGTCGCCGCGCAGCTTCTCGCCGGCGTCGCCGCCGGCGTCGCCATGCCGGCAATCTATGCCAGCTCCGCGGCGATTGCCCCACCTGGACGGGAAAGCGGGACGATCGGCGTTGTGCTGACCGGATGGACGCTGAGCATGGTGGCCGGCGTTTCGCTGTCGGCGGTGCTTGCCGATCTCGTGCACTGGCGGGCCGTCTTCGCCGCCGTGGCGCTGCTGGCGGCGCTGGCGCTTGGCAGCCTTACCGCGTCGTCACTCCCGGATGTCAGAAAGGCCGGCCCGGCGCCGGCGCCGCTCGAGGCGCTCGGCATTCCCGGCATCGTGCCGCTTCTGATCGCCTGCGGCGCCTTCATGACCGCCTTCTATGGTGTCTATGGCTATCTTGGCGACCATCTGCACAGCGGGCTGGGTCAGCCGGTCAGCGCCAACGGCCTGGCCGCACTCGCCTATGGCGCCGGGTTCGGCACGGCGGCGCTCTTCGACGGCATCATCGATCGCCTGGGGGCTCGCCGCGTCATGCCCTTCGCTTACCTGCTCGTCGCCATCGTCTATGTCGCGATCGCCGCGACAAGCAACAGCTATGGCATGATGCTCGCCATGGTGGCGGCTTGGGGTCTCGCCAATCACTTCGGTCTGAACGTGCTGGTGATGCGTCTGTCGGCGCTCGATCCGTCACGGCGCGGCACGATCATGGGCCTGAACAGCGCGGTGACATATCTGGCGGTCTTTGTCGGCACCACCGGCTTCGGGCCGCTATATTCGGATTTCGGCTTTGCCGCATCGGCAATGGTGGCGGCGTTGCTGATGCTGGTCGCGGCTTCGGCCGCCGCCTGGCGCACGCGCCAGCCACACAGGACGTGATGGGCCACCAGCCCGCGCGCGGTTGACAGCGGCGCCCCTGCCCTTCCATACAAAGCCGTTAATGTTCTCAGGGCGGGGTGAAAGTCCCCACCGGCGGTAAGGACTCCTAATTGCGCATGATTTCTTTCCGAAAACCGGTCCGGTTTTCGGGGTCATGCGCGGGACCCAAGCCCGCGAGCGCTTTCCGGCAAAACCGGAAGGGTCAGCAGATCCGGTGTGATTCCGGAGCCGACGGTTACAGTCCGGATGGAAGAGAACGAAACGGAAGACGGACCGCCCCGGCGGCCGGTTTTCGTATCGTGCGTCCTGATTCTGGTTCGAAACGGAAGGATGGATCCATGAATCAGCATTCCCACAAAGACTATGAAACGACCCGCGTTGCCGTTGTCAGGGCACGCTGGCACGCGGATATTGTCGACCAGTGCGTCGCTGCCTTCGAGGCGGAGCTTGCTGCACTGGGCGACGGCCGCTTTGCCGTCGAAATCTTCGACGTGCCCGGCGCCTACGAGATTCCGCTGCACGCCAAGACATTGGCCGAGACGGCTCGCTACGCCGCGATCCTCGGCGCTGCCTTCGTCGTCAATGGCGGCATCTACCGGCATGAGTTCGTCGCCCGCGCCGTCATCGACGGCATGATGAACGTGCAGTTGGCGACCGGCGTGCCGGTGCTTTCGGCGGTACTGACGCCGCACAATTACCACGACAACGCCGAGCACCACCGCTTCTTCCTCGAGCACTTCCAGGTGAAGGGCAAGGAAGCGGCCGGCGCATGCCTCCAGATCCTGGCGGCGCGAAAGCACATCGCCGCCTGAAACAGCCGAGAGCGGGGTAGAAATCCCGGTAACAGCCTGTAGTATCTCGGGAAAATGCCGAGTTCGGGAGGATGCCGGTGCAGACCAAGAAGATCATCAATGACGGCAACCGTGCCGTCGACGAGATGCTAGAGGGGATTCTGGCCGCGCATCCCAGCCATCTCAGGAGCGTGGACGGCAACCCGCGCTCGATCATCGCCCGAAACGGACCGCGTCCCGGCAAGGTCGGGCTCGTCGTCGGCGGCGGCTCGGGCCATGAGCCGACCTTTCTCGGTTTTGTCGGCAAGGGCCTGGCGGACGCGGCGGCGATCGGCAATGTCTTTGCCTCGCCGCCACCCGATCCCATCCTTGAATGCGCCAAGGCGGCGAACGGCGGCGCCGGCGTCCTGTTCACGTACGGCAACTATGCCGGGGACGTGATGAATTTCGACATGGCGGCCGAAATGGCCGCCATGGACGATATCGAGGTGCGCACCGTGCTGACCACCGACGATGTCGCCTCGGCACCGCGCGACCAGCGGCAGAGGCGTCGCGGCGTCGCCGGCAATTTCTTCGTCTTCAAGGCGGCCGGCGCGGCCTGTGACCGCATGCTCTCCTTCGACGAATGCGAGCGCATGGCGCGCAAGGCCAACGATCACACCTTCACGATGGGCGTGGCGCTGTCGCCCTGCTCGCTGCCGCAGACCCGGCGGCCGAATTTCGAGATCGGGGCCGACGAGATGGAGATCGGCATGGGCATCCATGGCGAGCCGGGCATCGCGCGCGGCAAGCTCGGGACCGCCGACGAGATCACCGACGAGATGCTGGACAAGATCCTCGCCGAGATGGCGCCTTCGCGTGGCGACAAGGTCGCGGTGCTGGTCAATTCGCTGGGCTCGACACCGTTGATGGAGCTCTACATCATGAACCGTCGCGTCAAGCAGCGTCTCGACGACATCGGCGTTTCCATCCATGCGACCTGGGTCGGCAATTACTGCACGTCGCTCGAAATGGCCGGCGCCTCGGTGACGCTGTTCCATCTCGATGGCGAGTTGCAGACCATGCTCGACCATCCGTGCGACTGCGCCATGTTCCGCGCCGGCTGAGGAGTGACCCGTGAGCATCGATAGCGCTGACCTGAAGAGAATGTTCGATGCGATCGCGGTGGCGATCGAAGCCGACAAGGACCGGCTCTGCCAGCTCGACGGCGTCATCGGCGACGCCGATCACGGCATCGCCATGGCGCTCGGCTTCAACGCAGTGCGCGACGCGCTGGCGCCACTCGACCTGACGGCGACCGAGCCGACCGCGCTTCTCAACATGGCGGCGAAATCGTTCCTCAACGCGGTCGGCGCGTCGTCAGGCCCGCTCTATGCCACCGCCTTCATGCGCGCCGCCGCTGCCGTCAAGGGCAAGACCACGCTGGCGGATGCGGATGTCGTCGCGCTGTTCCAGGCGATGGCGCAAGGCATGCGCGATCGCGGCAAGGCCGAGATCGGCGAGAAGACGATGATCGACGCCTGGCTGCCGGCGGCGGAAGCGGCCGGCGCCAGCAATGCGGCCGGAAAAGGCCTTGCCGAAAGCCTCGACGCGGCAGTGGACGCGGCGCGCCGGGGGGCCGAGGCGACCAAGGACATGATCGCCGCCAAGGGCCGCTCCTCGCGGCTCGGCGAACGCTCGCTCGGCCATATCGACCCCGGCGCCGCCTCGGCCGTGACCGTCATCGAGGCTTTGCGCGACAACCTGGCTTAGGCCTGCTTCGCTTCATCGAGCTTGTTGATCGCCTGGACATTGCCGGCCGACGGTCCCTTCTCGTCGAACTCCGAGGCCAACCAGGTATCGACGATCGCCTTGGCGAGTTCCGGGCCGATGACGCGGGCGCCCATGGTGATGATCTGCGCGTTGTTGGATTTGGCGGCGCGCTCGGCGGAATAGGTGTCGTGGGTGAGTGCCGCCCGGATGCCAGGCACCTTGTTGGCCGAGATCGAGACGCCGATGCCGGTGCCGCAGAACAGGATGCCGCGGTCGTTCTCGCCGTCGATGATCGTCTGGGCGAGCTTTTGTGACAGGTCGGCATAAAAGCCGGCCTGGCTGAGGTCGCTGACGGTGAGGCCGGATTTTGTCGCGAGATGCGCGGCGATGACATCAAGCAACGGCTTGCCGGCGCTGTCGGCTCCAATGGCTATTTTCATGGTCGTGTCCTTTCTTGAATGAGATTTCGTTTGTTCAGATCGTCGCCGAGGCGCGCCTGAGGATGTCGATGTAGCCCTCCGCCTGCCAGGCCGAGCGGCCGATAAAGAGGCCATCGATGCTGGGCTGGCTGATCAGCTCGGCCGCATTGCCGGGATTGACGCTGCCGCCATAGAGCACCGGTGGGATGGACGGCAGCAGGCCGCCGGCCACTTTCTTGATCAGCGCCTGCTGTTTGTCGGCATAGACGGAGCTGGCCGGAATACCCTTGTCGCCGATCGCCCAGACCGGCTCATAGGCAAACAGAATTTTTGCCGCCTTCGCCTCGCCTTCGAGGAACTGCAACGCACCCGCGACCTGGCTGATCAATACCGCATCCGCCTTGCCGCTTTCGCGCTCCGCCAGCGTCTCGCCGACGCAGATCAGCGGTATCAGTCCGTGCTTGACGGCGGCCGCCGTCTTCAGACCGACGGTGCGATCGGTCTCGCCGAAATGCTCGCGCCGTTCGCTGTGGCCGAGTTCGACCAGGTCGAGACCGCAGTCGCTCAGCATCAGCGGCGAGATCTCGCCGGTCCAGGCGCCGGCGTCGGCCCAGTGCATGTTCTGGGCACCGACCTTGACCCGCGTCGACGACAGCGCCTGCTTGACCTCGCGCACTGCCGTGAAAGGCGGGATGACGAAAGGCTGGATGCGCTCGTCGAAGCCTGGCACGAAGCCGGCCAACACCCCGGCGAAATCCAGCGCCTCGGCGAGCGTCTTGTTCATCTTCCAGCTTGTACCGACCCAATAAACCACGCCTGCGCTCCTTGATCCTCAATCCTTGTTGGCGACCACCGTCAGCGAAACGCCGGCGGCATCCAGTGCGGCGCGCATTCCAGGCTCAGGCGCGCGACCGGTGAAGACGGCATCGAACGCCTCGAGTTCGGTCAGGAAATGCAGCGCCGTGCGGCCGAACTTGCCGTGATCGACCAGAAGGTATTTGCGGGTCGCTGCTTCCATCATCAGCCGCTTGATCTGCACCACCTCCTGGTCCTGGTGGAAAGCGGAGGCGCCGTGGATAGCCGATGACGACAGGAAGGCGACGTCCGCGCGCAGCGATCTCAGCGAAGCCTCGGCAAGCAGTCCGAAGAAGCCGTGGAACTTCTTGCTATACTGGCCGCCGAGCGCAATCAGGTCGATGCCCCCGGCGCCGGCCAGGTCCTGGATGACGGCCAGATTGTTGGAGATCACCGTCAGCGGCCTGAAATCGGCGAGATGCCGTGCGATGCCGCCAGCCGTCGAGCCGTCGTCGATGATGACAGTCTGGCCGGGTTCGATCATCGCCACGGCGGCCGCCGCAAGGCGCTGCTTTTCCCCTGTCGCCTGCTTTTGCCGGTAGCGAAAATCGCTTTCGAAGAGACCGCTCGGCTGGATCGAAGCGCCGCCACGCACCTTGCGCAGGAAACCGCTCTCCTCAAGGTCGTCGAGGTCACGATGCACCGTCATCCTGGAGACGCCAAAGCGTGAGGCAAGATCGTCGACGCTCGCCGCGCCGACGTCCATCAGAAAGTCCATGATGCCTTGACGCCTGTTATCGCTCTTCATTGCTGCCGATGTCCGCCAACCGACGCTGGCTCCTCGATAAGATAACATATTTCTTCCTGAAACTATCATGATTTTTGTGATAATGAGATGTTTTCCTGGGATATTCCCGTGGCTTTCATCACGGCCCTGTAACAAGAATTGCTGCCGGGACGGTGTCTGAGGTTGCGGTTGCGCGGAAATCCGGCCAGAAGCATCGGTGGGCTGGACGATGCGCGGACAGCCAGCAAGCACAGGTTAGAAACCAGATACGGGAGACTATTCGTTGGCTCGCATCACACTGAGACAATTGCTCGATCACGCCGCCGAATACGGCTATGGCGTGCCGGCCTTCAACATGAACAACATGGAACAGGGCCTCGCCATCATGGAGGCTGCGGAGGAGACCAAGTCGCCGGTCATCCTGCAGGCAAGCCGCGGTGCGCGTGCCTATGCCAATGACGTGGTGCTGGCCAAGCTGATCGATGCGCTGGTCGAGATCCATCCCGACATCCCGGTCTGCATGCATCTCGACCACGGCAACAACGAGGCTACCTGCGTCACCGCGATCCAGCATGGTTTCACCTCGGTGATGATGGATGGATCACTCAAGGAGGACGGCAAGTCGCCGGCCGACTACGCCTATAATTCGGGCATCACCAAGCGCGTCGTCGACATGGCGCATTGGGGCGGCGTTTCGGTCGAGGGCGAGATCGGCGTGCTGGGCTCGCTGGAGAGCGGCGGCGGCGAGCAGGAGGACGGCCACGGCATCGAAGGCGCGATCAGCCACGACCAATTGCTCACCGATCCGGTGCAGGCCGAGCAGTTCGTGCGCGACACCCATGTCGACGCGCTGGCGGTTGCCATGGGCACCAGCCACGGCGCCTATAAATTCTCGCGCAAGCCGGACGGCGCGGTGCTGGCGATGAACGTCATCGAGGAAATCCACCGCCGCCTGCCGAACATGCACTTGGTCATGCATGGTTCGTCCTCGGTGCCGGAGGATCTGCAGGAGATCATCAACAAATATGGCGGGCAGATGAAGCCGACCTGGGGC
The DNA here is from genome assembly GCF_006441005.1 of Mesorhizobium sp. B2-5-3. Classification (NCBI taxonomy): domain Bacteria; kingdom Pseudomonadati; phylum Pseudomonadota; class Alphaproteobacteria; order Hyphomicrobiales; family Phyllobacteriaceae; genus Mesorhizobium; species Mesorhizobium sp. B2-5-3. The sequence continues at coordinate 198,770 of NZ_VFUS01000008.1, forward strand.
GTGCCGGTGGAAGAGATCCAGCGCGGAATCAAGCATGGCGTGCGCAAGATCAACATCGACACCGACAACCGCATGGCGCTGACCGGCGCGATCCGCAAGGTGCTGATGGAAAATCCCTCGGAATTCGACCCGCGCAAATATCTGACGCCGGCGATGGCGGCGATGAGGAAGCTGTGCAAGGAGCGTTTCGAGCAGTTCGGCACCGCCGGCAACGCGCCGAAGATCAAGCCGCTGCCGGTCTCGGAAATGGCCAAGCGTTACAAAGCGGGCAGCCTCGATCCGAAATTCGGCTAAACGACCAATTCCCGGAGCGGTTCAGTGTTGGATAGAACCGCCGAACCGCTCCAGCTCTTTGCGGGATGAGAACACCGGCCGAGGTCGCGGAACGTCCTGCGCGGCGAAGCCCAACCGTGTCAAACAGGCTCGCGCCAAGGCTGCATTGCTGTCGATGACGACCAATCCGTTCGTAGGGTTGAGGCTGGCGGCCACCACCGACAGTTCGGTGCAGCCGAGAACGGCCGTATCGGCGCCGGCCGATCGCGCGATTTCAAGCGCGCGCTCAGTTTCGCTCGCCGCCTCCGCGATCGAACCACCCTTGACCAGGCCGATCGCGCTATCGACGCGGCCCTGGAATTCCGTGACGGCGGGAAAGCAGAGCTCAAATCCCGCCGCCGACATCCTGTCCCGATAGAAGCCGGAGACCAGCGTGCCCTGCGTGGCGAGGATCGTAACCTTGTTGCCTCGGCCCAGGCTACGATGGGTTTCAGCTACGACCGCGTCGGCGATATGGATGATCCGCGCCTGCGAGCTCGCCGCCAACTGCTCATACCAATGATGGGCGGTGTTGCACGGCATCGCGATACAGGCAACGCCGAGCGCATTGAGCGTCGAGACCGCGGCTTTCAAAGACGCCAGCGGACCGTCATGGCCGGCAAGGATCGCCTCGGTCCTGTCAGGCAGCTGTGGCACGCTGAGGATGACGGCGGGCACATGCTCATTGTCCCGGAACGCCTGGGTCATTCGGGTCAGCTTGAAGTAGAAGTCAGCCGATGCCAACGGCCCGAGGCCGCCAATGACGCCGAGCTGGAGGCTGATGCCATGGTCGATCATCGAGCGGGCTCGGCTTCGAGCTGTTCCGACGCCGCTTCGACAGGCTGCATTGTCTCCCTGTGGCTGGGCGCGATCATTGCGGTGCTCGCCGCCACGGTGCAGACGCTGGACAGCGTCATGAACGTGTCGACGGCCGCGTCGACGGCGACGAACAGGGCGAAAGCCGCCTCGAAGGGAATCTTCAAGTAGCCACAGACGATCGACATCTGGGACAGGATGAGCAGGCTGCCCATGCCGCCGGTCGTGAGCGCGAGAAGCGCCGAGGTGATGCCGACGAGCAGGAGGTCGGGGATTGCCAGCGGACGGCCGTAGAGCTGAGCGATGAAAAGAACACCAGACGTGTAAAGCAGCGCCGGGCCTGTCCGCAGCAGTGCCGCCTGCAGCGGCACGAGCAGTTCGACGACCACGAGGCTGAACCGCAGACGCTCGCTCAGCAGGTTTATGACCCACGGAAGCGAGGCGACGGTAGAGCGCGTGGTGATGGCTACCATGAGAAGGGGCTGACAGGTCTTGATCGTGGCCCAGTAGCTTCGCCGAGAGCGGATGGCGATAACGCCAAATGCGCCGGCGATGAATGTGAGGCAGGAAAGACCCATCACCAGCAGATAACCGCCCATCAGCGTGAGCGGCTTGGTTCCGGTCGACGCGGTCTGATCCGCGATCAGGATGAAGGTTGCAAACGGCAATCCCCAGATGAACCAGTTGGTAAGGACCGTGCAGGCCCGGTAAACCGCGTTCAGCGCCTGAGACAGGCTCATGGACGAAGGCTGGGGAATCTTGCCCATCGCGAGCCCGAAAAGCAGGCAGAACAGCAGGACCTGGATGGTTTGACCGGAGGCCAGCGCGCTGAAGACGTTGTTCGGCACAAGATCGAGCAGTATCGAATGCCCGTTGTCGGAGCCTTCATTGGGTGGCGGTTGATAGGGGAATGCGAGATCGGTGGATACGCTACCCTGCGAATTGATGAACTCGCCAAGCTCGATGCGCGATTGAGGATTCTCGATCTGGCCCGGCTGAAGGACAAGCGAGTAGGTGCCACTCACCAATACGCTCAGGAACGACACGACCAGCACCGCCATACCCACCCGGCCAAGGTAACGGACCGAGTTCGGATCCTGAACCATCGACATGATCGAGAAGATGACCGACGAGACCAAGTAGGGCAGGACGACCATCTTGAGGAAATTCAGGTAGAGCTGCGCCACAGGGCTGATCGCATGGGCAAATGCTGGATAATAGAGGCCGCAAAGGATTCCCGCCCCGATCATCGCAATCGTCGTCGCGGGCGAGCGCAATATGCGCCTCGCCGCCAGGCGCCAATCGAAAGCCAAGGGTCCGGCTGCTTCCGTGACGGCCATCGTCAGGCTTTGCTCCCCAACCGGTAGCGCGCGATGATCTCGTCAGTGTTGAGAACCTGCTGACCGCGCGCGAGATCGAGGTAAAGGTCGATAAACGCCGCGAGATGCGGATTGTCCGGTCGCACACCGATTGCGATCGTGTCTACCTTGTCGGTCAGCGTGATCGAGCGCGCGGCGACCGTCATCGACGGATCGTCGACCATCAGCTTCTTGATCTCGAAATCGTCGCGATACGCCATGTCGATCGTCCCATCGCGGATCGCATCGACAACCATGTCCCAGCCTGCAAAACGATGAACTTGTGCATGCGGGAAGGTCGTCGCCGCATAGGTTGCGAATGAAGAGCCCTCGATCACGCCGAGATCGCCCGAGAAATCGCGGATGATCTGCTCGGGTGGTTTGCCTTGCGCGATGCGCGCCAGGTTGAGGCGATTGGCGATGAGGCCTTGGTGCAGCATGGCATAGGGCCGGGAATAGAGGATTGAGCGGCCACGGCGAAGGGTTCGGCTGAGCTTGCCGATGGCTATGTCCGCCTGGCCGGAAGTCAGCTGTTTCACCATGCCGTCGAACGTTGCGGCGGATCGGTCGAACACCGGCTCGACGCCAAGCTCCGCTGCTATGCCGCGGGCCAGTTCCATGTCTATGCCGCTGTCCCCCGATCCATCGGCCGGGAAAAATGGATCGGAGGCAAAGGCCGGCATCGCAATGCGCAGCGCATTGTCGCTGATGACGGGAGCGATCTCCGCCTGCTGTCCTGGAGTGTTGGCCGCCCGAGCTTGCGCGACCAGCAAGCCGACGCTTCCGGCCGTGAGCAGCGTGCGACGTGTAACCGACATGCGGATTCTCTAGTTCGCGAGGGAAGCCGGACAACAAATCGGACCAATTCGCAGTATGCATGGCGAAGTTAAACAAAAGTATCTTTCGCATTGTACTTTTATAGCAATCAGCAGCGCAGGCTGCCGCAATACTCGCATTATCTAATATGTCATCTGGTTGCTTCGCTGGCGGGCCAACCGGTTGGACGTCAACAGCGCGAGTGGCATCGGCTCCCCACTCCGACCTCTACCCGTTTTTCGGCAGCAGGTCAGGCCTGCCCGTGTCGATAAAGGGCGCCCAGTAGTCGACCGATTCGCGGATCATGGCGACCACCTGGTGGTCGACCGGTTCGCGCTCGCGAAACGACAGTTCGAGGCAGATCTCGTTGTCGGTGCCGCCGCCGCGCCGCACAGTCTCCAGCAGCTTTTCAGGCGTGATGCGGCCGTCCCTGTTGTGAGCCGCGGTGAACGGCCAATGGCCACCCTTGTTCATCGACGATTGCTTGATGTGGATGATCGGCGACTTCCTGGGGAAAGCCTCGGCCCAGGCATAGGGATCGATATCGGCCGGGTTGCTGGAGGTGACGTCGCCATGGTCGATGTCGACCATCATCTCCAGCGGAATGGCCATGCCGGCCGCGTCGATCGCATTCTGCAGCAGCCTGCAATTCTCGATCGTGTGGCCGAACTCGCGGCCGACCGACATCGGCTCCCAGAACAGGTAGTTAAGCCCGGCCGCGCGGGCGTGTTCGGCGACCTCGCGCCAGCATTCCAGTGCAATGTCGAACAGGCGCGCGCGGCGCGCGGGATCATCATAATCGCGATGGGTGAAGATCGCGAATTGGGTACCCATGCCGCCGGCGCCAAGCTCGGCCGAGATGTCGGCAAAGGTCTTGAACCAGCCGACATAGTAGCGGCGCACATCCGCGTCTGGATGGCCGAAATGGTTGAGCCGGCCGTAAGGACCGGTCATGCCCGAGGTCACGCGCACGCCCGTGCGGGAGAGTGCGCCACGAAACAGGCGGACGAATTTCACGATCGTCGCCGCCGGCCAGCCCGGATTGACGAATTCATGCGTGAGCTGAATGTCCCTGATGCCGATGTCGTAGGCGATGGTATCGACCAGGTCGTCAGGCTCGGCAAAGCGGTTGACCAGCGGATTGGTGTTGAGGGAGAGCGTGAATGCCACGATCGCGATCCTCTCAGCCCTTTCGCGCTACATTGGCGATGATTGCCATCACCCTGCCCTCGCCAGCCGGCTCGCGCACCAGTGTTCGAAAGCCGATCTCTCCTCGGCGGAAAGATGCAGGCCGTGCTTGGTGCGCCGTTCGAGAATGTCGGCCGGTGTCTCAGCCCATTCCTGCTCGAACAGGTAACTGGCCTCGCGCTCGAAGAAATCCTTGCCGAAGCATCGCCCGAGTTCCGCGAGCGAACGGGCCGCGCCGACCAGAAGACGTGTCCTGGTGCCGTAGAGCCGGCCGTAGTGCTTGAGCAGCGATGCAGGCATCCATGGATACTCCCGCCCGAGATCGCCTAGAAACTGTTCGAAATCGGCATTGGCGATGTCGCCGCCAGGCAGATGGGCCTTCGCCGTCCAGGGCTTGCCCATCCGGGGGAAGAACGGAGCGATCCTGTCCAGCGCATGCTCGGCGAGCTTGCGGAAGGTGGTGATCTTGCCGCCGAAGACGGACAGCAGCGGCGCCTCAGCATCCGGCGCGTCGAGTTCGAAAATATAGTCGCGGGTCACGGCGCTCGGGTTGTCGGCATTGTCGTCATAGAGCGGCCTGACGCCGGAGAACGAATAGACGACATCGCCGCGCGCGAGGCCGCGCTTGAAATAGCGGTTGACCACCCTGATCAGGTATTCGATCTCGCTCTCATCCGCCGCCACGTCCTCGGGTCGGCCGTCATAGGGAATGTCGGTGGTGCCGATCAAGGCGAGATCGCCCTGATAAGGATTGATGAAGATCACCCGCTTGTCGCTGTTCTGGATGAGGTAAGCTTGGCGGCCCTCCCAGAATTTGGGCACGACGATATGGCTGCCCTTGACCAGGCGGACATTGCGCGTCGAGTTCTGGCCAGCAACGCGGTTGATGATGTCGTTGACCCAAGGGCCAGCGGCATTGACCAGCGCCCGCGCTCGCACGGTGGTTTTCACGCCGGTCTTGCCGTCGCGCATCTCCACCGACCAGAGGCCGCCTTCCCGGCGGGCGGCGGTGCAGGCGGTTCGGGTGAAGATCTTCGCTCCGCGCTCGCGCGCATCCAGCGCATTGATCAGCACGAGACGGGCGTCGTCGACCCAGCAATCGGAATATTCGAAACCGCGCTTGAACTCGTCCTTGATCGGCGCGCCCTCGGGCGCGGTGCGCAGGTCGAGCGTGCGGGTGGCCGGCAGCCGCTTGCGGCCGCCGAGATGGTCGTAGAGGAACAGGCCGAGCCGCACCAGCCAGGCCGGCCGGTCGTCAGGACTGTGCGGCAGCACGAAGCGCATCGGCCAGATGATGTGCGGTGCCGATTCCAGGAGTACCTCGCGCTCGATCAGCGCCTCGCGCACCAGGCGGAACTCGTAATATTCGAGGTAGCGCAGGCCGCCATGGACGAGCTTGCCCGATCGCGAACTGGTGCCTTCCGCCAGATCGTCCTTTTCGCACAGGATGACGGAGAGGCCGCGGCCTGCCGCATCGCGGGCTATGCCGGCGCCGTTGACGCCGCCGCCGATGACGAAAAGGTCGACGATTTCGGGTCCGCCGCTCATCTCGTCACGATCTCGCTGCCGGATTTACACACCATGGCTGCCGCCTCAGCACGGATTGACCGGAGGCAGCCCGGCGATATAGCGGCGCACTTCCTCGGCGGCCTGCTCGGCCGCATAGGTCACGGTGCGCACCGAGGCGCCGGCGATATGCGGCGTCAGCGTCACGTTGGGGAGCCGCAGCAAGGGCCAGTCCGACGGCACAGGCTCGACCGCGAACGTCTCCAGCATGGCGCTGGCGATCTGGCCTGAAACAAGCGCCTCATAGAGTGCGTCATAGTCGACCAGCGGCCCGCGCGCCGTGTTGACGAAGATCACGCCGGGTTTCATCCGCGCGATGGTGTCCTTGCCGATCAGGCCGCGCGTCTCCGGCGTCACCCGCGAATGCAGCGTGACCACGTCGGAGCGGGATAGGAGATCGTCAAGCGCGACCAGTTCGACGCCGGCGTTGCGGTCCTCTGCGCTCAACTGCACATAGGGGTCGCTGACCAGAACGTGGCAGCCGAAAGCGCGCAGCAGCCTGACTACCTTTGTTCCGATATTGCCGTAACCGACGACGCCGACCGTCATCTCGCTAAGCTCGCGGCCGGTGCGGTCGGCGCGGTAGAGATCGCCGCGCCATTCGCCCCTGCGCAGCGCTTCGTGGCCGACCCGGATCAGCCGCGTTTCGGCCAATATGGCGCCGATGGTGAATTCGGCCACGGCGGTCGCGTTGCGGCCGGGCACGTTGACGACGGTGATGCCATGCGCGCGCGCCGCTTCCATGTCGATGTTGATCGGGCCGCCGCGCGACACCGCGACCAGCTTCAGGGCCGGCAGGCGGCGCATCATGCCCTCCGACAATGGTGCAAGCTGGGTGACGAGGATCTCGGCGTCGCCAATGAACTCGACGACCTCGTCGGGACGGCCGAAATACTCCTTGACCTTGTCGAGGCCGAGCGCCGGATCGCCGAATTCCATCGGCTCGTCGGGCCAGGCGGTCTGCAATGTCCTGACATCGAGGTCACCGCTCGCGACCTTCTCGATTTTGGCGCGAAACACCTCCGGAAGCATGAAGTTGTCGCCAATGATCGCTATTTTCCTGGGCATACTCGACTTCTCAATTTGCCTGCACCGAAGCCATCGCGCGCCAGACCGGCCGCAGCGCCTGGTGCGCCAACATGTAGGACGGGGTCATCCTGTCGTAGATCGCGGCGAGGTCCCTATCACTCGGCTCCGCCTCGCCAAGCAGCGGCGTCACCCATTCCGTGACGCATTCGTCCATCGACTTGTACAGGCCGACGCAGACCGCGGCTATCATCGCCGCGCCGGCCGCCCCGGCCTCCTCGCGCTGGCTGGTGCGGATGTCTGCGCCGACGGCGGCTCCGAGGATCTTGCGCAGCGCCGGGCTTCGGGCGGCGCCTCCGGTCAGCCGGATCTCGCGCGGCAATGGCCCCATGGCGGCGTAGCAATCGCGCGCGGCGAAGGCCAATCCCTCGAAGACGGCGCGCACCAGGTCGGCATAGCCGTGGCGCGAGGATATGCCGACGAAGCCGGCCCTGGCATTGGCATCGACGAACGGCCCCCGCTCGCCGGCCTCGGACACATAGGGCTGGTAGAGCAGCGAGGCGGGCTGCGAGGCGGCGATCCAGGTGTCGACGAGCGCGATCATCTCGCCATTGCTGCGGGTGATGCCTTGCGAAGCGAGGATGCCGGAAGCGAGCCCAAGCACCCAGTCGATGTTGAGGGTCGCCGCCATGTTGGACTGCATCTGCGCGAACACGCCGGGCGCCGGCATGGCCATGGTGTAGCCGGTTGCCGCCTCGTTCAGTTGCACGTCGTCCGGCGTCTCGGCCAGCCGCATATGCATGCCAGTGGAACCGATGATGGTGCAGCCGGGCTTGCGCTCGCGGTCGAGCAGGCCGGCGCCAAGCGCGGTGCAGACGACGTCGACATAGCCGAGCACGACCGGCGTGCCGGCAAGTATGCCGGTGGCGGCGGCCGCCGCCTGCGACAGACCGGCGCTGTGCCTGGTGCCGTCTGTGACCGGCGGTAGCAAATGCCTGAGGTCGGCGACGCCGAGCACGTCGAGCACATCCTCGCTATAGTCGCGGGTGCGGAAATCGCCAAAGGTGAAGGTTCCCTCGGAGGGGTCGGTGGCGCGCTCGCCGGTCAGCTTGAAATAGAGCCAGTCCTTGCAGTGAAACGCCGTCGCCGCCTTGTCGAGCATTTCAGGCATGTTGCGCTTCATGAACACGAACTGCGAGCCCTGCTGGCAGGCGGCGAGCCCGCTGCCGGTCTTTTCGAAGCGCAGCCGGTCCTCGGGCCGCGCGCGGATCTCCTCGACGACGCCGGCGGCGCGCGCGTCGAGCCAGAGCCAGCCCTTCGCCACCGGCTCGCCCTTGCCGTCGATCAGCCAGGTGCCGTCGCCCTGCCCGGTCACCGCGATGGCGATGGTCCGGCCGGCGAGATCGGGCACTTTCTCGGCGAGCTGGCGCAAGGTCGCCGCCGCATCCGCCCATGTGCGCGCAAGATCCTGTTCGGCGCCGCCGCCCGGCCGCGTCTCGTAATGGTTCGGCGTTGCCGCGGCGGCGATCTGCCGGCCTTTCGTGTCGAAGGCGATGGACTTGATGACGGAAGTACCGGCGTCGATACCGATCAAGAGATCACGCATCAGGCGAGCTCCATGCCGTGCGAAATGGCCTCGCCGCTCGCCTGGTCGAAGACATGCAGGTTCTTCGGGTCGATGCTGACATTGATCGGCGCGCCAAGGTCCAGCCGGGTGCGGTCGTGCTCGACCAGGACCAGCGAGCCGCCGGCGAAATCGGCCGCGATATGGGTCTGGTCGCCAAGCCACTGGTTGGCCGAGACCCTGGCGGGAACACCCTCCTTCGAGCGCCGCACCGCATAAGGCCTGATGCCGATGACCACCCGCTCGCGGCTGAGCAGCTGGTCGCGGACCGGAGCGCTGAAGGCGTCCTTGTCGTAGTCCAGCGACAGCCCGTCGGGAAGCCTGAGATTGATGCGGCCGGCGGTGGCGCCGACATAGGCCTCGAAGACGTTCATCGGCGGCTCGCCAACGAAGGTGCCGGTGAACAGGTTCGCCGGACGCTCCTTGATCCTGTCCGGCGTATCGAACTGCTGCAGCACGCCGCCTTCCATCACCGCGATGCGGTCGGCAAGCGCATTGGCCTCGGTCTGGTCGTGCGTGACCAGGATCGCGGTCAAGCCGCGCTCCTTGATGAAATGCTTGATGCGGCCGCGCAGCACGGCACGCAGCTGCGGTTCGAGCTGCCCCATCGGCTCGTCCAGCAGATGCAAATCGGCGTCGCGGATCAGCGCCCGGCCGAGGCTGGCGCGCTGCTGCTGGCCGCCGGAGATAGAGCTTGGGTAACGCTCCAATATATCCTCGATCTCGAGCAGCTTGGCGATGCTGGCGACCCTGGCCTCGACCTCGCTTCTGGGCAGCCGGGCCGCCTTGAGCGCGAAGGCCATGTTCTCGCGCACCGTCAGCGGCGGGTAGAGCGAATAGCCCTCGAAGGCCATCGCCACGTTACGCCTGACCGGCGGCAGCGTGTGCACCTGGCGGCCGGCGACCGAGATCGCGCCGCGCGACACCTCCTCGAAGCCGGCGATCATGCGCAGCGTCGAGGTCTTGCCGCAGCCGGACGAACCGAGCAGCGCCACGATCTCGCCCTTGCCGATCTCCATCGTCAGCTTCTTGACGGCGTGGACGCCCCGGTCGATCGGGCCATAGAATTTGTCGACCCCGGAAATGGTGAGTGCGCTCGCGCTCATGCGGCTTCTCCGTTGCGCAAACTGACGACATTCTTCGAGCCGATGCGCTCGCCGCCGGCGCGATCGAACAACAGGGCGCTCTTGCCGTCGACGGCAATGTGGGCCTTGCCTTCGCTGCGGCCCGGTGTTCCGGCCGGCCGCGAAACCAGGATCTCGCGGCCGCGCAACGTGCGCACCAGCGTGACGATCTTTTCGTTGAGCGGGGTTTCGGCCTCGACCGTCACCGGAATGGCGCCGGGTTCATTTTCTCCGACGAAATGCAGTGCTTCCGGCCTGAGCCCGATGATGCAGTCGCGGCCGACCGCGGTCTCGGGAGCCCCGCCGAGATGGACCTGCACATTCGACAGGGCGACATGGATTCCCTTGGCGCCAAGCGCCGGCTTGACGTCGAGCAGGTTGATGGTCGGGTCGCCGAACAGCCGCGCGATCTCGATGTTGGCCGGCTCGCGATAGATCTGTTCGGGCGTGCCGAGCTGGCTGATGACGCCTTGCGACATCACCGCGATGCGGTCGCCGAGCGCCATGGCTTCCTTATAATCCTGGGTGACGTAGACGACGGTGGCGCCGCGGTCGGCTAGCAGGCGCGGCAGTTCGAGACGCATCTCGAAACGCAGCTTGGCATCGACATTGCGCAAGGGATCGTCGAGCAGCAGCAGCGGTGGCGAGCCGACCAGCGCACGGGCAAGCGCGGTGCGCTGCTTCTGGCCATTGGAGAGCGCACGCGGCTTGTGGGAGAGCACATGGGCGATCTTCAACAGCTTGGCGACGCTCTCGACGCCGGCCTTGATCGCGCCCTGCGACGACCGCTTGGCCTCCAGCGGCGTCGCGATGTTGTCGAATGCGCTCATATGCGGAAACAGCGCGAAATTCTGGAACGCCATGCCGACGCCACGGAATTCGGCGTCGACGTCGGTCATGTCCTCGCCGCCGATGAGGATCTTGCCTTCGTCGGGGTCGATGACGCCGGCGACGAGGCGCAGCAGCACCGTCTTGCCGGCGCCGGAGGGTCCGAACAGGACCAGCGTCTCACCGTCAGCGACGGTCAGCGAAAGATTGTCGAGCACGGTCTGGCTCTTGTAGCGCTTGACGAGGTTTCTGAGTTCGAGGCTGGCCATGGAACTACCCCTTCACCGCGCCGAGCGACAGGCCTTCGACCAGATAGCGCTGTGCATAGAGGGCGAGCGCCAGCGTCGGCGTGATCGACAGGACGATGGCCGCCGAGATCTGGCCGTACTGGATGCCCGAGGAGGTGATGAAGGCGAGCGCGCCGACCGTCACCGGCTGCTTGTCGGCCGAGGCCAGCACCAGCGCGAAGACGAAATTGTTCCAGGCGAAGATGAAGGCAAGCAGGCCGGCAGCGGCGATGCCGGGGCCGGCGAGCGGCAGCGCGATCTTGCGGAAGGTGGCAAACCAGGAATGGCCGCCGATGCGATAGGCATATTCGATGTCGGCCGGAATATCCTCGAAATAGCCGCGCACGATCCACAGGATCAGCGGCAGGCAGATCAGCTGGTAGACCCAGATCAGCCCGATATAGGTGTTGGCCAGCCCGAGCTTCTGGAAATAGAGCGTGAGCGGCAACAGCACCAGCAGGGCCGGCGCGAACCTGAACGACAGCAGCGTGAAGGCGATGTCCTCCGAACCGCGGAACTTGTGCCGAGCGAAGGCGTAGGCCGCCGGGACGCCGAGCAGCAGCGAGACCGCCACCGAGGTCACCGACAGGAACACCGAATTCCACAGGTTGCGCATGAAGGCGATGTCGAGCGTGCCGGCGGCGGTCGTCAGCTTGCCGGTGATCAGCGCTGTGTAATTGGCAAGCGTCGGCTCGAAGACCAGCTGCGGCGGAATGCGCAGGATGGTCTCGTTGGTCTGGAACGACATCATCAGGATCCAGACGATCGGGAACATGAAGAAGATCACGACCAGCGTGAGTGCCGCGCCGCGCAGGGTGCGTTCAAGCAAGGAGGTGTGTTCCATGGCTGGCTCCTCCTATGCCTGGCCACGGGCGCGCTCGCGCAGCCTGAGCCAGTTCTTGATGAAGATGTTGGAGAGGAAATAGGTGATCGCCCACAGGATGATCATCAGCGCCGCCGAGCGGCCGACATTGGTCGACTGGAAGAAGTTGAGATAGGCCTCGACCTGGAAGACGGTCAGCGTGTCGCCCGGTCCTCCTTGCGTCATGGCGTAGATGATGTCGAACTGCTGGATGGAATCGAGCAGGCGGAACAAAGTCGCCGTCAGGATATACGGCGTCAGCATCGGCAGCGTGATGCGGAAGAAGACGAAGCTCCTCGGCACGCCATCGAGGGCCGCGGCCTCGAAGGGCTGCGTCGGCAGGCTGCGCAGGCCGGCAAGCAGCAGGATCATGATGAAGGGCGTGTAGACCCAGATATCGACGAGAACGACGGTGAACAAAGCCGTCGACGGCGACGAGGCCCAGCGGAAATCCTGTAAGCCGATGAGGCTGGCAAGATAGCTCAGCACGCCGAAGCCGGGATTGGTCATCAGCTTCCACATCAGCGCGGCCAGTGCCGGCGCCGTCATCAGCGGCATCAGCAGCATGATCGAGATGAAGTTGTTCAGGGTCGATCGCTTCTGCAAAAGCAGCGCGATGGCCAGGCCGAGAAGCAGTTCCAGCACCACCGTGGTGCCGGCATAGAGCAGCGAGATCTTGAGCGTGTTCCAGAACTTCGGATCGGTGAAGAAGGAGATGTAGTTGTCGCCCCAGTTGAACTGCCGCGCCCAGGGCTGGCTCAGCCGATAGCGCTGGAAGGAATAGACGACCGAGGTCAGGAACGGAATCAGGATGCCGATGCAGACCAGCAGAGCCGGCAGGCTGAGCACGTAGGGCAGCACTCTCTTGCTGATCCTGAAGCCCGAGGGCTTGGGCCTTTGCGATACCACCGCAGTCATCGTGCTGCTCCGTTGTCCCTGTCGCTCCGCCCGACCGGCCGCCCAAGGGAGCAAGGCGGCCGGTCGGGCGAATTGGCGGCCACCTTACGGCCCCGCGTCGCAATCTTGAAAAGGTCAGGTGAGGACCGGCCTGCCAAGGCTGGCCGGTCCTCTGTTACATCTAGCCGAGGCCGGCTTCCTTGAGCTGGCCGTTGATGCTTTCGGCCAGCTTGTCGAGACCCTCGTCCACCGGCACTTCCTTGGCCACCATCTTTTGCAGCGTCGCCGCCCATTCGGTGGTGAGATCGAAGAACAGCGGCTGCGCCGTGAACTTGATCGAGGCGCCCGGCGCCGAGGCGTCGAACATCTCGACATAACCGGGATAGCTCTTGTTCAGCTTCTCGCGGAACGTCTCATCCTTCCAGACCGACTGGCGGACCGGATTGACGAAATCCATCTTGGTGGCGCCGAACAGAGCATGCTCGGGTCCGGAGGCCCACTGCATGAAGTACCACGTGGCGTCCTTGTCCTTGGAGAAGTTGGACATCGACAGCGACCAGATCCAGATGTTCGGCGTTGGCGCCTTGGCCTCCGGGTTGGCCTTGAAGGCGGCAAAGGCAAGCTTGCCGGCCATCTTGTTGTCGCCGCCATTCATGAAGTAGCCGAGGATGTCGGCGTCGAAGATCATCGCCGAGGCGCCGGCGCCGAGATCGGCGCCGACCTGGTACCAGGTGTAGGTCGACCAGTCCTTCGGACCGCTTTCCTGGATCATCTGCACCCATTGCTTGTGGAAAGCCTTGGACTGGGCGGTGTTCATGGCGGCCGACAATTTGCCGTCGGCCGACACGTTCAGGTCCTTCTGGTCGAAATTGGCGTAGGCCGAAAGGAAACCCGGATGGATCGTCGCCCAGGAGCGCGACCCGCGCACGCCAATGCCGTAGACGCCGCCGCCGACATCCTTGGTGAGCTTGGCGGCCGCGGCCACCATCTCGTCCATATTGCCGGGAACCTTGACGCCCGCCTTGTCGAACATCCCCTTGTTGTAGGTGATGTTGTTTTGCTCGAAGCCCCACGGAATGCACCATTGCTTGGCGTCTTCGGACCCCAGAGCGCCGCCCGGCTTGCCGTTCCAGGCGCAGGAGTTCTTGACGCCGGGCAGGAAGTCATCCCAGGCATAGTTGGGGTTGGTCTTGGCCGGATCCTTGGTCCATTCATTGAGGTCGGTGATCCAGCCGGCTGGGCCGTAGGTCCAGGTCATATAGGCGCCGGTCATGAAGGCATCGTATTCGGGCGAGCTCGCCGACAACGCGGCCGTGACCTTGTCGAAATAGACGTCTTCCGGGAACACGTCGTAGACGACATTCATGCCGGTCAACTGCTTGAAGTTTTCGAGGTTGGCGATCATCGCATCCGCATAGGGATGCTTGTTGAGCAGGAGCTTGATGGTCTTGCCCTGGTGCGCCTTCCAGTCGAAGTCGGCGGCCAGCGCCCGGGTCTGCCCAAGATTGAGCAGCGTACCGGCCGTGCCGGCGGCAAGGCCCATCGCACCCAGGCCCTTGATCAGCCCACGACGGTCGACTTGTCCGCGCAGGAAAGCGTCAATGAGGTCTTTCTCTTTCTCATGCATTTGGTCTTCTCCTCCACAGGGTAGTTTTAACTGAACCGACGCCGGCTACCCGACTGGCGTCTCCTCCACGAGCGATCGCGCTGTCCGCTCATCAGTTATCAGGCCCTTGAGATAGCGGCCCTCCAGCACCGCTTTGACGGCTCGAACCTTGACCTTGCCGCCGGCGACCGCGACGATCCGGCGGCTGGCGATGTCCTCGCGCGCCAGCGCCAGCGCCCGATTGGAAAGGGTTGTCGCCACCGCTTTGCCGGCATCGTCGAAGAAATGGCCGAGCAATTCGCCGACGCCGCCATTGCGGCGGATCTCCTCCATCTCGCCCTTCTCGATCATGCCGGTGGCGACGAGCGAGGCTTCGCGTTCGGCCGTGCCGATGCCGGCAAACAAAAGGTCGGCGGATCTTGCGAGATCGAAAACCTCGCTGATGCCCTTCTGTCCCAGCAATACCGCGCGGTCGTCCACCGTGTTGGCGAACATTGGCACCGGCATCACATAGGCTTCGGCGCCGGTGCGCTCGGCGAGGCGGTGAATGACGTCATGCGGGTTGGCCGAGAACTTCCGCGTCAAGCCGCCGAGCAGCGAAACGAAGCGGATCTTGTCTGTCGAGCTGCGCGGCAGGTATTCCACGCAGGCGGCGAGCGTGCGGCCATGGCCGACGCCGATCAGCGCCTGCTCGCCGCGTTCGATCTCACGCTTGAGGAATTGCGCGCCGGCGATGCCGAGCGCCTTGAGCGGCAATTCCTCGGAATCGAAATCGGGAACCACCTCGCAATAATCGAGGCCGTAGCGGCGCGACAGCTCGTCCTCGAGCTCGACGCATTCCGAGACTTCGCCGTCGATATAGACCTTCACCAGCCCTTCCTGATTGGCCTTGGTGATGAGG
The DNA here is from genome assembly GCF_006441005.1 of Mesorhizobium sp. B2-5-3. Lineage (NCBI taxonomy): Bacteria > Pseudomonadati > Pseudomonadota > Alphaproteobacteria > Hyphomicrobiales > Phyllobacteriaceae > Mesorhizobium > Mesorhizobium sp. B2-5-3. Next base: position 213,981 of record NZ_VFUS01000008.1, read on the forward strand.
CGGTGGGCCTTGAGGCTGGTCAGCCCGAGGCGCTTGGCAACCTCGGACTGGGTCAGGCCGCCAGCGTAATGAAGCCAGGCGGCGCGTGCCGCCATGCCGGTTTCATCATCGCGCAAGAGGCCGTTTCCAAATCCAACCACGTTCCGCCCTCTGATATTTTTTTCAGTTTCTGCAAAATTTTTCACATGGACGCATCGGAGTCAAGCGCCAAGCGCCTGCAAACGCTGATTTTCAACGAGAATGGACGAGCGAACACCGGGCGTGGCACCGGTCAGGGTAACAGCGGCAGCGAAAGCGCAGGAACCCGATCACCGTCGCCGCCGTCCAGGTGAAGCGGCGGCGCCCAGCATTCGCCGGTGAGCGGATCGCACCATTCGGCAAGCCGCTTTCGGGTGATCAGCTCCAGGCTGAACTTGGTGGTGCGCCGGCGACGTCGAGGTGCCCGGCAGCGGCCAAGACCGCCGGCGAGCAGCGCCTATTGCAACGTCCGCGCCGCGAATGGCATGGAATGGTCGTGCGGCATGCCGGCATCGGCATCTTCCACGCCGAGCCCGCGGTCGAGGCCGGTGGCCACCACCGAAACCCTGAACCGGCCTTCCATGCTCTTGTCGAAGATGGCGCCGACGATGATGTCGGCGTCTTCATAGACCTCTTCACGGATTCTCGTGGCGGCCTCGTCGACCTCGAACAGGGTCATGTCGCGGCCGCCGGAAATCGAGACCAGCACGCCCTTGGCGCCCTTCATCGACATTTCGTCCAGCAGCGGGTTGGCGATGGCGGCTTCCGCCGCCTTCATCGCCCGGCTATCGCCTGACGCCTCGCCGGTTCCCATCATGGCGCGGCCCATGCCGCGCATCACCGATTTGACGTCGGCGAAGTCGAGGTTGATCAGGCCTTCCTTGACGATGAGATCGGTGATGCAGCTGACGCCGGCATAGAGCACCCGGTCGGCGATGACGAAGGCATCGGCGAATGTGGTCTTGGCGTCGGCGATCCGGAACAGGTTCTGGTTGGGGATGACGATCACGGTGTCGGCGCTTTCGCGCAGCCGCTCGATGCCCTCTTCGGCCATCTGCATGCGGCGCCTGCCCTCGAAAGTGAACGGCTTGGTGACGACGCCGACCGTCAGGATGCCTGCCTTGCGCGCCGCCTGGGCGATGACCGGCGCGGCGCCGGTTCCGGTGCCGCCGCCCATTCCGGCGGTGACGAAGCACATGTGGGTGCCGGCCAGATGGTCCATAATCTCGTCCAGCGATTCCTCGGCCGCGGCGCGGCCGATCTCGGGAAGCGATCCGGCGCCCAGCCCTTCGGTTACATGCGCGCCGAGTTGGATCAGCCGCGTCGCCTTGGACATGGTGAGTGCCTGCGCGTCTGTGTTGGCGGCAATGAATTCGGTGCCCTGAAGCTGCTCGGCGATCATGTTGTTGATGGCGTTGCCGCCGCCGCCGCCGACGCCGACAACGGTGATCTTGGGTCTCATCTCGGAGATCTCGGGCTTCTTGAACTCGGCCATGCCTCTTCTCCTTCGCCAGTCGCTCGCGCTTCACGCCCCGCCAGATCGATCACACCGCAAAACGGCAATCGACGCAGAGCGGCGTGACGAATCAGTCCGCTCGGATGGGTGTCCCAAAAAGCCAGAGAGCGGCCAGAGGTGCAAGTGCGGGGAAGGTCAAGATTTGTGATAGGGACGTTTCATATCCCCACGACGGCCGCGCATGCCCGAGAGTGATGCCGGCATCCCGGCTTCACCCTGCGCGCGCCGAGCCCGATGCCGAGCCTTGGCTTTCCACGCTCTTGCCTCTATGTTTCGGTCGCAGATCGCGCAACTGGTTTTGAAATGCCTCCCGACATCCCAGCTAATGACTTGAATAAATAGGGAAACATCCGGCTGCGGCCAGATATGGATCCCGAAAACTCACAAGCCATTTTTACCAGGGACAGCGCGGCCGATCAGGGCTCGGGCACCTTCGAAACCAGAGGTTGGAAATTGGGCGATGCAATTGCGGACGTTCTGAACTGGCTTGAGAGCCGAAACGACATCCAGAGCCTGAGGGCCGCGGTGTGCGACCTCAACGGCATCATGCGGGGAAAGCGCATCCCCGTCGAGCAGGCGCGCAAGGCACTGGAGGGCAAGCTGCGCATGCCCTATTCGCTGATCGGGCTGGACATCTGGGGCGAGGATATCGAAGGCAACGCGCTGGTGTTCTCGACCGGCGACGCAGACGGATTGTGCCAATGGACAGGCCGCGGCATCCTTCCGGTGAACTGGACGGCGCATCCGACCGCCCTCATCCCGCTCTGGCTCGCCGACGAAGGCGGCGCACCGTATCTCGGTGATCCCCGGCGGGCACTGGCCCGTATCCTCGACCGCTACAAGGCTTTGGGCCTGACGCCTGTGGTCGCGACCGAGCTCGAATTCTATCTTGTAGACCCGCAATCGCAGCGACCGGTCGGGCCTGTCTCGCCGGTCACCGGGCGGCGTCTGGATTCCGACGCGGCACTGTCAATCGACGAGATCGACGACTTCGAGGCCTTCATCCACGACATCTACGAAGCCTGCCGAGCACAAGACATTCCCGTCGATACCGCCATTGCCGAGAACGGCGTCGGCCAGTTCGAGATCAATTTGAACCATGTCGCGGACGCGCTGCGGGCGGCCGACGACGCCGTCCTGTTCAAGCGCACGGTGAAGGGCATTGCCCGCAAGCACGGCTTTGCCGCCTGCTTCATGGCCAAGCCTTATGGCGACCGAGCCGGCAACGGCTTCCACGTCCATTTCAGCCTTGTCGACGCCAACGGGCGCAACGTCTTCGACGACGGCACCGACCAGGGCTCCGGCATTATGCGCCACGCTGTCGGCGGACTGCTGGCGGCGATGGCCGAGAGCACGCTGGTGTTCGCGCCGCATTTCAACTCCTACCGCAGGCTCCGGCCGAGATCCTACGCGCCGACCGCCGTCGCCTGGGGTTACGAGAACCGCATGGTCGCGATCCGCATTCCCGGCGGCCCGACTGGTGCGCGCCGGATCGAGCATCGCGTGTCGGGAGCGGACGCCAATCCCTATCTTGTGCTTGCCGCCATACTGGGCGCGGCACTGGTCGGCATCGAAAGGCAGATGTCACCGGGCGACCCAACCGGGAATGATGGGCAAGGCCTTGCCCCGGCCAAGTTGCCGCCGGACTGGGCATCCGCGATCGCGGCCTTTGAAAGCGGGACGCATGTGGCGGAGATCTTCCCGGCGATCCTGCGCCACTCTTTCATCGCCTGCAAACGCCAGGAACTGAATACATTCGCGCTCAACGTCAGCGACTTCGAGATCGAGACCTATCTCGAAAGCGTCTGAGGCTGCGCTGACCGCCAGCAGCGGCGTCGGTTCAGCACGACCTTCGAACGCAAGGGCTTGCGGTGCTGTCGCTGACCGGGCATAAACATGATCTTTTCTATCATGTTTATGCCCGGGATAAGCAGAATTGACCTTCGTCGCGCGCATGGAGAGCCGGATTCAGGGATTTGCCGTGATCGGCGAGCTGAAATGGCACGTCTGGGACGGCGTCGTCGCCGACCTCTGGGATGTCTCATGCGGTGACAATGCCGAGGGTTATTACGTCTCTCCCGACCCCCGGCTGTTCGTCGCTCTCGATATCGACGGCGACGGTGCCTTCGTCGTCGAAGGCGCCCAGGGCGAACCGCGCCGCCACAACCAAGCGTTTTCCATAGCCTATATACCGGCCGGGGTGCCGATCCGCGGCCGCGTCGAAGGACTCAAACGGATCAGGCATCTCGACCTGCATTTCGACGCGGCGACACTGACCCGCCGCTTCGGCCGCAGCCTCGATCGCGATGCCTTGCAGATATCGCGCCTCCAGTTTCGCGATGATCGGATCGCTACGCTTGCCGGGCTTATCGCCGCTGAATGCGGCAGCGAGTGGAACCTGCATGATCTTTATGGCGAAGGTCTGCTCAACGCCTTGTTCGCATGCCTTTTCCAGATAGACCGGCCAAGTGCCGCCAGGCGCCGGTCGCCCCTGCCCCGCCGCAAACTGCGCCTCGTCACGGATTACATCGACGCCCACTGCCTGGACAGGATCCGCCTTGCTGATCTTGCCGCGCTGACCGGCCTGTCCGAAACCGCGATGAGCCATGCCTTCAAGGCAGCAACGGGCGTGCCGCCGCATCGCTGGCAGATGCAGGCGCGGATCGACAGGGCAAAGGCGATGATGGCGCATGAGGCTGCCTCGCTTGGCGACATCGCCCAGGCCACCGGCTTCTTCGACCAGGCGCACCTTACCCGCGTGTTCAAGTCCGTGGTCGGATTGACCCCGGGTGCGTGGATGAAGAGCGCCGGCCGCCGGTGACATTTCCGCAACACGGCACCGCGATATCAGTGGTTTGGACAAGAATGGACAAGCCGCCCAAATCAGTCCAATGACCCGTTGATAAGTTGAGGTAAACCATCAAGTATCTCAACGACGACAGGCGGGGACTTTCCTGATGAGCAGAATTTACCGGATCAAGGCGCTTCTGGCGGCTGGCGTCGCCGCTGCCGCGACGATCCCGCCAATGCCGGCGTTCGCGCAGACGGCGCAATCCAGCACCCAGCTCGAACCGGTCGTGGTCGAGGGCGAGGCCGGAGACAGCGCGACCGGGCCGGTCGACGGCGTCGTCGCCAAGACAACCAGAACCGGCTCCAAGACAGCGACCGACATCAAGGAGGTCCCGCAATCCGTCTCAGTGGTCGGACGGCAGGAGATCGAGGATCAGGGTGCACAGAAAGCTGACGAGGCGCTGCGCTACACCGCCGGCGTCTTTGCCCAACCCTTCGGTCCCGACAGCGACACCAACTGGATGTACATTCGCGGCTTCGATGCAACGGCCACCGGCACCTACATGGATGGCCTCCAGCTGTTCAGTTATGGTTTCGGCGGTTTCTATGTCGACAGCTTCGGCCTTGAGCGCATCGAAGTGCTGAAGGGGCCGGCCTCGGTGCTTTATGGCGGCAGCAATCCGGGCGGCCTGGTCAACTATGTCAGCAAGCGCCCGGATTTCGAACGCACGCGCTATGTCGAAACCGGCATCAACGATGCCGGCAATGTCTATCTCGGCTTCGACATCGGCGATGTCGCCAGCAACGGCACGGTCAGCTACCGGATGACGGGCAAGGTCGCCGGCGGCGATACCTACAGCGACCTGCAGAACGGCTGGCGCGGCTTCATCTCGCCGAGCATTAGCTGGAAGCCAGACGAAGCGACCACGCTAACCATACTGGCCAATTACAGCCACATCGACGAGAACCATAATGGCGGCAGCTTCCTGCCCTACGATGGCACCGTGGTCGATCACATTGTCGGCGGCGTGAACTATGGCCGCATCGATCCCGATGCGAACTTCACGGAGCCGAGCATCGATCTCTACAAGCGCGAACAGGGCTCCCTCGGCTACGAGTTCGAGCACACGTTCGACAATGACTGGACCGTTCGCTCCAGCGCCCGTTTCACCGCCGCCGACATCAACGAGGTCAGCGTCTATCCGAACGGCTGGTCAACGATCGGAGGGCCGACCGAGCTGGCGCGGATCAATTTCGATCATGACACCACGGCCAAGACGTTCCTCGCCGACAACCAGATCGAAGGCAAGGTGGCGACCGGAGCGATCGAACATACGATCCTCGCTGGCGTCGATTTCAAATATTACAACATCGACCAGGTACAGTCGTCCGGCCTCTACGATCCCAATTATGACAATCCAATCGACGCTTTCGATCCGGTGTACGGTTCGCCGCTGACACCTCGCGTCAGCTATCTCAATCAGGACCTGACGCAGAAACAGCTTGGCTTCTATGCACAGGATCAAATGCGCTTCGGCGACGGCTGGCTGGTGACGCTGAACGGCCGCTACGACCGTGGCTGGCTCGAAGCCGACAACCGCCCGACCTATTACTCGGCGGGCTCCAGCACGCAGAGCAGCACGGTTGGCGACTTCTCCGGCCGCGCCGGCCTGGCCTATGAGTTTGCCAACGGCGTAACCCCCTATGCCAGCATCGCCACCTTCTTCAATCCGATCATCGGCACCGATGCGATGGGCAATCTGTTCAAGCCGGAAGAGGGCACGCAGTACGAAGTCGGCGTGAAGTACGTGCCGACTTTCGTCGATGGCCTGTTCACCCTGTCGCTGTTCGACCTGACCCGCCAGAACGTGCCGTCGAATGTCACTCCCTTCACCCAGATGCAGACCGGCGAGGTGCGTTCACGCGGCGTCGAGCTCGAAGGCAAGGTGAACGTGACCGAGGATTTCCAGGTTACCGGTGCATTCACAGCTTACGACATCGACATCACCAAGGACGCCAACCCGGCGCTCATCGGCAAGACGCCTTTCATCGTGCCGGAAGTGATGACTTCCGCATCGGTCGATTACACCTTCCGTGGCGACTGGTATGACGGCATCTCGATTGGCGGCGGTTTGCGCTATATCGGCTCCTCATGGGCAGACAATGAGAATACGGCGAAGGTTCCGGCGGTGACGCTGGCCGACCTGAAGCTCGGCTACGAGAAGGAGAACTGGGGCGTCGACCTCAACATCACCAACCTTTTCGACAAGACGTATGTGTCGAGCTGCCAGACAACGCTCACCTGCTCCTACGGCGAAGGCCGCTCCTTCAAGCTGAAGGCGCACACGAGTTGGTAATCATGGACCGAACCCGCCGGCGATGATCCATCCCCCCAACAGACGGCAGGTGCTTGCGCTAACGGCCGCGGCCTTGCTGCCGCCGGTTGCCGGCAGGACTACGACGACAAATGTTGCCGCGATCGATTGGGGCATGCTGGAAACGCTTCTGGCGCTCGGCATCGAGCCGGCAGCGGCGGCCGAACTGATCCAGTTCCGCAGGATTGCGGTCGAGCTTGCAATTCCCCAATCCGTGACCGATCTCGGACTGCGCGGCACGCCCAACTACGAGCTGTTGCGCATCGTCGCGCCGGACCTGATCGTCATCTCCAATTTCTACGAGTACCAACGCCCGATTCTGGAGCGCATCGCGCCGGTGTTCGCGCAAACCGTCTACGAGGCCGGAGTGCCGCCCTACGCACTCGCCGAGGCAGCGACGCTGGCCCTGGGCGAAAAGCTCGGACGACCGGCCGAAGCGAAGCGTTACGTCGGCGACACCGCCGACGACATCGCGCGGCGTCGCGCCGCCATGCCAACCAGGTCCGCACGGCCGGTCTTTGTCATCAGCCTCGGCGACTCCAGGCACTTCCGCGCCTTCGGCCGCGACTCCATGTTCGGTGACGTGCTCACACGGCTCGGCCTGGTCAATGCCTGGTCCGAAGAGACAAGTTACAGCGCGGCAGCACCCGTTGGCCTGGAGGCGCTGGCGCGGGTGCCCGAGGCCTCCATCCTGATCGTCTCGCCCTTGCCGGCGGATGTCGGGCGCTCGCTTCCCACCAATGCGTTGTGGAACGCGCTGCCGGCCGTGAGCAAAGGCCGCGTCGCGGTGCTCGAAGCGATCAACCATTTCGGCTGCCTGCCGTCGGCGCGCCGCTTCGCGCGGCTGGCGACGGCGGCGCTTGCGGGTCATGCTTCGTGACGGAGCGCGCCATGGCCCGGAGCGAGATGCCTCACCGCACCATCGGCGGCGCGCGGTCGCCCATCATCCTGTGGGGCCTGCTCGCGGGGCTGGCCACACTCTTGTTCGCATGGCGCGTCGGCATGCAGCAGCCGGCATCGGTGCCGGGCGATCTCCAGCATGTCATCCTGTTCTACAGCTCGCTGCCGCGCGCCGTCGTAGCGGTGCTGGCGGGCGCCGTGCTCGGCCTGTCCGGCCTGCTGTTGCAGCATGTGCTGCGCAATCCGCTGGCGGAACCATCGACGCTCGGCATTTCGGGCGGCGCGCAACTGGCGATGACGCTCGCCTCGCTTTACGCGCCGTTGCTGATGGAGCGATCGCAAGGGCTGGTGGCCTTTGCCGGCGGCACCGCCGCTGTGCTGCTGGTGCTGGCGTTGACCTGGCGGCGCGGGCTGGAGCCGGTGTCGGTCGTGCTCGCCGGAATGATGGTGGCGCTGACCGCGAGTTCCGTCAGCGCCGCGCTGATCCTCGCCAATGGCGACTACCTGTTCTCGCTGTTCATCTGGGGCGGCGGGTCGCTGGTGCAGCAGGATTGGCAACCGGCTATCGCCCTGACGATCAGGCTGGCGGCCGGCGCCGCCGCGGCGCTGATGCTGCTGCGGCCGCTGACCATCCTTGGCCTCGACGACGCCTCGGCGCGCGGCCTTGGCGTTGCCCGCCACACCAGCCGCTTTCTCATCATCGCGCTTGCGGTGTGGATGGCAACGACTGTCGCGGCGCAGATCGGCGTAATCGGTTTCGTCGGCCTTGCCGCGCCGGCGCTCGCCACGCTTTCGGGCGCGCGCACCCTGCGGCAGAAGCTGGTCGCCGCGCCGCTGATCGGCGCAGTACTGCTGTGGCTGACGGACGGGCTGGTCCAGCTCGCCGCCGGAGCCGGCGGCGAGCGCATTCCGACCGGCGCGGGAACCGCGCTTCTGGGCGGCCCACTGCTGCTGTGGCTGTTGCCGAGGCTGCGCATGTTCGAATGGCCGCATCTCGGTTCCAATGGCGCGGCACCGCGCAAGGCTCGCCGGCCATGGCTCATCATCTTCGTCCTGCTTGCGCTCACATTTGCCGCCGCCGCCTTGGCTCTCGTCGTCGGGCGTGGACCGGCAGGGTGGTCGATCGCCGGCTGCGACCTGCTGGCCGATCTCGTCTCCTGGCGCGCGCCGCGTGTCGGCGTGGCCGCGGCCGCCGGCGCGATGCTCGCGGCGGCGGGCGTGGTCATCCAGCGCGTTACCGGCAACCCTCTGGCGAGCCCCGAAGTGCTTGGCGTCGGCACCGGCGCGGGCGCCGGTCTGACCGCCGTGCTGACGGTCAGCGCAACGACCGGGCTCGGCTGGCAGCTCGCCGGCTCGGCCGCGGGCTCACTGGCGGCACTGGCCGCCATGCTGGCCATCGCCGCCAAGGCAAAGTTCGGCGCCGACCGATTGCTGCTTGCCGGCATTGCCATGAGCGCGCTGTGTAGCGCGCTGATCACCGCGACGATCGCGATGGGCAATGCACAGTCCTATATGCTGTTGCGCTGGCTGAGCGGCTCGACCGGCCAGGCGACCGCCCTGGACGCATCCGTTGCACTGGCCTGCCTGTTGCCACTGACGCCGCCGCTTTTTCTTGCCGCGCGCTGGCTGGACATCCTGCCGCTCGGGGCCGACAGTGCGCGCGGACTTGGCGTGCCCGTAGCCGGCGGGCGGCTGATGCTGGTCGTCGTCAGCGCGCTCCTGACCGCGCTGGCCGCTTTGATCGTCGGCCCGTTGAGCTTCGTCGGCCTGATCGCGCCGCACCTTGCCCGGCTCCTCGGCTTTTGGCGCGCACGCATTCATCTTGCCGGGGCGATGCTTCTGGGCGCCTTGCTGATGACCATATCGGACTGGCTGTCGCGCATGGCGGCTTTCCCGTACGAACTGCCTGTCGGCCTGTTCGCCTCATTGCTTGGCGGGCCGTATCTCGTCTACCTGCTTGCCAGGGGCGTGCCGCGCCAGGGCTGACGCGGTCCGGGCATGTCAGGAAGACCGTTCGGCCTTCAGCACCGAGACCGCCGCCTCACTGTTGTGGACGTAGTCATTGGCGTCCGGCTGCTTCTGCACCAGGAGGATGAACAGAAGGTCGGTCAGCGTCAGCTGCGCATCGCGCGCGGTGATGGACGATGAGCGCGCACGCTCCTCGTCGGCGATGGTGTAGAGGCAGATATCGGCAACGCGGCCCAGCGGGTTGTCGTGCAGGCCGGTGACGGCGATCACCACGGCGCCGCGCTTGCGGGCGAGCTCGGCGATGCGCAAGGTTTCGATGCTGGCGCCCGAATGGGAGAGCGCGAACAGCACATCGTCAGGCCCGAGCGTCGAGGCATTGGCCATCTGGATATGGCTGTCGCTGTCATGCAGCACATTGCGGCCAAGCTTCATCAGCTTGTAGGAGAAATCACGCGCCACCAGCGAGGAGGCGCCGACGCCGGCCAGATGTATGCGGCGCGCACCATCCAGCAATTCCAGCGCCCTGGAGATGATCCGCTCGCTGTTGGCGGCGACGGTCCGCTCCATCGACAGAAGCTTGCTGCCGATCAGCTTCTTCAGGATGACCTGGTAGCCGTCGCCGACCTCGATCGAACCGTGGATCATACCGGCCGGCACCTGCCATTCCCGCGCCTTGGCTTCGCTGACGGCGAGCTTGAGCTCCTGGTAGCTGGCATAGCCGAGCTTCTGGCTGAATTTGACGACGCTCGACTGGCTGCGCCCGATCTCAGCCGCAAGAGCAGCCGTCGACAGCCGCAGCATCTCCTCGGGATTTTCGACGATGTACTGGCCGATCTCACGATCGCCGGGCGCCATGCCGTCGAGCTTGGCATTGATCCTGTTCAGAACGGACATGATCCCCCTTGCGCTTTGGCGTCCAGCCGCACGGCCAAGGAATAATTTATTCCAATTTCGATTGACAGCCAAGAACGCGGAATTAATTCTCAAGCGGGCCGGATTGAGCTCGGGAACAGCTTTCGAGAGCGCCGCGCCCGGACGCGGCCCGGCGCACAAGGTTTCAGCCATGGACAGACTGCGCATCGTCGGCGGGCAAAGACTGCAAGGCGCGGTCACCATATCGGGCGCCAAGAACGCCGCTCTGCCGCAGATCGCGGCGGCGCTGCTAAGCCCCTACCCGCTCGAACTGACCAACCTGCCCGATGTGACCGACGTCGAGAACATGCTCGGCGTGGTGCGGCTGCACGGCGCCGAGGTGACGCGATCGGCCCATGCCGCGACGATCGACACCCGTGCCGCCGTTTCCAGGGAGACGTCCTACGACACCGTCAGAAAGATGCGCGCGACGGTGCTGGTGCTGGCGCCGCTGCTCGCCCGTTTCGGCCATGCGCGGGTTTCGCTGCCTGGCGGCTGCGCTATCGGCGCGCGGCCGGTCGACATGCATGTCGCCGCACTCGCGGCGCTGGGCGCCCGCATCGCCATCGAGAACGGGCTGATCGTCGCCTCGGCGCCGAACGGGCTCACCGGCACGCGCATCGTCCTGAGCTCGCCGTCGGTCGGGGCGACGGAAACCGCCATGATGGCGGCGACCACGGCCAAGGGCGAAACCGAAATCCTCAACGCGGCGCGCGAGCCCGAAGTGGCCGACCTCGCGGCTTGCCTCAACGCGATGGGCGCGCGTGTCGAAGGTGCCGGCACACATCGCATCCTGATCGCCGGCGACACGGACTGGCGCGCGGCCAGGCACGACATCATTCCGGACCGGATAGAGGCCGGCACCTATGCCATCGCCGCGGCGATCACCGGCGGGCAACTGGAACTGACGCATGCCCGGCTCGAGCACATGGCCTCGGTGGTGCAACTGCTGGAGGCGACCGGCGTCGGCGTCTGGCCGGGCGACCGCGGGCTCATCGTGTCGCGCGAGCGGCCGCTCAAGGCCGCCGACGTCACGACGGAACCCTATCCGGGCTTTCCGACCGATCTCCAGGCGCAGTTCATGGCGCTGATGTGCTGCGCGCAGGGCGCGTCGCTGCTGCGCGAAACCATTTTCGAGAACCGCTTCATGCATGTTCCCGAACTGATGCGGCTCGGCGCCAACATCAAGCTGCAAGGCACCACCGCGCTGGTGCGCGGCGGCGAGAAACTGCATGGCGCGCAAGTCATGGCCACCGATTTGCGCGCCTCGGTGTCGCTGGTGCTGGCGGCCTTGGTCGCCGAGGGCGGGACGACCATCAACCGGGTCTATCATCTCGACCGTGGCTATGAGCAACTGGACCGCAAGCTGCGTCTGTGCGGCGCCGACATCGAGCGGCTGAGCGCATGAACAACGGCCGCTCCGATTATTTTCTCGGCGTCGACGGCGGCGGAACCGGCTGTCGCGCCCGCGTCGAGGATGCCGAGGGAACCGTGCTGGGACAAGGCCTCTCCGGTCCGGCGTCGACGCGGCTCGGCATCGATACGGCCTGGGCGTCGGTTGCCAAGGCCTTTGGCGCGGCGATCGAGGAGGCAGGGTTCGGCGCGGCGGAAAGCGCCCGAATTCACGCCGGCATCGGCCTTGCCGGGATCGGCCGCAAGGGCGCGCTGGAGGCGCTGCGGGCGATCGCGCATCCCTTTGCCAGCATCGATTTCGTCAGCGATGGCGTCGCCGCCTGCCTCGGCGCGCATTCGGGCCAGGACGGCGCCATCGTCATCGCCGGCACCGGTTCGATCGGCCTCGGCTTCGTCGAGGGCCGCGACCTGCGCGCCGGAGGCTATGGCTTTCCGATCTCCGACGAAGGCAGCGGCGCCGATCTCGGGCTGAAGGCCGTGCAGCTGGCGTTGCGCGCCCATGACGGCCGGCATGAGCGCACGGCACTGCTGGCGGAAGTCATGCAGCGTTTCGAGAACGACCCGATGCAAGCCGTGGCCTGGATGGACCGCGCCAGCGCCACCGACTATGCGGCCCTGGCGCCGATGGTGATGCGCCACGCCGACCAAGGCGATCCGGCAGGGCGGCGCATCGTGCAAAAGGCCGCCGAACAGATCGACACGCTGGTGCGGGTTCTGTTCGAAAAAGGCGCGCCGCGCGTGGCCCTGCTGGGCGGGCTCGCCAGTCCGCTCGAACCATGGCTCGCACCCGACGTTCGCCGGCGCCTGAAAGCCGCCGATGGCGACGCGGTTTCCGGGGCGATCATTCTTGCCCGCAGGTCACTCGGCAAGCATTAGCGCGGAAGGAATAATTTATTCCATCTTTCCGTTGACGGAACGAATATTGAATTCTAAGACGTTAACGAAACGGGGTAGCATAACGAAATACGCGTGTGCCGGAGCCAAAGAGGAACCACTTCCGAACAGGCTGAGCGGCCTGATTTTTGAAAGCACTGATTTGAAAGCACTGGGATGAGCGAGCAAGGTTTGATGTCCGAGCTGGACCGGCTGGTTTCCGAAGGCCGGAATCCGCGGACTATGGACATCGACCTGCTGCCGACGATCGATGTGCTGCGCAAGATCAACGACGAGGACCGGGTGGTTCCGGCAGCGGTCGAAAAGGTGCTGCCGGACATCGCGGCCGCGGTCGACCGCATCGTCCTCGCCTTCCAGAAAGGCGCTCGGCTTATCTATATGGGCGCCGGCACCAGCGGCCGGCTGGGCGTGCTCGACGCCTCGGAATGTCCGCCCACTTTCGGCGTGCCGGAAGGCATGGTCGTTGGCCTGATCGCCGGCGGGCCCGACGCGCTGGTGCGCTCGACCGAAGGGGCCGAGGATGATCCCAAGATGGGCGCCAGGGCCTTGCAGGACATCAAGCTCACCCCGGACGACGTGGTGGTCGGCATCGCGGTCAGCGGGCGCACGCCCTATGTGATCGGCGGGTTGAATTATGCCAAGCAGGTGGGGGCAACGACGGTCGCCCTGTCCTGCAATCCGGCATCGACCATAGCAGGCATTGCCGACATCGCCATCTCGCCGGTCGTCGGTCCCGAGGTGCTGACCGGCTCGACGCGGCTGAAATCCGGAACGGCGCAGAAGCTGGTGCTCAACATGCTGAGCACGGCCTCGATGATCCGCATCGGCAAGAGCTACCAGAACCTGATGGTGGACCTTAATCCGTCCAACAGGAAACTGGCCGCCAGGGCAACCAGGATCGTGATGCAGACCACAGGCTGCACGGCGGCGCAGGCGCGCCAGGCGCTCGGCCGGACCGGCAACGACGTGAAGCTGGCGATCCTGCTGACCATCACCGGGCTTGAGGTCGAGGAGGCGCGCGCAGCCCTCGCCAAGGCAAGGGGTTTCCTGCGAAAGGCAATCAGCGACGAGACGCATGAAGGCGCTTGAGACCAGACGGCGTGAAGCTGCTTTACACAAGACGGCGCGAAGCCGCATAGACTGGGCCGATGCTCCAAAGCGCGTGTGTCTTGGAAGCGGTCCGCAGAAACTGCAAGGGCATCGGGTTCAAGCAAAGATGGGAGACGAGAATGGTTCACCTCACAAGAAAGCTGCTGTCGGGCATCACGCTGGCAGCCATGCTCGGCATCGCCACGGTCTCGACGCAGGCGGCGACGCTGCACATGGCCTGGTCGCAGGACGCAACGGGACTTGATCCGCACAAGCAGACGGCCTTTTCCTCGCTGCGGCTCCTGGAGCTGATCTATGAGCCGCTGGTGCGGGTCGATGCCAGCCTGCAGATCGTCCCGGCCATCGCCACCTCCTGGGAATTCTCCAAGGACGGCAAGGAGCTGACCTTCAAGCTCGATCCCAAGGCGAAATTCCAGGACGGCGCTGCCGTGACTCCGGCCGACGTCAAGGCATCGTTCGAGCGCATCCTGGACGAGAAGACAGGCGCCGCCGCCCGCGCCAACTTCCTGTCGATCGCCAGCATCGACACGCCGGACGTTGGAACCGTCGTGTTCCATTTATCGCAGCCCGACGCGCCGATCCTGACGGCGATGAGCGACATCAACGCGGCCATCGTGCCGGCGGCCGAGATCAAGGCCGGCTCGATCGGCACCAAAACGGTCGGCTCCGGCCCGTTCAAGCTCGATAAATGGGACCCCAACGCCAAGGAAGTCTTGAGCGCCAACAAGGAATGGGCCGGCGGCGCGACCGGCGTCGACGGTATCGAAATCAGCGTGCTGCCCGATGAAGCGGCGATCCTCGCCGCCATGCGCACCAAGCAGGTCGATTTCGCGCTGCTCAACGATCCGCTCGTCGCCACGCTGGTGCCGAAGGAGGCTAGCCTGCAACTGAACCGCGCGCCGGTGCTGGCCTATAACGTGCTGCAGCTCAATCCGTCACGCAAGCCGATGACCGAACTCAAGGTGCGCCAGGCGATCTCCTGCGCCATCGACCGGCAGGAGGTTCTGGACACCGCCGCGCTCGGTGAAGGCAAGGTCACCGGACCGCTGACCATCCCAGCACTTGCGACCGATCCAAGCCAGCTCTTCTGCTACAAGCGCGATGTCGAGAAGGCCAAGAAGCTGATGGCGGAAGCGGGCTTTGCTGACGGCTTTTCGGCGACCGTGATCGGCGCCACCGGCGAGCCGCCGACGGCGGCGGCAGAAGCCCAGGTCATCCAATCGCAGCTCGCCGAGATCGGCGTCAAGCTCGACATCAAGATGATGGAGCTCAACGTCTATGTCGACGCCTGGCTGAAGGGCGATTTCGACATGGCGATCGCGCTCAATGGCGGCCGCGCCGACCCCTACACCATGTACAACCGCTACTGGACCAAATCAGGCAATCTGCAGAAGGTGGCCAACTACATCGACGATACGCTGGACAGCCTGATGCAGAAAGGCCGCGCCGAGACCGATCCGGCCAAGCGCAAGGCGATCTTCACCGAGTTCGAGAAGCACCTCGCCGAAGTCTCGCCCTGGATCTGGCTCTACACGTCCTACAGCTATACCGCCCAGCAGAAGAACGTCGCCGGGTTCGTGCCGACGCCGACGGGCACGCTGTTCAGCCTCAGCAAGGTTACCATCCAGCAGTAGCCGTGGGCGGCCCTGGAGACGGATGATTTCAGGTTGAATCGACCTGAAATCTGAATCCGCCTCTAGATCAAAGGGATAGAGCATGATGTCGTCCGAAAACCGCTTCACACTCGGCATCATGCTCTAGACGAGAGGTCTTCTTCGCGTGAACTATCTGATGCGACGACTTGCGGCGTTTCCTCTCGTCCTGCTTGGCGTGTCGATCCTGGTCTTCGTGGCGATCCGGATGGTGCCGGGCGATTCGATCACCGCGATGCTGGGCACCGAAGCCGGCCTGCTGACGCCGGCACAGCGCGATGCGCTCGCCGCCTATTTCGGCATCGACCAGCCCTGGTTCGTCCAGTACTGGCGCTGGATCGGCGGCATCCTGCACGGCAATTTCGGCATCTCCGTCACCTATGGTAGGCCGGTATTGGACGTCATCCTCGAGCGCTTCCCGCTGACGCTGGAACTGGCCGTGCTGTCGATGATCATCGCACTCGCCGCCGGCATGCCGGCGGGCATCTACGCCGCCACGCATAGTGAGAAACTGTCCGACCTCGGTGTGCGCGTCGTCGCTATGATCGGCCAGTCGACGCCGAGCTTCGTGCTCGGCCTTTTGATCATCTACGCGCTGTCGGCCGGCTTCGGCGTGCTGCCGGCCATGGGCGAATTCGCGCCGCTCTGGCAGGATCCCTTGCGCAATCTCAGCCAATTGATCCTGCCTGCCATCACGCTCGGCTTCGCCTTCGCCGCATCGGTCACCCGCATCTCGCGCTCGGCCATGCTCGACGTGTTGAGCGACGACTATGTGCGCACCGCCCGCAGCAAGGGCGCCTCGGCGCGCAGCGTCATCTGGCGGCATGCGCTGCCCAACGCGCTGATCCCCGTGGTGACGCTGAGCGGCATCGAGTTCGGCTATCTCCTGGGCGGCGCGGTCATCGTCGAGCAGATCTATGCCCTGCCCGGCCTCGGCCGCATGGTGCTCGACGCCATACTCCAGCGCGATTACGCGCTGGTGCAGGGCAGCGTGCTGTTCATCGCCTTCAACTTCATGATCGTCAATCTCCTGGTCGACCTCGCCTATGTCGCGCTCGATCCGCGCATCCGGCTGGACGAGCAGTGATGCGCATGCTGCGCGCCATCTTCGGGCACGGCAGCGGCCGTGTCGGCGGCGTGATCGTCGGCGTCTATCTCCTGGTCGCCATCCTCGGCCTGTTGGGACTGACCCCGCACAATCCGATCACGCAATACCGGGTCGACCGGCTGCATGCGCCCAGTGCCGCCTACTGGATGGGCACCGACCTGTTCGGCCGCGACGTGGCGAGCCGGCTGATGGCGGGCGTCGGCCAGTCCTTCACCGTTGCCTTTCTTTCGGTCGCCTTCGCCGCGCTTGCCGGCACCGTGCTGGGGCTCGCCGCCGCCTGGCTCGGGCGTCGCTGGGACGGCGTGCTGATGCGGATCATGGATGTGCTGCTGGCTTTTCCTGCCATTCTTCTGGCGCTGCTGATCGTCACCGTTGCCGGACCGGGCACATGGACCAGCGTGGTCGCCATCGGCATCGTCTATACGCCGATCTTCACACGCGTGGTGCGCGGCCCTGCTTTGTCGCTCAAGGCGCGCGAATTCGTCGACGCCGCGCGCACCTTCGGCAGCAGCTCCAGCTACATCATCACGCGGCACCTGCTGCTCAATCTGATCGCGCCCTTGACCGTCCAGGTGACGCTGGCGCTCGCCTGGGCATTGCTGACCGAGGCTGGCCTCAGCTTCCTCGGTCTCGGCACGCAGCCACCGGCCGCCTCGCTCGGCCTGATGCTGAGCGACAGCCGCAATCTGATGGAAACCGCCCCATGGCTGATGATCTTCCCGGGCCTGGCGATCATGATCAGTATTCTGGGCTTCAACCTCTTGGGCGACGCCTTGCGCGACATCCTCGATCCCAGAATGCGGAGAGCGCTCGCATGATCCCGCTTCTGTCGGTCCGCGATCTGCGCGTCGGCTTCGGCCGCCACCCGAAAGCCAATGAGGTGGTGCGCGGCGTCAGCTTCGATCTCGCCGACGGCGAAACGCTGGCCATTGTCGGCGAAAGCGGCTCGGGCAAGTCCGTCACCGCGCTGTCGATCAACCGTCTCATCGATTTCGGCGGCGGCCGCATCACCGGCGGCGCCATGACGCTGAAACGGGCCGACGGCAGTCTCTTCGACCTGACGACCGCGACCGAGCGGCAACTGACCGGGATTCGCGGCGCAGAGATCGGCATGATCTTCCAGGAGCCGATGACCTCGCTCAATCCTGTGCTGACGATCGGCACGCAGATCGAGGAATCGTTCCGGCTGCATCGCGACCTGACCGGCCGGCAGGCCACGGCGGCGGCCAGGGACGCGCTCGACCGAGTGCGCATCCCCGATGCGGCAAGGCGGCTGAAATACACACCCAACCAGCTGTCGGGCGGCATGCTGCAAAGGGTGATGATCGCCATTGCGCTCGCCTGCAATCCGCGTCTGCTGATCGCCGACGAACCGACCACGGCGCTCGATGTGACGGTACAGGCGCAGATCATGGCGCTGCTTGCGGAGCTCAAGCAGGAAAGCGGCATGTCGATGATCTTCATCACCCACGACATCGGCCTTGTCGCCGGGATCGCCGACACTGTGATGGTGATGCAGAACGGGCAGGCCATGGAACAGGGCGAACTGAACCAGGTCCTCGACAGGCCGCAGCACGCCTACACGCAGCATCTGTTGCAGGATGTGCCGCATTTCGCCCACGGCCGCGCGACACGCACGGACGGGCAGCGCGACAAGAACGCAAGGACGGACCCGGCCCTTGAGGTCAACGGCCTCGTGGTGCGGTTTTCGCTCAAGAGCAGTTTCTTCAGCCATGCCAGCGGCGCGGTGCACGCCGTGGACGGTGTCGACTTCGACCTGATGCCGGGAGAGACATTGGCCATTGTCGGCGAGAGTGGCTCGGGCAAATCAACCACCGCGAAAGCAGTCCTTGGGCTGGTGCGCTCGACGCGCGGCAGCTTCTCGGTCGGCGCCCGGACGGCCTCGGCAAAGCACGGCGCCAAGCCCGTGCAGATGGTTTTCCAGAATCCCTACGCTTCGCTCAACCCGCGGCTGAGCATCGAGAGCATCCTGGCGGAGCCGGTGATCGCCAATGGCGGCCGGGCGGACGCCGAAACGCGAGCCAGGATGGCGAGCCTGCTGGAGCGCGTCGGCCTGCCGCAGAACAGTTTGCAGCGCTATCCGCACGAATTCTCCGGAGGCCAGCGGCAAAGGCTGTGCATCGCCCGCGCGCTGATGCTCAACCCGTCGGTCGTCGTTCTGGATGAAGCGGTTTCCGCCCTCGATGTTTCAGTGCAGGCCAAGGTGCTGGAGCTGCTGGTCGACCTGCAGCGCGAGTTCGGGCTGGCCTATCTGTTCATCTCGCACGATATGGCTGTCGTCGAGCGGATCGCTCATCGCATCGCCGTCATCTATGCCGGCCAGATCGTCGAGATCGGAGACGCGGCCTCGGTGCTGTCGGCGCCGAAACATTCCTACACGAAGAAGCTCATATCAGCGGTTCCGGCCATCGACCGGCGGCATGAGCGTTTCGAGGTCGACACACGCCAGGTGCCTTCCCTGGTGCGCCCGCAAGGGTTTGAGCCGGCGCCGGCGAGATGGGAGGAATTTGGGGTAGATCATATGGCGAGGGTGGAAGGGTGATGCATGGTGCCCTGGGCTCGGTTAGGTCGGCGGGACAGCACCCCCCTCTGTCCTGCCGGGCATCTCCCCCGCAAGGGGGGAGATCGGATGTCGCCTCGGCTTTCGCCAATCTCCGATGTTGGAAGGCTGGCGGGACATCAACTCTGCCAATCTCCCCCCTTGCGGGGGAGATGCCCGGCAGGGCAGAGGGGGGTGTGACGGAACTCGGCCTTTCAGGAGGCCCGCATTGACCAACCTCGCCCAGATCTTCGACCGCGCGTTCCAACCACTCGCAGCGGCAGTTGCCGCCAAGCGCATCCCCGGTGGCGTGCTCGGCATCGTTGACAGGAATGGCGACCGCATCACCAGGGCGATCGGCTCAGCCCAACTCGTGCCTAAGCAGCGACCGATGCGTGAGGAGAGCTGGTTCGACCTGGCATCCCTGACCAAGGTGATCTTCACCACGCCGCGCATTCTGGCGCTGGCTCAGGACGGTGCCATCGATCTCGACGCACCACTCGTCTCGGTGCTGCGGGACCTACGCCAGTACGACGCGAATGCCTGGGAGCGGAAGGTGACGTTTCGCCAGTGCCTCGGGCACCAGACGCCCTTCCCGGCCGTCGAACCGATCTATACCTATGGGCGCGACCCCGACTTGCTGCGCGCCTTCATCCTGCAACGGGAATGGCGGGCCCGCGATCCCGTTTATTCCGACATCAATTTCATCCTGCTCGGCTTTGCGCTCGAACGGCTGTCGGGGAAAAGCATCCGGGACATGGAGCCCGGCCCGGGCTTTGCGTGGTCCGCCGAGCCCGATCTAGCCGCTGCAACAGAAGACTGCACCTGGCGCCATCGGGTTCTGTCCGGCGAGGTGCACGACGACAATTGCGCGGCGCTGCAAGGCGCCGGCCATGCCGGCCTGTTCGGCACGGCGGCCTCGGTGCTCGATTTCGCCCAAGGGCTGCTGGACGGCGCATCCGAACGGTCGATCGCGCTGATGCGCACGCCCTTGTCCGCTACCCGCACCCACGGTTGGGAGCGTCCTTATGACGGCTGGTCCGGCGGCGCCTTGTGCAGCCCGCAAACGATAGGCCACACCGGCTTTACCGGTACGGGGCTGTGGATCGACTTCGACAAGGGAAAGGCCTGGACCTTGCTTACCAACCGGATCCATCCGACACGTCACTTCGACAGCGGAATCGTCGCGCTTCGCCAAGCGGTCGGCGATCTCATCAATGGAGTTCGATAATGGAATCCATCTGGGCCGTCGGCCTGATGACCGGCACCGTGCTGGACGGCAACATCGATGTCGCCCTGATCAAGACAGATGGCGAGCGCATCGACGATTTCGGCACCTACCGGCTGATGCCCTACCCCCCGTCGATCCGCTCGCTGCTGGAAGAGACGCTTAAGCAGGCGCGGGGCTGGAATTTTGCCGGACCGGAGCCGGCGATCTTCCGCGAGGCCGAGGAGGCGCTGACGCGCGCGCAATCGGCGGCGGTCAGGGAGCTCGTCGAAGGCCATGGGATGACAATGGCGGATATCGGCGTCGTCGGCTTCCACGGCCAGACCGTGCTGCATCGCGCGCCGCAAATCGGCCGGCTCGGACAGACCCGGCAGCTCGGCGACGGCGAGTTGATGCATGCGATCCTCGGCACCAAGGTCGCCTATGATTTCCGCTCTGCCGACATGCGCGCCGGAGGACAGGGCGCGCCGTTGGCGGCCGCCTATCACACCGCGCTGATGCGCAGCGCCGGCGCCAGTGGCGAGGTAGCCGTGCTCAACCTAGGCGGCGTCGCCAACATCACCTGGTGGGACGGCGGCGACAATGTCGTTGCCTTCGACACCGGCCCCGCCAACGCGCCGCTCAACGACTTCATCAAGTCAAAGGGGCTCGGCGAAATGGACCGCGACGGCGCGCTTGGCCGGGGGGGAACGGTCGACGAAGCCCGGCTCGCCAAGCTGCTGCAACACCCCTATTTGACCAAACCCTATCCGAAATCGCTGGACCGTTTCGACTTCGGCGCCACCATGGCGGATGGCCTGAGCGCCGAGGACGGCGCCGCGCTTTTGACCGCCTTCACCGCCGCCGCGGTCGGCAAGGCACTCGATCTTCTGCCGAGCCGGCCGAAAAGACTGGTGGTCAGCGGCGGCGGCCGCCACAACCCGACGATGATGGCAATGATCGCCAGCCGCGCCGGTGTCGAGGTGGTGCAGGCCGAAAGCCTCGGCTGGAGCGGCGACGCGGTGGAGGCGGAGTGTTTTGCCTTTTTGGCGGTGCGCGTGCTGCGCGGCCTGCCGATCAGTTTCCCCAGCACGACGGGCGCGCCGCAGCCGATGCGCGGCGGACGGCTGGCCGGTTGATCAGCCCGCCGACAGTTTTTTCTGCAGGAAGACGCGGCTGCGGCCGACGGGGAAATCGGCGAGTGTTCCGAAGGGCTGATAGCCCTGGCGCCGATAGACCCTGGCGGCGTTGGGGTTGAAGGTGTCGATCCAGGCGTTCTGGCAGCCGCGCGCCATCGCCTCCTTCTCAGCCGCGTCCAGCATCGTGCCGGCCATGTGCCGACCGCGCAGCCTTTCGTCGACCCACAGCCATTGCACGTAAAGCCAGCCCCAGGCGGTGTAGCCCGAAATGCCCGCGACAATCGCGCCGGCTTCATCACGCACGAACACCGCAAGGGCCTTCCTTTCGGAAGCGCCGACATCGCCGTCGTTGAACGCCATCAACCGCTCGCCGAGAAAGGCGAGCTCCTCGGGCAAGGGGGTTGCCGTCGTTTCAAGTGTCGTGATCATGGCTCATCCGAAATGCGCAACGGGAGACGAACAGAGTTACGAAGGCCGGAGCGCCTGCGCAACGCCTAAGTCCGTTCCCGAACAGCTTGCCGGTCCGGGTCGCCACCATTGCGGAATTCGGAGGCGGAAATGCCGTAGCGCTTGAGCTTGTCGTAGAAAGTCTTGCGCGGCACGCCGAGTGCGTCGATGGCCCCGCGCACGTCGCCGGCATGATCGCGCAAAGCCTCGCGGATGAGTTGCGCCTCGTAGCGGCCGACCCGTTCGGGCAGCGCCGCCGAGGGCTCCGGCAAGCGCGCGGACGTTGCCCTGGCCTCCTCGTCGGGCCCGAGGCCAAGCGCGACCCGGTCGGCAAAATGCGCGAGCTCGCGCACATTGCCCGGCCAGTCATGCGACTGGAGATGGTCGCTCACCGCGGCATTCACGGCCGCGACAGGACGGCCGAAACGCTGCGAGGCCTTGCCCAGGAAATGCCCGAACAGCATCGGGATGTCGCCGCGCCGCTCGCGCAGCGGCGGGATGCGTAGCGTCACGACGTTGAGGCGGAAATAGAGATCCTCGCGGAAATCGCCGCGCTG
The DNA here is from genome assembly GCF_006441005.1 of Mesorhizobium sp. B2-5-3. Taxonomy (NCBI): domain Bacteria; kingdom Pseudomonadati; phylum Pseudomonadota; class Alphaproteobacteria; order Hyphomicrobiales; family Phyllobacteriaceae; genus Mesorhizobium; species Mesorhizobium sp. B2-5-3. Next base: position 236,547 of record NZ_VFUS01000008.1, read on the forward strand.
GTCCGGCCGGCCTAGATCGACCTTCGTTGCCGCGACGACCCGCAGATCGAGGCGGCGCGTTTCGTTGGAGCCGAGCGGGGTGAGGCTGCGCGTTTCCAGCACCCGCAGCAGTTTGACCTGGAGCGGCGGCGGCATGGATTCGATTTCGTCGAGGAACAGCGTACCGCCGCTGGAATGCTCGATGCGGCCGATCCGCCGCCGCTGCGCTCCGGTGAACGCACCCGGCTCGTGGCCGAACAGCTCGCTCTCGATGACGGTCTCCGGCAGGGCGCCGCAATTCAGCGCCACGAAAGGCTTTGCGCGGCGCCGGCTCCATCGGTGCAGGAGATCCGCCACCACCTCCTTGCCGGTGCCGGTCTCCCCTTCCACCAGCACGTCGACATCCATGTCGGCGATCTGACGCAAGGTCTCGCGCAGGCGGCGGATGGCGGGCGCCTCGCCGATCAGCGGCAGGCCGTCGGCGGCCTGTGCGGCGGCCTCGTGCAGCCGCCGGTTCTCCATCACCAGCCGCCGCTTTTCGCTTGCCCGCTTCAGTGCCTCGACAAGGCGCTCGCCCGCATAGGGTTTCGGGATGAAATCGTAGACGCCGTCCTTGAGCGCCGCCACCGCGAGATCGACATCGCCATGCCCGGTGACCAGGATCACCGGTATGTCGATGTCGATCGCCCTGATGCGATCGAACAGCTGCAAGCCGTTCATGCCGGGCATGCGGATATCGCTGACAACCACGCCCTGGAAATCCCGGTCGACGGCGGCAAGCGCTGCCTCCGCGGCCTTGAACGCGATCACGCCGAAGCCGGCAAGCTCGAGCAATTGCGTGGTGGCGTGAAGCAGATCCGCGTCGTCTTCGACGAGCGCGACCAGCCCTGATCCCTCAGTCATTCAATTCGCCTCAGATCTATGGTGAAGGATGCGCCTTTCGTGCTGCCCGGATCGAGGCGCAGCGTGCCGCCCAGTTCCTGGGCGATCTCCTGCGAGATCACCAGACCGAGGCCAAGCCCCTTTTCCTTGGTGGTCTGGAACGGCATGAACAAATTGCCGGCCGCTTCCGGCCCGAGGCCAGGTCCATTGTCGCGCACCGAAACCAGCACCCTGTCGTCGCGCTCGGCAAGCTCGATCTCGATGCGCGGATCGGGCCGGTCCTTCAGGGCATCCAGCGCATTCTGCAAGAGATTGACCAGGATCTGCTCCAGCCGGATTCGGCTGGCCATGACCGTCGGCGAGGCGGTGCCGCGCGGCTTGACGACGGTCACGCCGGAATCGCGGATGCGGCCGGACAGGAGCGACAGCGCGCCGTCGATCGCTTCGCGCACGGGCAATGGCGAGGCGGCGACGCCTGGCCGCCGTGCGAAGGTGCGCAGCGTGCTGGTGATGGCGCCGATGCGCTCGGTCATCGACACGATCGATGTCAGGTTGCCCGAGACGGATTCGACTTTGTCGCCATGCAGGAAGCGGCCGGCATTCTCGGCGTAGGTGCGTATCGCCGCCACCGGCTGGTTGATCTCATGCGCGACGCCGGCGGCGATCTGGCCGAGGATGGAAAGCCGGTTGGCCTGGGCGAGGTCGTCGCGCAGTCGGCGGACCTTGGCCTCGGCGTTTTCGCGCTCGGCGATCTCGCCGGCAAGGGCCGTGTTGGAGCGGGTCAGTTCCGCCGTTCGCGTGCTTACCCTGCTCTCCAGTTCAGCATTCATGCGCGCCAGCGCTTCCTGCCTCACGCGGCGCGCACGGCGGCGCCTGAGAAGCACGTAGGCAAGTAAACCCGTGAACAGCAGCGCCAGCAGCGTGGTCAGGCGTGCCGTGTTGGCGGCCGACGTCAAAGCGGCATCGGCAGGCGTGAGCAGCCACAGACGCCAACCGGGAACGGCGCCGGGCAGGTCCTGCGCCACTTCGACGAACTGGCGCGATTTTCCGGCATTGTCGATTGTCGCCAGGCCGTCACCGGCACCGCGTCGTATCGGCAGCGGTTCGAAGCCGGTTTCGGCAAGTTGAAGCTGCGCGTGAGCTGTCGCGGCATCCGCGGCCGAGAGCGGCGCAAGCGCGTGGAACCGCCACTCGGGCCGGCTGGTCGCCAGCACGACACCGCGCTCGTCCGTGACGAAGACGACAAAGCCGCTGGAGCGCCAATTGGCTTCGACGCCGTCGAGTTCGACCTTCAGTACGGCAACGCCGAGCGGCGTCTTGCCGTCATCGACGCGGCTGGCGAGATAAAGTCCCGGCCTGCCGCTGATCGTGCCGAGGCCATACTGGCTGGCGGCGCCCTTGGTCATGGCGTCGGTGAAATAGTGGCGGAAATTGTAGTCGATGCCGACGAAGCTGCCCGGCTCGCCGGCGTTGCTGGCCGATATCGCGATGCCTGCCGTGTCGATGACATAGATGGCGGATGCCGAGGCATCGGCGGCAATGGCCCGGAGCTTGTCGTCGAGCGCCGTCTCTTGCGTTTTGCCGGCCCGGCGCAACGCGTCGCGCACGGCATCGTCGCGTGCCAGCACCAAGGGAACGAGACGCTGCTTTTCGATTTCGCCGGTCAAGGTGCCCGCCGCCAGCGGCAAGGCTGCCAGTGCTCCGTCGCGCAGATCGCCGGCAGCCTGGTTGGCGGCAAGGCGCCCGGCAATCGCGACCGCCCCCGCCAGCATTGCCAGGCCGATCAGGAGAATGAGCCAGCGGCCGTCACGCAGCCTGGCCATCGCTTCGCGCAGCAGGTCGCGGCCGGCGAACTCCGGGGATGCGCTATCGGTGTCTGCCTGCGGCGTCTGCCCTCTCCACCGTTCGCTGTTCAGCAGCCACTGTAATGCGAAACTCCGCCCAGGCAAACAAGGGTGAGTGCGGAAATCCGCACAGGCCTCCATTGAAACGGGGACAAAACCGCCGGAAATCCAGGGTTCCGGCCTTTTCTCGATCTGGCACGGCGCTTGCAAAACTCTCGACAGCGGCGAGCGACCGGAGCGCCGCGATGGGAGAAGTCTTGCGGGGCGGCGCGTGCCGTTCCCTCCGGCCAGGGAGATAGCAGATGCACATGGCAGACCAATCACGCGTGCCCGCCGCGCAGCGCAAGCCGCTTTACGCCCAACTCTACGTGCAGGTGCTGGTGGCGATCACCGTCGGTATCCTGCTCGGCCATTTCTATCCGTCGCTCGGCGAGAGCATGAAGCCGCTTGGCGACGCCTTCATCAAGCTGGTCAAGATGATCATCGCCCCGGTTATCTTCCTGACGGTCGCCACCGGCATCGCCGGCATGAGCGACCTGCAGAAGGTAGGCCGCGTCGCCGGCAAGGCGATGCTCTACTTCCTCACCTTCTCGACACTGGCGCTCATCATCGGCCTGATCGTGGCCAATGTCGTGCAGCCCGGGGCCGGCTTCAACATCGACCCGGCGACGCTCGACGCCGCGACCGTCAACAGCTACGCCGCCAAGGCGCACGACCAGTCGGTCACCGGCTTCCTGATGAACATCATCCCGACGACCATCGTCGGCGCCTTCGCCGACGGCGACATATTGCAGGTGCTGTTCTTTTCGGTGCTGTTCGGCATCGCGCTGGCCCTGGTCGGCGACAAGGGCGCGCCGGTGCTCAATTTCCTGCAGGCGCTGATGGCGCCGATGTTCAAGCTGGTCAGCGTGCTGATGAAGGCAGCCCCGATCGGCGCCTTCGGTGCCATGGCCTTCACCATCGGCAAATACGGCATCGTCTCGGTCATCAACCTCGCCATGCTGGTCGGCACCTTCTACATGACCGCTTTTCTGTTCGTGTTCATCGTGCTGGGCGCCGTCTGCCGCTACAACGGCTTCTCCATCCTGTCGCTGATCCGCTACATCAAGGAGGAGCTGCTTCTGGTGCTGGGCACCTCGTCTTCGGAAGCGGCACTGCCCTCGCTGATGGAGAAAATGGAGAAGGCCGGCGCGAAGCGCTCGGTTGTCGGGCTGGTCATCCCGACCGGCTATTCCTTCAACCTCGACGGCACCAACATCTACATGACGCTGGCCGCGCTGTTCATCGCGCAGGCGACGAACATCCACCTCTCCTTCGGCGACCAGATCCTGCTGCTCCTGGTGGCGATGCTTTCCTCCAAGGGGGCGGCCGGCATCACCGGCGCCGGCTTCATCACCCTTGCCGCCACGCTTTCGGTGGTGCCGGCTGTGCCTGTCGCCGGCATGGCGCTGATCCTCGGCGTCGATCGCTTCATGTCGGAATGCCGGGCGCTGACCAACTTCGTCGGCAATGCGGTGGCGACGCTGGTGGTGGCGCGCTGGGAAGGCGAGCTCGACGAGGCCAAGCTGGCCAGGGCGCTGGCGGGAACGGCCGACGACAGCCTGCCGGCGGACATCGTTCCAGCCGAGTAATCACAACGGCCGCACAGCGATAGCAAATGGCCGGAGGCATCGCCGCCTCCGGCCGTTTTTCGTGTGCTCACCGTGTGAGGCAGCAGGACGCGCACGCCGCGCAGCTTGAGCTCGGCCATCAGTGTCCGCCCTCGTGTCCGGGATATCTGCTTGGCCCTTCGACAGGCACGCGGGCTGTGCCGTCGTCGAACAGGACAAGGCTCGCCGCGCCGATCAGCCCGGCGTGGCGGCCGAGCTGGGCCTGAACCACCGGCACGTCGCGATAGGCGCGCATGGCGCGCTGGCGGATGGTCGCCTCTATTGCCGGAGCCATCAGATCGAGGCCATTGGCGATGCCGCCGCCGACGACCAGCACGTCGGGCGAATAGAGATGCAGGAGGTTAGTGAAGCCGACGCCGAGCCAGCGCGCTTCCTCCTCGAGCAGGGCCAGGGCGAGATCGTCCTGCAGCCGCGCCGCATCGACGACATGGCGGCCCGTCACCTCGCCGTTGGCCGAGAGGCGGCGCAGCGTCGAGCCGTCGAAGGCCGACGTCGCGGCATTGGCGCGGCGGCCGAGCGCGGTGCCCGAAGCGATGGCCTCGAAACAGCCGACGACACCGCACATGCAGCGCTCGCCTTCATCGGTGATGGTCATATGGCCGATCTCGGCGGCAAGGCCGCGGCGGCCGTGCAGGATGCGCCCGTCGGCGACGACGCCGCCGCCAATGCCGGTCGAGACGGTGACGAAGACAAGCGAACGGGCGCGGTGGCCGACGCCGAAGCGCCACTCGCCGAGCGCTGCCGCATTGGCGTCGTTCTCCAGCCGCACCGGCAGGCCGAGCCGCCGCTCGAGGATGTCGGCCAGCGGCACGTCCAGCCAGCCGGCAAGCGTCGGCGGCCCGACCGCGATGCCGGCCAGCGGATCGAGCGGTCCCGGCGCGCCGACGCCGACACCGAGGATGGCGAGCGCCGGCGCCTCGGCATGGATGGTCGCGGCGAGAGCCTCGATCTGGCCGATCACCACTTCGGGACCGGCCTGCGCCTGCGTCGGCACCGCCGCGAACGCCAGTATCTTGCCATCACGGTCGACCAGGGCGGCACGAAGCTCGGTGCCGCCCAGATCGATCGCGAGAGCGGCCTCGTTGCTCATGCCGCGACTTTCAGCCCGTGCAGCCAGCCAATGCGGCCGGCCAGATCCTTGTCACCGAAGGCGAGCGAACCAAGAACCACGGTCTCGGCACCCGCGGCACGCAGCAGCGGCACGGTCTCATGGCGGATGCCGCCGTCGGCGGCAAGAACCACGTCCGCCTCGCGTCCGGTCTTGCGCAGGATGGCGCGGGCCTCAACCAACCTGTCGCAGGCTTTCTCCGAAAGGCCTTGCCCCTTGACGCCGATCGCGGTTCCCAGAAGCGTGACGAACGCGACTTCGGACACGAAGGGCCTCACCGCTTCGACCGGCGTTTCCAGCCGCAGCACGACGCCGGCTTCGGCGCCAAGTTCGCGCGCCAGCCGCACAGCGCGCAATCCTGCTTCGCCATTCTCGGCATGGACGCTGATCATGTCGGCGCCGGCCTCGATGAATTGGCGCGTCTGTTCCCCGACGATTGTCCCGTCGACCATCAGATGGACATGGATGGGCTTGGCCGTCAGCTTGGCGATGCGAGCGACCAGATCGGGAAAGAACAGGAAGGACGGCGCGAAGTGGCCGTCAGCGACATCGATGTGGTGAAGATCGACATAGGGTTCGATGCGCCTGAGGTCGCTCTCGAAATTGGCGAGATCGGCCGACCACAGCGAGAATTCGGCGATCAGACGATCGCGCGGCAATGCGGCGATGGCGGCCGGGCCTGAAAGGAGTTTCGAGATCATGACTGGTCCTGGTTGTTGAAATTTTTATCGAGAAAGCCGCCGATCGCGGCACGGATTTCGGCGAAGTGGCGATCCTTGTCGGTGGCCTTCGGTGTCACCTCGGTGAAGATCGCGTTGAGGATTGTCTTCGCCAGTTCGCGCGCAATCGCCAACGGATGGACGAGATCGGTACCGCTGCCGATGACCAGTGTGGGGACAGCGAGCGAGCCGGCCACGCCACGCGAGACGCCGGGTCCATCGCCGGCGACTGCCTGCATCATTTCGGCGAAGTCCGCTGCATTGTCGCGTTCGAAGAAACCGAGCAAGGACGCCAGATTATCGGGTGCCTCGGCGCGGAACCGGGCCGCCGTGGCCGAAGCGGCAAAGATGGCGCGCGCCTCGTTCGGCGGACGGTTTCGGATGAGCTCGGCCACTGCCGCATAGGGACGCATGTTTTCAGGGGCCGCGTCGAAGGCCCAGGCAGGCCGGACCAGCACCAGGCCGCTGACGCGCTCGGGATGCCGGACGGCCAGGCGCAGCGCGATCGCCGCACCCATCGAGATGCCGCCGGCGACGAAGCGTTCGATGCCGGCCGCATCGGCGGCGGCCAGCACGTCGTCGGCGAACATGGCGATCGAAAAGGGGCGCTTATGGCCGGCACCGGAGCCGCCTTGGGCCCGGCATTCGACGGTGAGCCGGCGTCGCGACGGGCTGTCGGGAAAATTCTGCGCCACCTGGGCGGCATCACCGCCGAGACCGTGCTGGAAGACGACGGAAAGCCTGCCTTGCTCCGTGTCGAAGATACGAAGCGCAGCATCGTCGCGAAGCATCATTGTCGGTGCGACGCTCATCGGAGCAGCCCGCGCAGAAACGCGGCGACGGCGGGAGCTTCGTCGGCCGACAATCCGTGCGTGACAAGCGGGCCATCGAATTTCACAGCGTTCAGCCGCGCGACGAAATCCGGAAAATCGACAATGCCCTCCCCTGTTGTGGCGAAGCGGCCGTCGCCATGCCTGTCCTTGGCATGCGCCATGGCTATATGGGCAGCGGCCTCGTCGATCGCCGCCGCGACGATGGCGCGCGCCTCGCCCGGCGTCGCATGCTCGAACAGGTTCGCCGGATCGAGCACGACCTTCAGATGCTTCGAGCCCATGTCGGCGATCAAGCGGGTGGCATCCTTCGCCGAGGTGACGATGTTGGCCTGTTCGGGCTCGATGCCGAGATCGACGCCTGCCCCTTCGGCCAGCGCCAGCGCCTTTTCCATCTCAGTGGCCATGTCGGACCAGGCGGCCGGTGTGGCGTTGTCGGGATGATAGGCCCATTGGTCGGCTGCATTGCGCGAGCCGGTGCAGAGCGTGACCAGCGGAATGTCGAGGGCGGCGGCTGTATCGATGACGACGGCAAGGCGGCGAAGACCATCATCGCGCACCGCCTTGTCTGGATGCGCCATGTTGTAGGTGCCCGACAGGGCGGCGAGCGATACGCTTGTTGATCGGGCGGCGGCGCGGATGGCCGGAATGGCTGCGTCAGGCACCGCATCGGGCATCGACGGCAGGCCGGCGCAAGCGAGATTGAATTGCGTCGTCTCATAGCCCGCCTGCCGCACGGCCGCCAGCACAACAGCCGGCTCGGTGCCCGCAAAGGTCTTGGCGAAGACGCCGAGACGCATCAGACCGCACCCGAGACTGAAGCGAGCTCAATCCGTTCGCCGGTCTCGACAGAGCGGGCAATGGCGACCATGGCGCGGATCGAGGCAATGCCGTCCTCGACATTGGCGCCGCGCATCGGCGCGCCGTTCAGCACCGTGTCGGCGAGACCTTCCAGTTGGCGGCGGAAGAAATGGCCGTCGGCGCCGAGCGGTTTTCGCGAGGTCGCGTCCTTCTCATGGAAGATATCGACCTCGCTGGCGCGGAAGTACCAGGGATTGAACGTCTTGGCGATGACGGAGCCGTTCTCGCCATAGAGCTGGAGACCCTCGTGCCAGTCCATGCGTACGGCGACGGTGAGATCGAGATGGCCGAGCGCGCCGCTGGCGAACTCGGTCTCGACGAACCAGCAATAGGCGCCGAAGCGTTCGTTGAGACGGGCGCGTACGGCCGTGATCTCGCCGCAGAGGAAGCGGGCCGTATCGGCCAGATGCGAGCCGTGCGCCAGCATGAAATACTGCCGGAGATCCGCCTTCGGATTGCCGGACGGTTTCTTCGCCAGCTTGCTGGTGACAGGCAGCGGCTGCACCGCATCCGTATTGGTGTAGCGGTGGGTGGAATCGCAATACCAGGCCTTCAGCGCCAGCACCTCGCCCATTTCGTCGCGCACGAAGTCGCGCGCCGCCTCCAGCGCCGGATCGAAGCGTTTCATGTGGCCGACCTGCAGGATCCTGCCGGAGCGTTTCACCGCCGCCGCCAGCGCCTCGCCTTCCTCGACCGAAGTTCCGATCGGCTTTTCGCACAGCACATGCTTGCCGGCGTCGAGCGCCTTGATCGACATCGGCACGTGATAGGCGTCCGAGGTGGCGACGATGACCGCTTCCAGCTCCGGATCGGCGAGCATCTCGTCATAGTCGGCATACATCTTCCGCGGCTCGTAGGTGGCGCCCATGCGGGCGAGCAGGTCGGGTGCGGCGTCGCAAATGGCGTAGAGGTCGGCATTGCTGGCCTTTGCACAGGATTCCAGATGCGCGAACTGCGCGATGGGGCCGCAGCCGAGCACGCCGACCCTGAGGCGCCTGTCCTGTTTCCCGATCATCGTCTCAGGCCCCGTAGCCGCGCATCGTCTGGCGGTTGGTCTTGACCGCGCCGGCAGGATCGGCCGCGGCCGTGTCGGATTCTTCTTCAAGCACCAGCCAGCCGTTGAAGCGCGGCGCCGCACCGACGATCTCGATCACTTCAGGCGTGTCGCAGACGCCTTTACCCAGCATCGCCCAATCGCCCTTGGCGTCGACGTCCTTCAGATGGATGTAGCGGATGCGGTCGCGGTAGGTGGTAAGCGTATCGGCCATGTCCTTGTGGCCGCGCAATATGTGGCCGGTATCGGGCACCCAGCCGACCAGGTCGGGTTCGAGCAAGGCAAAGATCGCGTCGTAGTCGGCGCGGTCGAACAGCAGCGTGTTGTGGTGCGAACTCGGATGCACTGCGACCTGGACGCCGGCCTTGCGCCCGAGCTCGCCGGCCCTGTTGTAGACCTCCGCGGCGATAGCGAATTTGTCGTCGCGCGAGCCGTTGGAGACGACGGTCGCCGAGCCCATCGAGACAAGCGCACCTGGGAACGCGGCAGCGAAATCGATCCGGCGCCTCGCGGTTTCGAGATCGGCGCCGATCTCGTCCTTCAGCGTGAAGCCGCTTTTCGAACCGAAGGCGAAGGAGACCAGCGTCAGGCCGGATGCTCCAAGCGCCGCGGCGAACTCCGTCGGTTTGCCTGCATAGCGGCCGATCATGGTGTCGGTGATCTCGATGCCGGCATAGCCGCCGTCGGCGATCGCCTTCAGGAGATCGTCGGGGCCGCCGGTCCAGGCCTTGCCGAGCATCTCCCAGGTGAAGGTCTGGCAGCCGATCTTGAGCTTCGTCTTCGTCATGTCGTTCATTCCTTGACGCCGCCCTGGGTTTCCTTGGCGCCCCTGGGTTTCGCATGGTCTATAAAAATTTTACGCGCGTCAATATTCAATATGTTGTATAGCGGCTGCGAGGGATGATCCATTGGCGGGCAACGGATCGGGCAGAGCGTGGCCGCATCGGAGGAACGACAAGAAAATGCACGGACAATCGAAGACGAAGCTTGGGATCGGCGTCGTCGGATGCGGCAACATCTCGATGACCTACCTGCGCAATGCCGCGCTTTTCGGCGGCATCGAGCTGCGCGCCTGCGCCGACATCTCGGCCGACATGGCTACCTTGCGCGCCAAGGAATATGGCATCCGTGCGCTCGGCGTCGATGCGATGCTGGCCGATCCCGAGATCGATCTCGTCCTCAACCTGACCATCCCGGCTGCGCATTTCGACGTTTCGCTTTCGGCGCTTTCGGCGGGCAAGCATGTGTTCACCGAAAAGCCGCTGGCGACCTCGGCCAGCGACGGGCGCCGCCTGGTGTCGGAGGCGGCCAAGCGAGGGCTGCTGCTCGGCTCGGCCCCCGATACTTTCCTCGGCGCCGCCGGCCGGCGGGCGCGCCGCCTGATGGATGAAGGCGCCATCGGCCGCGCCGTGACCGGCACAGCCTTCATGATGGGCCGCGGCATGGAGCACTGGCACCCCAACCCACAATTCTACTACCAGCCGGGCGGCGGCCCGGTGTTCGACATGGGCCCCTACTATCTGACCATGCTGGTCAATTTGCTCGGTCCCATCCAACGCGTCATGGCAATGGCGACGCGGGGCCAGCAGGAGCGGCTGATATCAGCCGAGGGACCGTTCAAGAACACGACCTTCAAGGTCGGCACGCCGACCAACGTGCTGTCGCTGCTCGAATTCCGGTCGGGCGCGACAGTCACCTTCGGCGCCTCATGGGACGTCTTCAAGCACTCCAACCATCCGATCGAACTGCACGGCACGGAGGGCTCGCTGCGCCTGCCCGACCCCGACACGTTCGGCGGCACCGTGTCCTTGTCCGAGCGCGGCGCCGAGTGGAAGGATTTCCCCAGCGAGGGCGAACTCTACGGCGCCCGTAACTGGCCCTATGCCGCGCCCGACCGCGCCAATTATCGCATGCTCGGCGTCGCCGACCTCGTGCGTTCGCTCGCGACAGGTGCCACGCCCCGGGCGTCCGGCAATCTGGCGCTGCATGTGCTGGAGATCATGGAGGCGATCCTGCACTCCGGCGAAACGAAAAACCCGGTCGCCATTGCTGGCGATGTCGTCCAGCCGGCCCTACTCTCGGAGGACGAGGCGCGCGGCCTGCTCGCCTAGATGCAATCATGACGGAGATTGCGATGACGCTCGATCCTGATGCTCTGCGTGCCCTGGAAATCGGCCGCGCGGCCGGCGGTGCGCCGTTCGAGAACGGCAGCGTGGCGGCGGCGCGGGCCGCCTACAACGCTTCGTTCCCGGCGCAGCAGGGCGAACATGAGCCGGTCGCGGCGACGTCGCAGCGGCAGATCGGCGGACCGAACGGCCCGGTTCCGATCCGCATCCATCGCGGCATCGGCGCACCGCGAACCGGCGCGCGCGCCGTGCTCTATCTGCATGGCGGCGGCTGGGTCATCGGCAATCTCGATTCGCATGACGAGATCTGCCGCTGGCTGGCCAATCTGGCCAATGCCCTCGTCGTCTGCCCCGATTATCGACTGGCACCAGAGCACAAATTCCCCGCCGGGCTCGAAGACTGCGCGGCAGCGCTCCGCTTCATCGCGCAAGACGCCGGGGAGCTCGGCATCGATCCTGCCCGTATCGCCGTTGCCGGCGACAGCGCCGGCGGCAATCTTGCCGCCGTGCTGGCACTGCTCGCCCGCGATGGGCAAGCACCGCCGCTTGCCGCCCAGATCCTGATCTATCCCAACACCGATGCCCGCCAGACGGCGGACAGCTACCGCCGTTTCGGCAACGGCTTTGGACTGACCGCCGCCACCATGGCCTGGTTCCGCGACCACTATGTGCGCACCCCGGACGACATCAAGGACTGGCGCGTTTCGCCGCTGCTGGCACCGAGCCTTGCAGGCGCGGCGCCGGCGTTTGTCGTGACCGCCGGTCACGATATCCTGGCCGACGAAGGGACCGCCTATGGCGAACGCCTGCTTGCTGAAGGGGTGCCGCTGGTCCTGCGGCACTGGCCGGGCCAGATCCACGGCTTCGTCTCGATGGGCCGCTACATTCTCGCCGCGCGGCAAGCGATGAGCGAGGCCGCGGCCTGGCTCCAATTGCAGACGCGCGCTCAGGCCGACTGACGCATCACCAGGGTCGCGCCGAGCTTGACGTTTCGCACGAGGTCATGCGCGGGCGGGCGGGCCTCGTCGAGCAAGGCCAGCAAGATCTCGACGCTGCGGCCGGCCATTGCGGCGAAGTCCTGCGCCATGGTGGTGAGCGGCGGACAGGTGTAGCGGCTCAACGGGTGGTCGTCATGGGCGGCGACACGGAAGTCGCAATCGGGCTTGCGGCCGATCTTCAGCCCGCGCGTGAAAGCGGCCGACATGATGCCGAAGGCGAGCCGGTCATTGGCGCACAGGATGGTGCGACCAGGCAGGCCTCCCTTGTCGAGCGTCCTTTCCATCCATTCATGGCCGATCCGCTCGAAGTCCCAGGTGTAGTCGCGCGCCGCGTTGATGACGACAGGCTCAAGGCCGGCGGCCCGCATCGTCTCGATATAGCTTTGCAGTCGCTCGCCCGAATTGTGGTTGACGTGCGGGATGTCGACATACACCGGCGGCTCGCCGGACCGGCAGAGATAATCGACCATGATCGACGTGCTCTGGTGGTTGTCGTTGCCGACGAAGGGCGTGTCACCCTCGATATAGGTGTCGAAATAGACGATCGGGATGTCTTTGCCCATCCGTTCGAAGACGCCCGGCTCGGAGACCGATCCCAGCGGGGCCACGATGGCGCCGGCCACCTTCAGCGAGGTGAGCGTCTTGACCGATTCCGACTCAAGCCTGGGCGAACCGTGCGAGGAGATGACGATCGGCCAAAAACCCTCGTCGCGGCAGCGCAGTTCAATGCGGCTGACCATCTCGGCATAGAACGGATCGGTAATCGCCGGCACGACGATGCCGACATTGCGGGTGCGCTTGCGGTTGAGATTGCGGGCGAAGAGGTTCGGCTGATAATCCGAGGAGCGAAGCGCGGCCTCGATGCGGGCGCGCGTCGCCGGCTTGACGCTCGTCGGATCATCGAAATATTTCGACAGGGTCGGCCGTGACACGCCGCACGCCCGGGCGAAGTCATCCATCGTGCGGTGCGTCTTTTCCGCCATCGATATTCAGGGTCCCTTGCCCTCGCCCGCCGCCCCGGCCGACACCAGTCAGGCGGCCGTTGCCTGGAAGCAGCAATGCTCGACCGAACTTGTCCAGTCAAGTTTTAACGGTTCCCAATAGATCGCAGAGTCATTACGCGCGTCAAATTATTTATTTACGCTTTCAAAGCAACACTGGAGCTTCGGAAGGAAGCCAAGGGGATAGGCCCGGGTCTTGCATCGACGATGATAAGTTCGCATTGGGCGCATCCATGGGCGGGAGGCGTCCGCGACGCCTCCCGCCCCGAACATCATTCGCCCCGCATCGTCGCCTGGAAGGCCGGCAGGTGCTTTTTCTGTGCTTCCAGCATGCGTTCGCGGTAGACGCCGTAGATGACATCGGTGTCGTGCAGGGTCACGCCCGCGATCGTCGGCGAGGCGAAGACCGGCAGTTCGATGCCGCGCTTGGCGAGCTGCTCGGCGGTACGCGCGACCAGCTCATGCGCCAGGATCATGGCGAGCACCGTCGAAGAGCCGGAGACCGGACGGCTCCAGCCCTCGACCGGCACGATCGCATCCTCGATCGGCGAGCAGGTGTCGATGACGAGATCGGCCGCGTCGGCCAGTCGCTTGCCGGAGGAGTGCGTCGCGGGCTTGTCGAGATTGTTCTTGCTGGTGACCGCAACGACGAAGATGCCGCGCTTCCTGGCATAGAGCGCCGTATCGATGCCGGAAGAGTTGCGGCCGCTGTGGCCGAAGATGATGATGGAGTCACCCTTGTTGAGCGGCTGATGATCCAGGAATTTTTCGGCGTATTTCTCGGTGCGCTCCAGCCACAGCAGCTCACGCACGCCGCCGGCGCCGAGCACATTGTGCCACATCACGCGCGGGTCCGTCAGCGGGTTGAAACCGACATAGCTGCCGTAACGCGGAAACACTTCCTGCACCGGCAGCACCGAATGGCCTGAACCGTAGAGATGGATCAGACCGCCGCCTTCAAGCGAGTCGGCAAAGCGGCTGGCTGCCTGGGCAAAGGCCGCTTCATTGGTTTTCGCTGCCTGGTCGATGAGGGCGGCGAGACGGTGAATGTAGAGGTCGGACACGTGGGTACTCCTGTTAGTGTCTGCTTGGGTGATGATGGATCAGCTTCGCGGATTTGACGGGACGCGCCCGGCGCGCAGCGTCGAGCGTATCTCGTAGCGGTCGCCACGCATGATGGAGACGGTGAACTCGAACGGACCGCGCTCGTCGGTGGCGATACGCTCGACCACGAAAGCCGGACTGCCGATCGGCAGATCGAGCAGCTCGGCATCCGCCGCGCCAACCGCGCCGACGCGATAATTCTCGCGCGCCGCCACCGGCACGATGCCGTAGTGGCGCTCCAGCGCTTCGTACAGCGATCCCTGCAGCAGGCCGGCGTCGAGGAAGCCCGGCACACGTGCGGCTGAGAGCTGCGCCGTCTGGATGCCGATCGGTTCGTTGTTGCCGAGCCGCAGCCGCCGGATGCGCACCACCGGGTCACCCTCCTCAATCTCCAGCGCGCCGGCCGCTGCCGCATTGGCGGTGGTGAGGCTGCAATCGAGCAGGCGCGAGCCGGCAACGACGCCGATATTGCCCATCTCCTGAGTGAAGCTCGTCAGTTCGCGGGTGCCGGCGACGAGCGTGGTGGAGCGCACGAAGGTGCCGCGTCCGTGTTCGCGGCGCAGCAATCCGCTTTCCTCCAGATTGCGCAAAGCGTGGCGCAGCGTGATGCGGCTGACCCCGAACAGCGCGCCCAGCCGGTCTTCGGCCGGGATCTGGTCGCCCGTCGCCCATTCGCCGCTCTTGACGATGGCGCGGATGGCCTCCTCGACCTGATACCAGAGCGGCTCGGGCCTTCTGCGATCCGGCTGCTGAAAACTGGCTTCACTCATCGGATCTGTCTCCACCCGCTTCCGGCCTGCCCGGCCACTGCCGCACCGACCAGGCCTGCGCCAGGGCCGAACGCGCCAGCCTTGAGAGAAATGCCGCGCAGATGCGGCGGCAGTTGGCGCCGCAGCGCGGCAAGCAGCGGCGGTCCGATGACGTCAAGCGCATCGGCAAGGCCGCCGGAAACCAGGATCACCTGGGGGTCGAGCAGCGCGACGGCGCCGGCAAGCGCGGTGCCCAGCCGGCGCGCCGGCAGCTCGAGCAAGGTCTGTGCCGCGAGTTCGCCCGCCTGGGCAGCCGCGATCAGCTGGCGGCCGCTGGCAAGGCCGACCTGACCGGCAAGCGCGTCAAGCGCACGGCCCGATGCAACGCGCTCCAGCCAGCCGCTGCGCTCCTCGCCATGGTCCTTGATGTCGGCGCAGGCCCAGCCGAACGAGCAGGCGCCGCCATGCGTGCCGGCGACGATGCGGTGGTTGGCGAGCACCGCCGAGCCTATGCCCGTGCCGATTGCCAGCAGGATCGCATCCGACATGCCCTTCGCGCTGCCTTCAACGGCTTCCGCCAGCAGGGCGATCTGCGCGTCATTGCCAACGGCGACGCGCAACCGCGGGAACAGCGCCGCGATGTCGACACCGTCGAGCCAAGGGAGATTCGGGATCCAGCGGCAGACCGACCCCTCGACGAGACCTGGCACCGCCAGGCCCAACGCCTTGACCGCGCCAGCCTCGGCGCAAAGCGCCGTGATACGGGCGACGAAGGCATCAAGGCTTGCCGGCGCCGGTTCGCGGCTCGGCCTCTCCAGCGCGCTGACATTGCCGGACTGGACGGCAGCGCGCAGATTGGTGCCGCCGAGATCGATGGCCAGAACCCGCGTCATCGGCGCCCTCCGGCAGCCGGCGGCGCGAACAGACCGCTGCCGGCGTTCCAGGAATGCGAGGCCGCCGCGAAGGCCTGCGCATGGCGCGTGCCGCGCAGGCAGCCACGCAGACGGTAGAGCGCGCTGTAGTAATCGACATAGGGGAAGCTGCTCAGGCCCCGCGCCAGCTCGTATTCATGCACCGCCTCGCTCCACGCCTCGAAGCCGTCGCTGACGTCGACCAGGTGCTCGGGGCGGAAACCGTCATCGTCCTCCCAGTTCTCGCCGAACAGCAGCAAGCCCGGCGTAAAGGCGGCATGGTCGCGCGCAACAGTCGGAAGGGCGGCGAAGAAGATGCCGGTCTGCGTCAGCTTGGCTGCGGCGCGATGGTCCTTGTGCCAGCTGCCGTGCCAATGGGTTATGACCACTTCCGGCTTCAGCTCGCGAATGACATCGCACAGTTTCAGCGCCGTCTCGTCGTCGGAAGGCAGGAAGGCGTCATGCAGGCCAAGATTGCGTATGGCGACGCCGAGGCGAGCGGCGGCCCTGCCCGCTTCCTCTTCCTTCTGAGCGCAATAGTGCTCGGGGATCAGGCACGGATGGCCCTGCTCGCCCATGCTCAGGTGCAGGAACGTCACCGTGGCGCCCCTCATTACGGCGGCCGCCGCCAGCGGTCCGGCGATCACCTCGGCATCGAAGGCATGCGCGCCGACGACCAGGATGGATTTGGCGGCATAGATCCTGTCCTCGATCATTTCATGCCTCCCCCGGCGCCTACGCCCTCTCGAATCTGGCGGGCGAGCAGACAATACATGATCAGGATCGGCGCCATGGAGATCGCCAGCGAGGCGAACACCAGGCCCCAATCGGTGCGGTACTGGCCGACGAAGACGCTGATGGCCAGCGGCACGGTCTTGTAGCGGTCGTCGAAGATGAAGATCAGCGGGAAGAAGAAGTCGTTCCACACGGCGATCGCCGTGAAGATGGCGACGATCGACACCGCCGGCTTCACCATCGGCAGGATGATCTGGAACAGGATGCGGACCTCGCCGGCGCCGTCCATGCGTGCCGCCTCGTCGAGTTCGGAGGGCAGGACGCGCATGAAATTGGCGAAGATGAAGACGGCGAAGGGAATGCGGATCGCCGAATAGACGAGGATCAGTCCGGTCAGGGAATCCAGCAGGCCGAGATTGCGCATCAGCGTGAACAGCTCGACCGAGGCGAGCCTTATCGGCAGCATGATGCCGGACAGGAACAGGCCGAGCATGATGGCGTTCCAGCCCAGCCGGTAACGGCTGAGCGGATAGGCGGCCATGGCCGAGACGACGATGGTGAGGATGACCGTCCCGGCGGTGACGATCAGGCTGTTGATGAAATTGTGGCCGAGGTCGGCGCGCGTCCAGGCGTTGACGAAATTGTCGAAGGCCCAGCTTGCCGGCAGGCCGAGCCGGTTGTCGTAGATTTCGGCCGTCGACTTGAAGCAGGAGACGACGAGGATGTAGAGCGGCAGCAGCACGGCCGCCGTCCACAGGGCAAGCACCGTCCAGCCGGGCAGCCGCGAAAGCCGGCGCGAGATCACGGGATTGCCTGCCATGGTCAGCGCGCTCATAGCTGCACCGTGCGGCGGTCGAAGAAACGCAGCATCAACAGCGTGCCGACGCTGAGGATGAGGAACAGCATGGTGCCCAACGCCAGCGCCAGGCCGATGTCGGTGATGCCGACGGCGCCCTCCGCGCCGAAGGCCAGCCTGTAGAAATAGGTCACCAGCGTGTCGGTCGAATAGCTCGGATTGCCCTGCACGCCTTGCATCACATAGACGATGTCGAACTGGTTGAAGGTGTTGATAAAGGACAAAGTCGTCAGCGTGCCCAGCGCCGGCATCAGCAAGGGCAGCGCGACGGAGAACAGCATGCGCGCATTGCCGGCGCCGTCGAGTTTCGCCGCCTCGAAGATCTGGCCCGAAATCTGCCGCAGGCCCGCCGTGTAGATCAGCACCGGCAGGCCCATCCAGTTCCAGGCGTCGACGGCGACCAGCATGGCCAGCGCGGTGTGGCTGTTGCCAAGCACGGTCAGGCTGCCCTGGTGCAGGCCAAGCCCGTTCAGCGCCCATTCGACCACGCCGCCCGGCGCCAGGAGCAGGCGCCACAGCGCACCGACGATGACCGGGCTCAGCACCGCGGGGAAGAAAAAAACCGACTGGAAGAAGGCCGCACCTCGATCACGCAGGAACAGCAGCCAGGCGAACAGCAGTCCGATGCCGTTCTGGAAGACCATGATGCCGAAGAACCAGGCGGTGTTGTGCCAGAGCGCGCCGTAGAGCCTGGCGCTACTGGGGAAAACGAACAGGCGCGAAAAATTCGACAGGCCGGCGAACTCGGTGATGCGCAGCCCCTTCCAGATGAAGAAGCTGCCCCACAGCGACATCGCCAAGGGATAGAGGACGAACAGGGCGTAGACGGCCAGCGCCGGCAGGATGAAAAGCACGGCCATGCGCTGCTGCGTTCGCTTCAGGCTGCTTTTGCGGCGACGATCGATCATGCGTGGCTTGCCCGGTGGGAGGCCGGCCGCATTGCGGCCGGCCCGGCTCCTTACTGCTTCGGCTTGAACCAGGTGGCGACGGCGGCCTGCATGTCGGCCGCCAGCTTCTCCGGTGCGATGTTGCCTTCGACCATGTCGATGATCTCCGCTTGCAGGACGGAAGAGGCGGTCGGCGACTGCCAGCGGAAGCCGACCAGCGTCAGGTAGGGCGTCGAGTTCTTCGACATCTCCATCATCTCGGCCAATACCGGGTCCTTCACCGTGACATCGGTGCGGGCCGGCGGCCAGCCGAGTTCGTCGGCGAACATTTGCGCGAATTCGGCCGAGGCCATGAAGTCCAGCACCTTGATCGCGGCTTCCTTGTTCGCGCTTTCGGAGACGAGGCCGTAGGAGCCGTCCGAGAAGGCCGAGGTGTAGAGCTTTGCCCCCGCATCGTCGGCGGGGAACGGGAAGATCGAGAATTTCAGCTTCGGGTTCTGCGATTTGAAGCTGCCATTCTCGAACGAACCGCCAAGAAACATCGCGGCCTTGCCACCAATGAACTGCTGGGTGGCGGTGGTGTAGTCGATCCCGGCGAAGCCGTCGGGGAAATAAGGCTTCAGCTCGGCGAAGCGCTTCAGCGCCGCGACATAGCGCGGATCCTCGAAGGTCGCCTTGCCGGTCATCATCTCGTCGTAAAAGCCGGGGCCGTAGACGGTCGGGCCGATGACGCCGACGCCGATCTCCAGTTCCCACGCCGAGCCGTTGGCGCCGCCGGTGGCGATCGGCGTGATGCCGGCCGCCTTCAGCTTGTCGCAGGCGGCGACGAAATCCTTGTAGGTCTTGGGGACCTCGATGCCCTGCGCGGCAAAGATATCCTTGTTGTAGAAGACGCCCATCATCGGCACCGAATAGGGCACGCCGTAGAGCTTGCCGTCGGAGCGCCCACGCGCGCCGCCAAGGGCTGCGTCCGGCATGCTCTTCAGTTCCGGCACGCTCTCGTCGAGCGCGTCGAGATAGCCCGCCTCGACGAAAGGCTGCAATTCGCCATAGGCCTTGAGCTGGGCGATGTCGGGCCCGCGCCCGCCACGCAACGCCGTGCTCAGGCGGTTCTGGTAGTCGGCATCCGGCGTGAACTGGATGTTGACCTTGATGCCTGGGTTCTTGGCCTCGAAGGCATCGAAGATGCGGCGCATCGCGGCTTCGTCCTCGGTGCGCCAGCTCCACAGCGTCACCGTGCTGTCGGCCCGCGCCGGCAGGCTGGTGAACAGGCCAGCGCAGGCGGCAAGGCCGCCGATCAGGCCAAGGGCTGCGCGTCGGTGAATTGAAAGCATGCTCATTGCCAGTCTCCCATTTTTATCTGTCCTTGGCGTCCCGCGGCCCTATCGACGCCGCGGAGAGTCATTCCTCAGGAAAGTCATTATAACGACATAGCAGCCTCCGCAAGAGGTCTGACACTCCCTCCGGGAACGGCTGGGCTAAGCCAATCAACCATGATTCCTTCACAGCTAACTGTATTTCCACCGTAAATTTCGTATGTGAACGGACAGCAGAGAAATCAGGGACAGCGCCATGCGCAGCTTTTTCGCAATCGGGCCCTTGCGCCAATGCTTCATGTTGTCATAACGTCATCGTGATCGCTAGCCTGAGGGAGGATGAGGATGTCTCTTGCCTGGACTTCGAAACTGGCTCTGGCCGCGAGCCTGGCCATCCTGCCCGCCAGCGGCTGGGCGCAGTCGGTCAACATATCCTATCTCACCCATTGGTCGCCGGAGACGGTCGCATTGCTGGAAGCGGCGGCCAAGGACTATGCGAAGACAAATCCAGATGTCAGCGTCACCGTGCGCGCCGTTCCCTTCGGCGATCTCCTGACCACGCTGCGCTCCCAGGGCGGCGGCGCGGACGGTCCCACGATCGGCGGCATCTACGATCTCTGGTTGCCTGAGCTCGCCCGCGACAAGCTCGTCGCGCCCGCCCCCGACCCTGTCGCCGAAGAGGTCAAGGGAGCATGGCCCGCTGGCGTGGTGAGCGCCGCGTCGGTCGGCGGCAAGCTCTACGGCATTCCCAACGAGATCGACGTCTACGCGCTGAACTACAACAAGGCACTGTTCAAGCAGGCCGGCATTACTGCTGCGCCGAAGACCTGGGACGCGTTCAAGGATGCGGCGAAGAAGCTGACCAACAAGGATGCCGGCCAGCAGGGTTTCGGCATGATCAATTCCTGGGCGGCGGGCGTCGTCCACCCCTTCGCCTCGCTGCTGGTCTCCAATGGCGGCGACCTGGTCAAGGACGGCAAGCCGGCGCTGGACACTCCGCAGGCCGCGCAGACCTTCCAGCTCTATGAGGAGCTCATCAAATCGGGCGCCAGCGTGCCGGCCATGGCGACGGCAGACGCCAACACCACCGGCCCCTTCCTCGACAATTTCGTCTCCGGCAAGACCGGCATGATCATCATGGCCAATTGGTGGGAAAGCGCGCTGAAGGCAGGCATGGGCGACAGGTTCGCGGATATCGCCACCGCACCAATCCCCGTCGGCCCGAGCGGCGACAAGCCGCATTCGATCTCCTATTCCTGGATGACGGTGGTCAACGGCAATGCCGGCCAGGCCGAGCAGAAGGCCGCATGGGAATTCCTGGCCTGGCTCAACAATCCGAAATCCGGCAAGAACGGCGCCTCGGCGATGTCCGACATATTGATGTCGATGGGCATCCTGCCCTCGCGCAGCTCCGATATCGAGGCCCACAAGGACAAGCTCGGCTCGGAATTCCTGTCGGGCTATGTCAGCGTGCTGGCCGACGCCAAGCCCTTCCCGGTCGTGCCGGGCGGACAGGAGTTCTCGGAATCCCTGCAGCAGACGCTGGAGGCGTTGCAGTACGGCCAGGTCTCGGCCAAGGATGCGCAGGCGACGGCGCAAGCGGACGCCGCCTCGATCCTGGAGCGCGCCGCCAAGTAGACCGAACCATGATCAACAGGTACCGTGCCTCGGCGGGCATCATGCTGGCGCCCGCCGTGACGCTGATCGGCATCTTCATCCTGTTGCCGATGCTGCTCACCGTCTGGCTATCCTTCCAGGACTGGTCGACGCAGACGCCTTTTTCCAATGCGGCCTTCATTGGCTTCGACAATTTTCGCGAGATTTTCGGCGCCTCATCGGTCGGACGCGACTTCAAGGGCGCGTTGATCAACACCTCCATCTACACCGCGCTTTCCGTCATCCTCATCCTGCCGCTCTCGGTCGCCTTCGGACTGATGGTCCACCAGCACGATGTTGGCGGCGGCACAGCGCTGCGGACCGTGCTGTTTTCCACCTACATGGTGCCGATGATCGCGGTGGCGCTGGTGTGGTCGAAGCTCTATTCGCCTGGTGAAGGGCCGCTGAACCAGATGCTCGGCCTGCTCGGCATCGGCCCGCAACCCTTTCTGTCGTCGCCGCGCTCGGCGCTGATCTCGATCGTCCTGCTCAATGTGTGGCAGCAGGTCGGTTATTTCACGGTGCTGGCGATTGCGGGGCTGACCCAGATTTCCGGGAGCCTTTACGAGGCGGCAAAACTCGACGGCGCCAACCGCTTCGAGCAGTTCCGCTTCATCACCTTGCCGCTGCTGCGGCGCACGCTCCTGTTCAGCGCGGTCATCGCCATCATCAACGCCGTGCAGGTGTTCGAGCCGGTGGCGCTGATCACGCAGGGCGGGCCGGTCGGCTCGACCAATGTCTTGACCTACCACATCCGCCGCGTCGGCATCGAGCGCGCGCAGGGCGGACTGGGTTCGGCCATGGCCGTCATGCTGATGCTGTCGCTGATCGTCGTGGTCTGCGCTCTGTTCGCCTTTGCCAACCGGAAGGATCAGGAATGAGCGCGGGATCGTCGAGCCGGTTGCCGCGCAGACGCCCCGCCGGCCGCAAGGCGCTGCTGGCCACGCTCATGCTGCTCGTGGCCGTGGCGTCGGCCTTTCCGCTGGTTTGGATGGTTCTGTCCAGTCTCAAGACTCCGGCCGAGAGCATGCAGGTGCCGCCGGTGTGGATCCCGCACACGCCGAGCCTCGACGCCTATGAGAAAGTTTCCGGCGTGGTCAATGTCGGCCGTTCTATGTGGAATTCCCTGGTCATCGCCTCGATCACCACAGCCGGTATCCTCATCACCAGCATGATGGCCGGCTACGCCTTCGCCAAATACCACTTCCCCGGCCGCTCGCTTTTGTTCTCGGTGCTGATCGCGACCATGTTCCTGCCGCCGATCGTGACGCTGATCCCGCTCTATCGCCTCGTCGGCTCGATCGGCCTCAATGCCAGCCTCGCCGGCATCATCGTGCCCAACCTCGCCAATGCCTTCGGTATCTTCCTGATGCGCCAGTTCATTGCAAGCGTGCCTGACGATCTGATCGACGCTGCGCGCATGGACGGCGCCTCCGAACTGCTGATCCTGTTCAAGATCGTGGCGCCCAGCGTGGCGCCGGCGATCGCGGCATTGGCGCTGTTTGCCTTCGTCTATCACTGGAACAGCTATCTGTGGCCGCTGACCGTGCTGCAAGGCAACGCCGACGCCTATCCGATCGTCATCAGCCTCAGCCGGCTGTTGAGTTACAACAGAGGCGCCGTCAACACCGGGTTGGTGATGGCCGGCGCGACGCTTGCCGTGCTGCCGCCGCTCATCCTCTTCGTCCTGCTGCAGCGCTTTTTCGTCGATTCCATCGTCGGCTCGGCGATCAAGGGGTAGCCGCGCTCAAAGGTTTCTGCCCCGGAGGAGGCGACGCGACAAAATCGCGGATCAGCGCGACCACCGCCTCCGGCTGTTCGATGCAGGGAATATGGCCGGCATTAGGAATGATTTCAAAGCGGGCGCCGGGGATCAGCGCTGCCAGCGAGCGGACGAGATCGGGCGGTGTCGAGCCGTCCTGGTCGCCGACCATGCAAAGTGTCGGCACCGCGATACGCCGCGCGGCCTCGGTGAGGTCGGCGTCGCGGACCGCCATGCATGTCCCGATGTAACCCGGCAGCGCCTGCCTGGTCAGCATATTGCGGCAACCGGCAAGGTCGGCCGCACGCGCGGCATGGAAGCCGGGCGTGAACCATGCTTCCATCACACCGTCGGCTATCGCCTCGATCCCGTCGCGCTCGACGGTGGCGATACGCTTATTCCAGCTCTCGTCCGTGCCGATCTTGTGCGCCGTGTCGGACAGGATCAGAGCCTCAACGCAGCTGGGATGACGGGTATAGAGCCGCTGCGCGATCAAGCCACCGACCGACAGGCCGAACAGCACGACCCTGCCGAGATCGAAATGATCGATGAGGCCCAGGAGATCGTCGACATGATCATCGATCGACCGGATGCCGCTGCCGATATCGGAAAGTCCGTGGCCGCGCTTGTCGTAGACCAGCAGAGGCATGTCACCGCTTAATTGCGAGATGACATCGTCCCAGATGCGCAAATCGGTACCCAGCGAATTGATGAAGATCACCGGCCGCGCGGTGCCGGTCGCCTCGACATAGCGGTGGTGCAGCGCAAGGCCGCCAATGGTGACGAACGGCACGATTTCGACCCTCCCGGCTCCCACAGTGCATGAGGCATCTGGTTGGGTAAAATGATATTTTGAGGCATCGTTGTAGGACATCGGCCGTTCTGGCACACCGGTCTTGCGCGAACCACAATGACGGACGACCAATGACAGACCGCAACGTCCTTTTCATCATGTGCGACCAGCTGCGCTTCGACTATTTGAGCTGCGCCGGACACCAGACCCTGCACACGCCGAATATCGACCGGCTGGCCAGCCGCGGCGTGCGCTTCACCAACGCCTATGTGCAATCGACCGTGTGCGGGCCCTCGCGCATGAGTGCCTATACAGGCCGCTATGTCCGCTCGCACGGATCGACGCTTAACGGCGTGCCGCTCAGGATCGGCGAGCCTACGCTCGGCGAGCATCTGCGCGAGATCGGCGTGCGCTGCGCGCTGATCGGCAAGACGCATATGAGGGCCGACGAGGAAGGCATGGAGCGCCTCGGCATCGACAAGACGTCCATCATCGGCGTGCGCGTCGCCGAATGCGGCTTCGAACCGTTCGAGCGCGACGACGGGTTGCATCCGTCGTCCGCCTACGATCCCGACCCGGCCTACGACCAATATCTGCGCGAGCACGGCTTCGACGCCGCCAATCCGTGGGAGCATTGGGCCAATTCCGGTGAAGGCGAGAACGGCGAGAATTTCAACGGCTGGCTGCTCGTCCATGCCGACAAGCCGGCGCGCATTCCCGAGGAGCATTCGGAAACGCCCTACATGACGCGCCGCGCCATGCGCTTCATCGAGGAGGCCGAGGCAAAGGGCGAAGCCTGGTGCGCGCATCTCTCCTACATCAAGCCGCACTGGCCCTACATCGTGCCGGCGCCCTATCACGACATGTACGGCAAGGCCGACATAAAGCCGGTCGTGCGCAGCGAAGCAGAACGCGTCTCGCCCCACCCGATCTTCGAAGCCTTCCAGCAGGAGCGCTATTCCAGGAACTTCTCCCGCGACGAGGTCCGCGAAAGGGTCGTTCCCTGCTATATGGGCCTGATCAGACAGATCGACGATCAGTTGGGCAGATTGTTCGGGTTCATGGAGGAGCGCGGTCTGTTCGACAACACGCTGATCGTGTTCACCTCCGACCACGGCGATTATCTCGGCGACCATTGGCTGGGCGAAAAATACCTGTTCCACGATGTCGCGGCCAAGGTGCCGATGATCGTCTACGATCCGCGCCGGCAGGCCGACGCGACGCGCGGCACGACGTCGGAGGCGCTGGTGGAGATGATCGACCTCGCGCCCACCTTCCTCGACTTCTTCGGCGGCAAGGCGAAGCCGCACGTTCTCGAGGGCCGGTCGCTGGCGCCGCTGCTGGCCGGCCAGGACGTGAACTGGCGGCGCCACGCGGTGAGCGAGTACGACTATGGCGGCGATGCCGCGCGGCTGAAGCTCGTTATGCCGGTCGCCGACTGCAAGCTCTACATGATCACCGACGGCCGCTTCAAACTGGTCCATGGCGAGGGCCTGGCGCCGATGTTCTTCGATCTGAACGGCGATCCGGACGAACTGCGCGATCTCGGCACCGAAGCATCAGCGGCGGCCGACATCGAACGACTGCGGCAGGCGCTGTTCCGCTGGCTGGCGCTGCCCAACAACCGCATCACCGTCGCCGAGGAATGGCTGACGGGAAACAACGACAAGCTGCGGCACTTCGATCCGCTGATCGAGCCCGGCGTGCTGATCGGTTACTGGGACGAAGCCGAGCTCGCCGAACAGCGCGAAAGACGCAGGCGCTGGCTGTCACGCAGGTCGGGAGAATGAAGCCCGCAGCCGTTGTTGTGGACGGCATGATTTCAGGGCGCAAGGGCCAGGGTTGGGTTACGAGCAGTCCGGCATCGAGCGATCGGTGCCGGACTGCCTGATGTGGCGGCCTATTGGAGCTTCGCCTGCAAGGCGTTGACGTCGTCGGTGGTCATTTCACCGTCGGTCGTTACCTTGCCGTCGACGATCTTCCACAAGCGGAACGGCCCGGTGATGTCGCCATATTTGTCGAAGGCGACCGGGCCGATGACACCTTCGTAGCGGATCGGCTTGCCGTCCTTGATCAGTCCGAGCGCCTTGGCGAACTCGTCCTTGCCGGCAAAGATCGGCGCGCCAGCAGGATCGACCGCCTTGTACATGGCGTCCTTGATCTTGGCCGGATCCTCTGAGCCGGCGATGGCGATTGCCAGGCCGACAATGGCGCCGGCATCATAGGAACGGTCGGCCGCGGGATTGGACGGTTCGATGCCCGAAAACGCCTTGTAATTCTTGGTGAAGTAGTCGGTGGAGGCGGTCGGGCTGGTGCCGGACGAGGTGCCATAGGCCTCCTTGAGATAGTCGGCGCCGACGGACTCGATGAAGTCCGGGCTGTTCATGCCGTCATTGAGCAGGAATTTCTGCACGCCCCCTTGCGAAATCCAGGTGCGGGCGACGGTGGCGCCGTCAACCGGCGTGCTGACGAGATAAAGCCCGTCAGGCTCGCCGGCCATGGCCGCCGTGACTTCCGAGGCATAGCTCGACTGCTTCTCGTTGTAGGGCGTGTCGGAGACGACGGTGCCGCCGAGCGCTTTGTAGGCGCGGGAGAATTCGGCCACCATGTTGACGCCGAAATCATTGTTGACATGGATGATCGACAGCTTCTTGAAGCCCTTGTCGATGGCGTATTTCGCGGCGGCCACGCCTTGCAGCGCATCGGAGGTGATGGTGCGGAAGAAGATGCCGTTGGTCTTGCCATCGCGCCCGAGTGCGGTCAGCGTCGGCGAGGACGAAGCCGGCGAGACCTGCACGATCTTGGCCGGGGCGGTGACCGAGGTCAGGATCGGGATCGACACCGAGGAGATGATGCCGCCGATGATCACCGGCACCTTCTTGACCTGAACCAACTGGGTCGCCGCATCGACGGCGATATTGCCCTGGCTCTGACTATCACGCGTGTCGGTCACCAGATCGCAGCCGCGAACGCCGCCGGCGTCGTTGATGTCGCGGAAGGCCATCTCGACCGATTTTGCGCCGGCCTGGCCGTATTCACCGGCCGGTCCCGTCAATTCCATGACCAGGCCGACCGTGATCTTGCAGTCGGCGGCATGGGCCGTGCCGGCGATCGTCACGAGAGCGAGCGCGGTGGTGAGTTGGAGTATCGTCTTTCTCATTGTTGTTCCCCTTGAGCTACACGAATTGAGTTACACGAACCAAATTTCACGTCTGGAGCCTGTTCAGCTTTCCGGCATCTGCAGCCAGGTTTCATGCAGATGTCGCCATTCGACGCCGTTGGGCGCCGATGGATTGGTGGTGAAGAGCGCACTCGACTGACGGCGGCTATGCTTGCCGCCTCGCAACTGCGCCTCGACATAGAGCACGACGATCGCGTCGCCGGTTTGCCAGCCCGGCCGGATGTCCTCGATCGAGATGGCGAAGGCTTCGTCGCAGGAAGCGCGGCTTGCGCGGACATGGTCGACCACCGCATCGCGATCGAGGACCGTGCCGTCAGGCGTGACCATGGCCAGGCCTTCGCCCATGACGCGTTCGAAGCGGCTGAAATCGGCCTTGCCGGCGCGCGATGCGACGAACCAGTCGACGAAGAAGCGATGCAACTCGACGATTTCGGTGCTGGCCCGCGAAAACAGCCTTTCGGTGGTGGCGCTCATGGCCGGGCCGCGTTGAGGTTGTAGTGCATGATCGAGCCGTGGCGGCCGTGACGATCGCGCTCCAGCGTGTAGACGTCGCCGAGGGGACCGCGGCTCTGGGCGATCACGGCGCCGATCTCCGCCCGGTCCTCAGTCCCGAGCGCGACATCCATGATCTTCGCATTGGCCAGCGCATGCGCCTGGTTGCGGGCGCCGACGATGACGGCCGCCACTTGCGGCTGCTCGAGCACCCAGGCGCTGGCGACAGTGGCGATGTCGACGCCGTGGCGGTCGCCGATCCGCTTCAGCACACTGAGTAGGGTCTGGAAGAGCTCCCAGCCGCCGAAGTCGTCGATGATCAGCTTGTATTTGACCAGCGAGCGGTTTTCGAGCGGCATGTCCGGTTCGGCGACGCCGAGCCATCTGTCGCCGAGAAAGCCGCCGGCCACCGAACCGTAGCAGAGAAAACTGACGCCGTTGCGCGCGGCGAGCGCGGCGAGGCTCGCCGCCGGACGCTGGTCGAGGACGGAGTATTGCAGTTGCTGGCTGACGACTGGCACGCCGGCCGACAGGATTTCGCCCAGGCGCTGCGTATCGAAATTGGTGGTGCCGACATTGCGCACCTTGCCTTCCAGCCGGAGCTCGTCGAGCCAACCCATCGCGTCGACATAGCGAGGCACTGAATAGTCCCACCAGTGGAACTGCACGAGGTCGAGCCGCTCGGTCTTCAGCCGGCGCAGAGACTGGTCGACTATGCCTCTGATGTAATCGCGGCTGATGCCGGCGAGCCGCTCGAGGTCCGGCACGAGCTTGGTGTGCACCCTCATCCTGGCGGCGGCATCGAGACCGCGTTCGTTGGCCAGACGCAGCCGCGCCGCTCCGATCAGCTCCTCGACGCCGGTGTAGATATCGGCGCAGTCATAGGTCCAGATCCCGGCGTCGAACGTGGCGATCAGGTCAGATACTGCCTGCTGACGGTCCACCGCGCCGTGGCCGCCGGCCAACTGCCAGCCACCGCGAATGACGCGCGAGATTGTGTAGCCGGGGCTGAGTTCGAAAGTCTTGGCGGTCATCTCTGCTCACTCTCCTTCGGCAGCGGCACCGCCGTGGTCTCGGCGTGGCTGAACCGCCGTTTGCCGGTCCTGACGATCCTGAGCCTGCTGGCGCAATTGGGATCGGGACAGGCGATCTCGGCATCCGAGGTCATCCAGTCATTGGCATGGGTGGGGCGCTGCTTCGCCGCCAGCAGCGGCAGCACGGCCGCTATGGAATAGATCGAAAATCCCTGGCCCGCCGGCATCGACAGCATCTCGCCTTTCAGCTCGAAATAGTCGCCGGGCCTGGCGCCGCAATACACCGGCTTGCCCTCGGGGACGACAGCCTCGACGCGGAGGTCGAAGAGTTCGAAGCTGTCGTCGCGTTCAGCCATTTCAGCTCTCCAGCCGCGTGAAGGTGACATCGCAGGCGCCGTTGCGGCGAATGATGCCGCAGGCAGAAGCGAACTGATCGCGTTGCTCGGGCAGCACCTGCGCAACGACGCTTCCCGCCAGCCAGCCGATCGGAAACAGCAGGCGCGCGCCTTGCCCGTAGAACAGGCCGATGTCGAAGATCGCATGCGGGTTGCCGCCCCACATGCGCGGCGGCACATAGGAAAGCACGATGTCGCCGGGCTGCGGCGTCAGCGTCGCGTTCTCCGCCGGCAAGGCCTGGGCAAAGGCCTCGCCGTCCAGATGCGCCGCGGGGATCGGACAGGAGATTTCCGGGCCGGTCCACATGGCATGAATGCCCGCGACGACGCGCGGCTCGGCCAGGTAAGACCACAGGAACGTTGCGTTCTCTGGCGCTTTTTCCGGCAGCAACTGCGCCGTCACCGACAGCTCGGAATGCGGCTCGGTGATCCTGATGATGCGTCTGGTCATATCAGGCATTCACTCCGCCTTTGCCGTCAACTTCAGCTTGTCGCGCAGGAAAGCGAAAGGGCGGCTGATGTCGGCCACCAGCGCCTCGCGTGCGGCCTGGGCATCCTGCGCCGCAAGCGCGGCGACGATGCTGCGATGATAATGGGCGGTGTCGACCTCGCCGGCCTCGGAAAAGGCATAGATTGCAACTCGGATGCATGGTCCCGACTGCAGCCAGAGGCTCTCGATCATCGGGATCAGCACGGCGGAACCGCAGGCGCGATAGATTTCGAAATGAAAGCTCTGATTGAGCGTCACCTCGCGGTCGACATCCTTCTTGTGCTTCAGCGCCCGCATCTCGTCCCATTCACCGAGAATGGTTTCGATGGTGGCGATCTGACGCGGATCCATGCGCGCGGCGGCAAGCGCGATTGCCTCGCCTTCGATCAGGGCACGGGCGCGCAGGAGGTCGTCGATGCGTTCCAGCGTGATCGGCGGCACCCGCACCGAGCGGTTTGGAAGCGCTTCCAGCGCCTTTTCCGTGATCAGCCGCCCAAGCGCCTCGCGCACCGGCATGGTAGACGTGACCAGCGCATCGGCAAGGCCGCGTATGGTCAGAACCTGGCTCGGCTCGAAGAGACCGCCAATCAGCGCCCGGCGCAATTCGGAATAGACGCGGTCCTGCACCGTCTCGCGGCCGACCGGCGCGAGTTGCGCGGCGATGACCTCGTTGGTGCGCTCGACAGCAGCCCTTTGCATGGCGTTCCCGATCTTGGCCTTTTCGACGGCCTGGCCTGTTTTCGGCTTGCGGAGAAAATTAAAGCTGATTAGCGTGATCAAAGCAAGTGTGATCACAAATCAAAAAATCAGAAAGCGGCAAAGATCGCTTCGGCCAGAGGGCTTGATGAACGACACGGCGAAACGGCATGGGACGGAGACCCAGGCGCCGGTTCTGGCAGCAAAGAACGTCGTGCGGCGTTTCGGCGGCCTTGTCGCCGTCAACGATGTTTCGTTCGAGGTCCGCCCGGGCGAGATCCTCGGCCTGATCGGCCCCAACGGCGCCGGCAAGACGACGATGTTCGACCTGCTCGCCGGCAGCATCCTGCCTACAAGCGGCGAGATACGTCTCAACGGGGCGCTCGTTTCCGGCGAAGCAGCGCACCTGCGCATTGGCCGCGGTCTTGGGCGCACCTTTCAGATTCCACGGCCC
The DNA here is from genome assembly GCF_006441005.1 of Mesorhizobium sp. B2-5-3. Taxonomy (NCBI): domain Bacteria; kingdom Pseudomonadati; phylum Pseudomonadota; class Alphaproteobacteria; order Hyphomicrobiales; family Phyllobacteriaceae; genus Mesorhizobium; species Mesorhizobium sp. B2-5-3. The sequence continues at coordinate 267,130 of NZ_VFUS01000008.1, forward strand.
TTGCCCAATCTCACGCTGATCGAAAACGTCATGCTCGCCGCGCAACGTCAGGCAGGGGAGCGGCTGCTCGCCAATTTCCTGATTCCGTGGCGGGTCGCCGCCGAAGAGAAGGCAGCCGCCGAGAAGGCTGCCGAACTGCTTGAACTCGTCTCGCTCACCCGGCTGGCGCACGAACCGGCGCGGGTGCTTTCGGGCGGCCAGCGCAAACTGCTCGAACTTGCCCGTGTGATGATGGCCGACCCGGCGATCATCCTGCTCGACGAGCCCGCGGCCGGCGTCAACGCCACGCTGCTCGAAGTCATCATCGACCGCATCCGCGACATCAACAGAAGCGGCATCACCTTTCTTCTGATCGAGCACAACATCGACATGGTGACGCGGCTTTGCCATCGCGTCCTGGTGATGGCGGGCGGCGAGCTTCTGTGCGAAGGCACGGCCGACGAGGTGGCGCGCGATCCGCGCGTGATAGAGGCTTATCTCGGGGGCGCGGCGTGACCGGCACCGTGCTTGACGTCCGCAACCTCGAAGCCGGCTACGAACCCGGCGTGCCGATCGTGCGCGGTGCCTCGATCACGGTGAGGAAGGGCGAAATCGTCGTCGTTCTCGGCCCCAACGGTGCCGGCAAGTCGAGCCTGATCAAGGCAATTGCCGGTCTCGTCCCGGTCACCGGCGGCACCGTTCTCCTCGACGGCAAGGATATCACCACCGCACCGGCCCACACCATGGTGCGGCTTGGGCTCGCCTTCGTGCCTCAGACCGAGAACGTGTTTCCACTGATGTCGGTCGACGACAATCTCAGGGTTGCCTGCGGCATCATCGAGCGCCGCGGGGTTCCCGCCCGCATCGACGAGATGTACGCGACCTTCCCCGACCTGGCGCGCCAGCGCCGCATCGCCGCCGGCAATCTGTCGGGCGGGCAACGCCAGATGCTGGCCGTGGCGCGGGCGCTGATCGTCCACCCCAAGGTGCTGGTGCTGGACGAGCCGTCGGCCGGCCTGTCGCCGAAATTCGTCTCGATGGTGTTCGAGATGCTGGCCGGCATCCGCAAGTCCGGCGTCACCATCCTTCTCGTCGAACAGAACGCCAAGGCGGCGCTCGCCATCGGCGACCGCGCCTATGTGCTGGTCGAAGGCAAGGACCGGCACGAGGGCATCGCCGCTGAATTGTGGAGCGATCCGGTGGTCGCCGAGCTCTATCTTGGCCAGCGCCCGGACAGTGCCGGCAAGGCCGCGCCTTCAGGCAAGGGAAGTGCGGCATGAACCTGCAATTCATCGTCGACGGATTGCTGACCGGCTCGATGATAGGCCTCGGCGCCATCGGCGTGACGCTGACCTATTCGATCCTGCGCTTCTCGAACTTCGCCCATGGCGACTTCATGGCCTGGGGCACCTATGCGACGCTGGCCGTCGTAGGCGCCATCGGCGCCACGATCGGCAAGGTGGCGCCGATCGCCCCGCTTTCCTTCGGCTGGCCGCTCATCGTCGCATTGGTCATTGGCATGGCATTCACCGCCCTGCTGGCGCTGCTGCTCGACAAGGTGCTGTTCGCGCGGCTGCGCTCTCAGGGCCAGGCCATCATCGTGGTGATGGCAAGTTTCGGCGCCTCGATGGCGCTGCGAAGCCTGCTCGAGTTCACCTTCACCTCACGCCCGACCTATTTCAGCCGCGCCATCCAGATCGCCATGCCGGTCGGCTTCGGCATCCGCATCACGCCGGACCAGATCGCGCTGTTGCTGCTGACAGCAATTCTGGTGCTGGGCGTACACCTGTTGATGACGCGCACGCAGACCGGCCGGTCCATGCAGGCCCTGAGCCAGAATGCGGCACTTGCCCGCATCGTCGGCATCGATGTCGCCAAGGTGGTGCGTGTCACCTGGGTCCTCGGCGCAGCGCTTGCCTGCGTCGCCGGCGTGATGATCGGCATCCTGGTGCAGATCCGCCCGTTCATGGGCTTCGACATGCTGCTGCCGATGTTCGCCGCCGCCATTCTCGGCGGTATCGGCAGCATCCCGGGCGCCGTGCTCGGCGGGTTGATCATCGGGCTCGCCGAAGCGGGCGCCGTGCAACTGATCGGCGCCGAATGGCGCGCGGCGGTCTCCTTCATCATCTTGATGGCGGTGCTGTTCGTGCGGCCGATCGGCCTTTTTGGTGTGAGGGAACGCTGATGGACCTGCTCGGCTATGGCGCTTTCTTCCTGACCACGGCGCTGATCTTTTCGTTGGTCACGCTGGGGCTCAATCTGCAATGGGGGCTGACTGGGCTCTTCAATGTCGGGCTCGCCGGCTTCGTCGCCATCGGCGCCTATACATCGGCGCTGCTGACGACGCCGGACGATGCCGCGCGTCTGGGCGGTTTTGGGCTACCGATCCTGGCCGGCTGGGTCGGCGCCATGGTCGTCGGCGGCATCGCCGCGGCCCTGACGGGCATCGCCACGTTGCGGCTCAGATCCGACTACCTTGCCATCACCACCTTCGGCGTCGCCGTGGTCGTGCAACTGGTCGCGCTTAATGCGCAGAAACTGACCGGCGGTCCGTTCGGCATCGGCTTCATCCCGCGCCCTTTCGGCAGCCTCGCCGAGACGCCGCTGCTGTTCAACCTGTCGAACCTTGCCGTCGTCTCGGCGGTCACGCTGGTCGCCTATCTGGCGCTGGAGCACCTGTCTCGCAGCCCGTGGGGCCGGGTGCTGAAGGCGCTGCGGGAGGACGAGCGGGCGGCGATCTCGCTTGGCAAGAGCGCGCGCTTCTACCGTGTCCAGGCCTTCGCGGTCGGCGGCGCCATCATGGCGCTTGCGGGCGCCTTGCAGGCCCATTTCACCGGCTTCATCGCGCCGGACAATTACCTGCCGATCCTGACCTTCCAGGTCTGGGTGATGCTGATCGTCGGCGGCTCGGGCAGCAATGCCGGCGCCATCGTCGGCAGCATCCTGGTCTGGGGGATCTGGGCCGGATCGGGCACGCTGACCAGCGCGCTGTTCCCACCGGAGCAACAGGCGCGCGCCGCGTCCCTGCAGATCGTCGCAATCGGCGTCATGCTGTGCATCATCCTCCTGGTCCGCCCCAACGGACTGTTCGGGGAACGGCCGCGGCGGGCACGGCTCGGCAAGCGAGCGAAGGTGGCCGCCAGCGAGAGCGGCTCGTGACCGCAATGGCCCGGCAGGAAGTGCTTTCGCTTTGGCACGCGGTCAGCCGTGAGACCCGCCTCCGCCCGGCGCTGGAAGGCGAGCTCGATGTCGACCTTGCCATCGTCGGCGGCGGCTTCACCGGCCTTTCGACCGCCTTGCATGCCGCGGCCAGAGGTCTTTCGGTCGCCGTTCTCGAGGCCGAAACCATCGCCTGGGGCGCTACCGGCAGGAATGCCGGCTTCATCGTACCGAACTTCGCCAAAATGGATCCGGATGCGATAAAGGCCCATCTAGGCCCCGCGCGCGGCGAGAGGCTGATCGACTTCGCCGCTGGCAGCGCCGACCTGGTCTTCGGCCTGATCAGGCGGCACGACATCAAGTGCGACGCGGTGCAGAACGGTTGGATCCAGCCGGCACATTCCCCTGTCGCGCTCGAAAAGGTCAAATCACGCGCGGGGCAATGGGCGGAGCGCGGCCGACCGGCCGTCGTGTTGGACCGGCAAGAAATCGAGGCGCTGACCGGCGCCCGCGGTTATGTCGGCGGTTGGATGGATCGTTCAGGAGGCGTGCTCAATCCGGTCGCCTATGCGCGCGGCCTGGCCGACGTGGCGGAAAAAGCCGGCGCGCGCCTGTTCGAGCACACGCGCGTCGCCGCGATCGACCGTATCGCGGACGGCTGGTCGCTGAAGACGCAAATGGGTTCGGTGCGCACAGGAAAGGTGCTGATCGCCACCAACGCCTATGGCGGACAGCTCAATCCGGGGCTTCGGAAAACCTATTTCCCGCTGAAAATCTTCCAGATCGCGACGGCGCCGCTGCCGCGCGAGGTGCGCAGCCGCCTGTTGCCCGGCGGGCAAGGCGTCGGCGACACGAGACGCAATCTCTTCACCTACCGCTTCGATGCCGAAAACAGGCTGATCAGCGGCGGCATGCATGTCTTCGGCCCCGGTGCGGACCGACGCCTGCCGCAGACGATCCAGCGGCGGCTGGCCCGGCATCTCGAGCTCCCGGACCTGCCGCCGCTCGCCTATGGCTGGTCGGGGATGGCAGCAGTCGAACCCGATTTCCTGCCCCACCTCATCGATCTCGCACCGGGGCTGATCGCAGGTCGCGCCTGCAACGGTCGCGGCATCGCCATGACCACGGCCATGGGCAAGGTGCTTGCGGACTGGGCTGGTGGAACCGACGCCCGCGATCTGCCGCTGCCCTTCGGGCCACCGTCGCCGATGCCGTTCCACAGCCTGCTGCGCTTCGCGCCGAACGCGCTGCTGCCGTGGAGCATGCTTCGCGACCGGCTGGACAAGACCGGATAGGCCGATCGCCGGGGCGCGACGGGATCGCGTCGTCATTCGGCCGCGCGAAGGTTCCCCGCCAGCACCGCTGCCGCCGTGGCGATGTCCTGTTCTATGGAGGTCCTGACGTCGGCGCCGTTGCGCTGCGCCAATGCCGCGACGATCTTGCGATGCGCCTCGTTCGACTGGGGTTTGTAGCGCTCAGCCTGCATCAGGAGCTTGAGATAGGGCCCAACCCGCCCCCAGAGATCACGGATCATGTTGAGGAGGATCGGCGCGCCGGCATGCCGGTAGATGGCGAAGTGGAAGGCCTCGTTGAGCGCGAGATAGGCCCCGGCGTCGCCCGCCTCGATCGCGCGCTGCATGCCCGCCAGCGTGGCCTGTATGTCGACCAGCCCGTCTTCGGTGATGCGCGAGGCGGCCATCTCGCCCGCCAGCCCCTCCACCGCGACGCGGATGCGGGTCAGTTCCTCGAAGGCCGGCGCAGACAGCAAGGGCACGATGATCGAGCGGTTGTTCTGCAATTCCAGAAGCCGCTCGGCGACGAGCCGTTGCAGCGCCTCGCGGATCGGCGTCGTCGAAATGCCGAACGTCTCGGCAAGCTTGCGGATGACCAATGTCTGGCCCGGGCTGAAGCCGCCCGAAATCAGCTCCTGCTTGAGCGCGCCATAGGCGCGGTCGTTCAGGGTCTGATGTTCGAGCTTCAGCATGTCGATTGCCGCACCCTTTCCTATCCCCTCACCAGCGCGACAGGGTGCGATCGAGCGTTTCGGCAAGTTGCTCGGCATTGTCCCTGGCGAACGGCAATGGCGGCCTGATCTTCAGCACGTTCCCGCGCGGACCGCATGACGAGATCAGCACGCCGTCCTCGCGCATGGCTTCGACGACCGCCGACGTCCTGGTGGCGGCCAGCGCCTCGTCCTCCTCCGCCGTCAACTCGACGCCGAAATAAAGGCCGTTATGCCTGACATCGGCGACCATGGCATGCCGGTTCTGCAGAGCCCGCAGCAGCTCGCCCGTATAGGCCCCAACCGTGCGCGCATTCTCGACCAGTCCCTCGCCTTCGATGACATCGAGCACCGCGATGCCGACGGCGGCGGCGACAGGATTGCCGCCGAATGTGTTGAAGTAGCCGGTGTTGGAACCGAAGGAGGCAACAAGCTGCGGCCGCACGATGACCGCGGCCATCGGATGCCCGTCGCCGATCGGCTTGCCCATGGTGACGATGTCAGGTTCGAGGCCGTAATTGGCGAAACCCCACATGCCCTGGCCGAGCCTGCCGAAGCCGGACTGGACTTCGTCGGCAATGACGATGCCGCCCGCCTTCCTGACGTGATCGGCGGCCTCGCGCATCGCCGACGCATCGGGGAAGAAAATTCCGTCGCTGGAAAATGCCGAGTCGATCAGCAGCGCCGCCGGGCGCACGTTCTGTGCGCGCATGTCCTCAATGGCGGCGGCGACATTCCTGGCGAAATCGCGTGCGGCCCGGCCCTGATCGCGAAACGTATCCGGGGCGGCCACGGTCCTGTGCTGCGCGGGCACGCCCTTCGCCCCGACCGCGGCCGGCGACAGCTGCGCGGTGGCGATGGTGGCGCCATGATAGGCGAAATCGGTGATGATCACGCCGGTATTGCCGCTCGAATGCTGGGCGATGCGGATGGCGAGATCGTTGGCCTCGCTGCCGGTGCAGGTGAACATGGCATGGCCGAGATGGGGCGGAAGCGTGCCGAGAAGTCTTTCCGCGTAGTCGAGGATGATTTCGCTGAGGTAACGCGTGTGGGTGTTGAGCGTGGCCGCCTGCCCCGACAGCGCCTCGACGACGCGCGGGTGGCAGTGCCCGACCGAAGCGACGTTGTTGTACGCATCGAGAAACTTGCGTCCGTGGGCATCGTAGAGCCAAACGCCGCTGCCACGCACGAGATGGATCGGGTTGCGGTAGAAGGCGCGATAGGTCGGGCCGAGCAGCCTGGCACGGCGCTCGAGCAGCGCGGATGCTGATGCACCGGCATCGGCGGAGGCATTTGCGGGCGAGGATTGGGACACGAGCGTCTACTCCGGATTGGAATGATCGAGGAAATAACGGCGGGCATCGCTGTGTGACAGTCCGTCCAGCCGCTCGAGCGAGGCCCAGACCTCGGTGATGAGGCGCAGCACATAGTCGCGCTTGGCCGGGAAGCGCTCCGCCTGCCAGGTGGCAATGTTGGCGATGAGCGCAAGGCGGGCACGGATCAGGTCGAACAGGATGCCGATCTCCTCGGCCTCGAGCGGCTGCACCGACTGGTAGCCAGCAACGAAGCGTGCGGCGGGCGCCAGCGGGTGGCCGTCGGCCGGCCAGCGGTAGACGGCGCCGATGGCGAGATCGCAGATCAGCGGCGAATGGATCATGTCGCCGAAATCGAGGATGCCGCTGACGATCTCGGGCCGCGATGCGTCCATCACCACATTGTAGGAATTCATGTCGTTGTGGACGATCTGGGCGCGCAGGCTGGGAATAATGGGCGCGGCGTGCTCCTCGAAGGCATCGATGACGCGCTCGACCATGGCGCGGCGCCCGGCATCGGCGATATGTGCCAGCATGGGCCGCGTCTTGGCGACCTTGCGGATATCCCACAAAAGATCGCTGCCGGCGGCCGGGTGGAAAAAGCCGCGCAGTGCCCTGCCAAGCCGAGCGAGGAAGATGCCGAGATTGCGATCTTGCGCAGCCGACACCGGCGAGCGCGAAAGCAACTGGCCGGGCAGATAGGTGACCAGCCGGACGATACGCGGCTGCGAACCGCCGATGCTGACCGTAAACTGCGCATCGCGATCGAGGCTTTTGCGCACCGAGGGAACCGGCAAGGCGGGATCGACCGCAAGGATGTGGTCCAGCGCCTTGTTCTGGAAATCGGTGAAGCCGGCCTCTTCCGCCGGATGCGATATTTTCAGGACAAATTCGCCCTCGCCATCGGTGCGGATGTGAAAATTGTGGTCGCGCTCCCCGGGCAAGGGCTGAGCGGTGCCGGCAAGGCCGTAGTGCTGGCGCAGGATGGCAAGCGCATCGGCGATCGAGACATCGGGCGCGTCCTCGGCCAGCGTCTCGCCGAATGCATTGGTCACGGCGCCGGTCATGGCCTTGCCTCGGGGTCGACAGGCTCCAGCCCACACCAGTCGGCGATGAACAGTGCGATTGTCTGGGTGACCTTGCGTACGGAATCAAGGTCCACCGCTTCGTCATAGCCATGCGGCATGCGGCAGATCGGACCGTAGACGATGGCCGGCGTGTCAGCGTAGAGGCCGAAGAAGCGCGCATCGGTGGTGGCAGAGGTGACGTGTTCCTGCAGCGGCTCGCCCCAGACGGCGGTATGGCTACGACGCAGCACGGTTTCCATCTCGTCGGCGCCCTCCAGCACATAGCCCTCGGCCATGAAGCCATTGTAGGTGATCCTGGGCGGGCGGTTGGCCATGAACGGATCGGCGCGGGCCGCGTCGGCGATGCAGGCCTCGAGCTCGGCTCTGGCATCCTCCAGCTTCTGGCCGGGATAGGTGGCGACACGCATCTCGAACACGCAGCGCGCGGGGACGCTCGATGTCCATTCGCCGCCTTCGATCTTGCCCAGATTGAAACGGATCGGATGCGGGTGATCGCAGAAATGCCTGTCGTCGACCTTGCGCGCGTTCCAGACGATTTCGAGCTGCTTCAACGCCTGGATGATGAGGAAAGCCTTTTCGATGGCGTTGGCGCCGGCCGAGAAAGCGCCCGACGCATGCTGGGGATCGCCGTCGACCTCGACCCTAAACCAGATCGGGCCGACCTGCGCCCGCATCAGCTTCGGCTCCAGCGGTTCGGGGATGAAGGCTGCGTCGGCGCGGTAACCGCGCTGCAGGCAAGCGAGCGCGCCATTGCCGGTGCACTCTTCCTCGACCACCGATTGCAGGAAGACCTTCGCGGCCGGCTGATAGCCGAGGCGGCGCAGTGCGGCCAGCGCGTAGAGGCAGGCCGAGAGCCCAGCCTTCATGTCGCCGGCGCCGCGACCATGCATCCAGCCGTCCTCGATGACCGGATCATAGGGATCGCGCAGCCAGCGATCGAGCGGGCCCGTCGGCACGACGTCGATGTGGCCGTTGAGGATCAGCGAGCGGCCGGTCGCGTTTCGCGGCATGTGGGTGGCGACGACGTTGAAGGCGTCGTCATAGGAGACGGCCACGGGCGAAAAGCCCGGCAGGTCGCGGATCGCATCGACATCGACACGCCACATGTCCACCGTATAGCCATCTGCTTCATACGCGGCTGCCATGAAGGATTGCGCCGCGTGTTCTTCGCCGCGTTGCGAGGGGAAGCGCACGAGGTTCGCGAGGAATTCCACCTGCCGCGCGAAGCCGTCGTCGACCGCGTTCAAAATGGCCTCGTCGGCAATTCGCTCAGGCATGATATTCCGCTTTCCGTTCGATGGTGTATCATATCTCATATGCCATCTCTGTGAAACGCAAGGGACAGGTGGGCCAAAAATCTTGACCCACCTCGGGAGCCTCTTGGCAGGCGAGCGCAGAGTTGGCATCAGCTTCTTGCGCGCCGGTGGGGAAGGTCGAGGACAGATGTTGGTCACCGAAGGCAGATTGCCTGATGAAATCACCAATCTAACGGTCGGCTATCGGCGGGTGCCGGCCGGCAAGATCGTCAATGCGGTGACATGGATGGAAGCGCGCGCGCCGGTGCCGGGTCTCGCGCGGCCGTTGACCATGACAAGGATCACGAAACCCGACAATGCTTCCTACCGCGCGGTCTTCCTGGAGATCGGCGCTCGCTGGCTCTGGGACCGCGCCGCCGAAATGTCGGATGCCGAGATCGCCGCGCATTTCGCCGATCCGCGCCAGCATCTCTATTACGGCCATGACGAAAGCGGCGCCCATGTCGGCATGGTCGAGTTCTCGGTGGCCGAGGACAACGAGATCGAGATCACCTATTTCGGCCTGTTCCCCTCCTTGACCGGCCGTGGCTTCGGCAAGCGGCTGATGGCCGGCGCGCTCGACCAGGCATGGCGTCTCCGGCCCAGCCGCATTTGGCTGCATACCAGCAGCTTCGACCATCACAGTGTCATCGGTTTCTACAGGGCCTGCGGATTTGAGCCCTTTGCGACCGGCTTCGAAATCGCCGACGATCCCAGGATCAAGGGAACACTGCCGCGTGACGCCGCGCCGCAGATTCCCCTGATCGAGACGGAATGGTCCCCCGACGCCAGATGAAAACGCCTTCGCAACCAGCCAGCCAGGCATCGCGGCATCGACGGCCTTGGCGCCGGCCGCCGTCAGGTCGCCTGCACCGCTGGCAGCCGCTCACGCAATTCGTCGACGAGCACCCTGATGTTTTCGGAATAGTCGATGGGCACGACGACGAGATGCACGCCGCCGCCGGCAAAAGCCTGTTCCAGCGCCGGCCGGAATTCGGCGATCGCGCCGACCCTGGTTCCCTTGGCGCCATAAGCCTCGGCGTATTTGACGAAATCGGGATTGCCGAAGGTCATGCCGAAATCCGGAAAGTCGTCGACCGCCTGTTTCCAGCGGATCATGCCATAGGCGTGGTCCTCGAGCAGCAGGACGACAAGATTGAGCTTGAGCCGGACGGCGGTCTCCAGTTCCTGGCTGTTCATCATGAAGCCGCCATCGCCGCAGATGGCCATGACGCGGCGCTGCGGATGGAGCAGTGCCGCCATCATCGCCGACGGCAGCCCCGCGCCCATGGTGGCCAGCGCATTGTCGAGCAGCAGCGTGTTGGCCATGCGCGTGCGGTAGTTGCGCGCGAACCAGATCTTGTACATGCCGTTGTCGAGGGCAAGGATCCCGTCGGCGGGCATCACGGCGCGCACGTCATGCACGATGCGTTGCGGCGTGAAGCGGTCTTCCGTGGCGCGCGCGGCGATGCGGCTCAGAATGCCTTCGCGCAACGGCAACAGGGCCTGCGCGTTGGGGATCTTGCCCTCGATGCGATCCGCCAGCAGCGCCAGCGAAGGGCCGAGGTCGCCGACGATCTCGGTCTGTGGGAAATAGACCTGCTCGACATCGGCGGTTTGATAGCCGACATGAATGACCTTCGGCCCGTTGACGCCCATGATGAAGGGCGGCTTCTCGACCGTGTCGTGACCGATGGTGATGATCAGGTCGGCCTGTTCGATGGCCTCGTGCACGTAGTCGCGTTCCGAAAGGGCCGCCGTTCCCATGTAGAGTTCGGTGCCGCCGGGCACGGTGCCCTTGCCCATCTGCGTGGTGAAATAGGGAATTTGGGTGCGCAGCACGAACTGGGCGACATCGGGCGTGACGCGCGGCCGCGACGCCGCGGCGCCGAACATCAGCAGCGGACGTTTGGCCTCGATGATCATGCGGGCGGCGCGGTCGAGCGCGCCCGCACCGGCCAGCGGCAGTTCGACCGGATGCGTCGGCACCAGCGGAACCGGATCGCACTCCGCCGCCGCAATGTCTTCCGGCAGTTCCAGATGCACGGGACCAGGCCGCTCTTCCTGCGCGACGCGGAAGGCTTCGCGCACCAGCGAGGGGATCATCTTGGGCGAGACGATCTGGCGCGACAGCTTGGTCAGCGGTTTCATCGCCGCGACGATGTCGACGATCTGGAACCGTGCCTGCCTGGACGAGAGGATTCCCTTCTGGCCGGTGATCATGATCATCGGCATGGCGCCGAGCAGCGCATAGGCCGAGCCGGTCGTCAGGTTGAGCGCGCCGGGGCCGAGCGTGGTGATGCACACACCTGGCTTGCCGGTGAGCCGGCCATAGGTCGCGGCCATGAAGGCGGCCGCCTGCTCGTGACGGGTCAGGATGAGCTGTATCGAGGAGCGGCGGATGGATTCGACGATGTCGAGATTCTCCTCGCCCGGAATGCCGAATATCCGGTCGACCCCTTCGTTCTCGAGGGCCGCCACGAACAGATCCGAACCTTTGGTCATCAACCGTCTCTCCTGCAATGCGCCTGCATGCCGCCAGCTTTGCCTCATATGGCACTGGAAAGCGATGCCTCAAAGAGCCGAGGCGCCTCTCCACGGAATGTCCGCGCGATCCCAAACGAGAGTGGCCGCGAGCGCTAGCGATCAAGCCATCCGTTTCGGCAAGGCGGCCGCCAGCGCATCGACGGCCAGCCGAACTTTCAGCGGCAAATGGGGCGTCTGCAGCCAAAGGGCGTGGCAGTCATAGAGATATCGCGGCTGGTCCGGCAAGAGCTCGACCAGCGCCCCGGCCTGGATACGCTCGCGAACCAGCCACCAAGGCAACCAGGCGAGCCCCATGCCCTCGGCCGAAGCATCCGCGATGGCATCGAGATCGTCGAGCCGCAGCCGGCCGCCGGGCATGATCTCCTGTGCTGGTTGTCCTTCGCGCGGGAACAGCCAAGGCTGAACGGCTTGGCCGAGCCGGCGATATACGATGGCATGATGATTGGCGAGATCTTCGATCCGCCGTGGCTCGCCCTGAATTTTCAGGTAGGACGGCGCCGCACAGACAATCATGTCCTGGCTCGCGACGCGGCGCGCGATCACGCCTGCCCTGTCCTCCAGATCGCCGGTTCGGATGGCAAGATCGTAGCCGTCCTCGGCAAGATCGGCGAAGCGGTCGCTGAGCGACAGGTCAAGTTCCAGCATCGGATATTGCCGCGCCAGTTTCAGCAGCACGGGTGTTACGCAGTGCCGGCCGAAATGCGCCGGCATGGTGACGCGCAGCTTGCCACGCGGTTGCGAGAGCTGGTCGGCGGCGAGTTGATCGGCCGCTTCGGCCTCGGCCAGCACCAGCCGACAGCGGTCGTAATAGGCGCGTCCGAACTCGGTGAGGTTCTGCCGGCGCGTGGTGCGGTTGAGCAGGCGCATGCCGAGACGCTCCTCCAGAAAACGGACGTGCTTGCCGACCATCGGTCCGGACAGATCGAGTGCGGCCGCGGCCGCCGCGAACGAGCCGAGGTCGACTGCCCTGACGAACACGGCCATGCTCTCAAGCCGATCCATATTCGAAACTCCTGGTTTCTACTGTCCTGCTCCCAATGCCATTTATCCGACTTCGTCTTACCGGCATAGCTCCTTTCGGTTCAAACAATTTGGAGTAGACCGAATGACGCGCGTCGTTCGCTTTCATCGGCATGGTGGCCCCGAGGTCCTGCGGATCGAAAATGTGGATCTTCCCCTACCCGGCCCGGGCGAGGTTCAGATCCGCGTCAAGGCGCTCGGCCTCAATCGCGCCGAGGCGCTGCTGCGCGCGGGCACCTATATCGAGACGCCCACCCTGCCCTCCGGGCTTGGCCTGGAGGCCGCAGGCATCATCGAAGCGGTCGGCGAAGCCGTGACGGGTCTGGCGCCGGGTGATGCCGTCAGCGTCATCCCGCCGCAATCGATGATCCGCTGGCCGGCTTATGGAGAGCTTGTTACCTATCCCGCCGGGCTCGTCGTCAAAAACCCGATATCACTCGACTGGCGGACCGCGGCCGCGATGTGGATGCCGTACCTCACCGCCTATGGCGCGCTGATCGACATCGCCAGGCTGCGCAACGAGGACTTCGTCGTCATCACGGCAGCCTCGAGCAGCGTCGGGCTTGCCGCGATCCAGATCGCCAACAGCGTCGGCGCGACGGCGATCGCGGTGACACGGACCTCGACGAAGAAGCAGGCCCTGCTCGACGCCGGCGCGGCTGAAGTCGTGGTCCTGGCCGAGGAGGATCTGGAGGCGCGGCTACGCCGGATCGCCGGGCCGCGAGGCGTGCGCATCGTGTTGGAGGCGATCGGCGGCCCGATTTTCGAAGCCGCTCGCGGCGGCGATGTCCCGGGGCGGCATTCTCATTGAATATGGCGGGTTGAGCCCCGAGCCGACGCCGTTTCCCTTGCCCGCTGTGCTTGGCAAGACATTGACGCTGCGCGGCTACCTCGTCCACGAGATCACCGGCGACCCAGCAAAGCTGGAAGCCGCCAAGGCGTTCATCCTCGAAGGGCTGGAGGCCGGCGCGCTGAAGCCGATGATCGACAGGACCTTCCCGTTCGAGCAGATCGTCGAGGCGCATCGCTATCTCGAATCGAACGAGCAGTTCGGCAAGATCGTGGTGACGGTCTGAGCAGGGACGCCGGGGTCGTTGGCGCAGGCGCGGTACCCAGCGCTCGAAGCGCAATGACGAACAAATTCGATCCTCGCGGACAATGTCGCTCTTGAAGGCGCCGCTCTGCGTTCCTAATTCTCGCATGCGGGCCGGGCCCCTCTGACTGTCGCATCTCGCGACCGTGATGTCGGACCGCTTTAACGGGCCCGTTTCCATCCTTTCGGTCAAGCGGGCTCATCTCTTTTGGTTTGGAGCCCCATATGACATCTTCTTCCCTTCTTGGTTTGGTTTGCCCCTCCTGCCGCGTCGCGCTCGTGATGAGCGAACGCCAGGGTATCGAGATCGATTATTGCCCGCAGTGCCGTGGCGTGTGGCTTGACCGAGGCGAACTCGACAAGATCATCGAGCGATCGGCCAAGGAGGCCTCGCCCGCGCCACAGCCGGCAGCGTTCTCCCAGCCCCAGCATGGCCGGGACCGCGATGACGACTATGCGCGCTCGCAGGGCCACCGCTATCCGAAACGGAAGAAATCGTTCTTCGAAGAGCTGTTCGATTGACCGCACGCCGGTAGCCGGCCCGACGTCTGTCGAGAATTTCCGAAACCCATCGATAAAGGTCCGTCCAGATGATTTCCCGCACAAGCCGATTTGCCGCCCTGTTTGCCGGACTGTTCCTGGCATTCTCCATGGTCGCGGTAGACCATGCCGAGGCCCGTCGCGGCGGCAGTTTCGGCAGCCGCGGCATGCGCACGTTCCAATCAGCGCCGCCGACTAGGACCGCTCCGGCGCCGACCGCTCCGGTCGAGCGTTCGATGACGCCCAATACCGGCGTGAACACCGCGGCCCGGCAGCCGCAGGCCGGCCCGCAGAGGCCCGGCTTCATGAGCGGCTTCGGTGGAACGATGATGCGCGGCCTGCTGATCGGCGGCCTGATCGGGCTGCTCCTGGGCCAGGGCTTCGGTGGGCTGGCGGGCATGTTCGGTTTCCTGCTGCAGGCCGTGCTGATCGGTGGCGCCATCATGCTGGCAATCAGGTTCTTCCGGTCGCAATCCGCGCGTGGCCCCGCCCCTGCGCTCGCCGGCGCCGGCAATGCCTCGCGATTTGAAAACCGCGCAGCCGGACAGAGCGATGCCAACAATGCGCATTCTTTCGCCATTCCCGGCTTTGGTGGCGGTTCAGGCGGAGGCTCCGCCGCGGCCACCGGTTCCGATGAAATCCGGCTCGCCCAGACCGACCTCGACGCATTCCAGCAGCTGTTGAGCGATGTCCAGGAAGCGTTCGGGCGTGAGGATCATGCCGCGTTGCGCAAGACGACGACTCCCGAAATGGTGTCCTATCTCTCTGAAGAGCTGGCCGACAATGCGAAGAAGGGCCTCAGGAACGAGGTATCCGACGTCACCCTCCTGCAGGCCGACATCGCGGAAAGCTGGCGCGAGGATGACCGCGACTATGCCACGGCGGCCCTGCGTTATGAATCGCGCGACGTGATGCGCGAACGGGCCAACGGCAAGGTCGTCGAGGGCGACGAGGATCATCCAACGGAGACGACGGAGCTGTGGACCTTCACGCGTCAGAATGGCTCGAGTTGGAAGCTCTCGGCAATCCAACAGGCCTGAGCTCCAGCGTGCGAACTCGCGTTGACAAAGGCGGCCTGACGACGGCCGGTCCGGCTGTGTCAGCAGCCTTCCATGGCCGGCAGCTCTCAAGATAGGAATTTTTCTTGACTGGGTGAAGGCAACTATGGTAGATATTTATCTATGGTGCTGAGTTGCGCCAGGAACCCGCCGCGCAGGCGGGTTTTTTTCGTTCAATGCTCCGTCAACAGCTCCGGCGAAGGCACCCGTCAACCCGGATCGCCCGGCCTGAGCTCCGGTCCGTTTCCGTCCGAAGCTCGATGCCGATGTCGCGCACGGTTCACCGCACGATCTTGACGCACATCGGCGTGCCGATCTCGATGGCACGGCCGGTGTCGGTCAGCCCGCCGCTCTCGGCGTCGCGCGCGAAGATCGAGATACGGTCGGCATTCTGGTTGGCCGAGAACAGGTGGCCGCCCGACGGCGTCAGCGCCAGGTTGCGCGGCGTGGCGCCCCCGCAAGGGACATAGCCGACAAAGCTCAGCGCGCCACTTTGCTGGTCGACGGCCATGATGACCACACTGTCATGGCCTCGGTTGCAGCCGTAGAGGAAGCGGCCGTCGGGCGAGATCTGGATATCGGCGCAGTGGTTGGCCTGGCGCGCCTCGGCCGGCACGGCCGGCCTGGCGTCGATGGTCGAGAGCTTGCCGCTTGCCTCGTCCAGCGCCATCGACACGATGGTCGAATCCAGCTCGTTCATGACGAAGACAAAACGGCCGTTCGGATGCAAGGCGAGATGGCGTGGACCGGCGCCCGGCGGCAAAGCGGATTCGGCCAGTTTGGTCAGATTGCCATCGTGCTCGATCCGGTAGGACACCAGCCGGTCGATGCCGAGATCGGCGACGATGGCCGTTCCGCCGGCGATGGTTTCGGTGACGCTATGGGCATGCGAGCGCTCCTGCCGGGCTGGATTCGGGCCAGTGCCCTTGTGCGAAACGCTAGCCAGAGGAGCCGACAAGGCGCCATCGCCGTCGAAGCCATAGACCGCGACTGCGCGATCCGGACCGCCCTCGCCCATGCCGTAATTGGCGACCAGCAGCTTCGTGCCATCGCGGGTGATGGTGTTATGCGCGGTGATGCTGCCGAGTGACGGCTGCTTGTTCAGGTAAGTGAGCGTGCCCGAGGCGCGGTCGAAGCCGTAGGCCGAAACCGTTCCTTCGCGCCAGGGGAAGACTTCCGAATTGGCGTAGAGGCGCGAACCGTCCGGCGTCACCGAAAGGAAGGTCGGATTGTCGATGTCACTGGTCTCGGCCAGCTTTCGTGTTTCCAGCGTCTCCTCGTCGAAGCTGTAGACGCCGAGGCCGACGCCGCGTGCGCCCTGAAAATAGGGCGCCTCCCGGTTCAGGCTGCCGACAAAGACCAGACAGGCATCGCGCATGTTTTCCTCCCTGTTTCGCCGGCGCTCGAGCGCAGCGGAAACAGCCAAAATTTCGCCCGTCCTCGCTTGCAACGCAACCCCATATGTGAAAATAGTATTTACAAAAGAAGACTGACGGGAGGAGACGTCGTGCAATCTGGCGCCTTGACGCGTGTTCCGAAACTTGTGCCGTGCCTTGCGCAGTGCCAGCGGAGCCAGCGATGAACGACTTCGCACCGACCGTCGGCGTCGCCTCGACGCATCCGGCCAACATGCCCGCGGAACATGCCGCCTTGCCGGTTTGGAACGCCGAGAACTGGTTCTACGAGGACTGGCCGGTCGGCCAGAAGATCCGCTCGTTGCGCCGCACCATGGCCGAAGGGGACAGCCACCTGTTCAACACGCTGGTGCTCGACATCCATCCTTACGTGCAGGACCAGATGTTTGCCGAGACAGAGGGCATTTTCGGCAAGCGGCTGGTGGCGGGCGCCTTCGTCTTCTCGGCTGGCCTGGGGCTCGTCGCAACCAACTGCGTCAACGCGTTTTCCTATGGTTACGACAAGCTCCGCTTCATAAAGCCCGTCTTCATCGGCGACACGATCTATTCGATCCGCTCCAACCTCGACAAGACGCCGCGCTACAAGGACATGGGGCTGATCCGCGCCAGCTACGAGGTGTTCAAGGGCGAAGGCGAACTCGTACTCTATTGCGAGCATCTGCAGACGGTGAAGTACCGCAACCCTGCCGATTTCCTCGGCAAGACGGAGAAGTAGAAATGCCGGCAGCAGCCGAATTGCCGCTTGCCGGTCTCGTCGTCGTCGACATGAGCCAGTTCCTGTCCGGGCCCTACTGCTCGCTCAGGCTGCTGGATCTCGGCGCCCGCGTCATCAAGATCGAGCGTCCGGACGGCGGCGACCTGTCGCGCCGGCTCTATCTCAGCGACACCGAGATCGGCGGTGATTCCACCATCTTCCATGCCATCAACCGGGCCAAGGAAAGCCTCGCCATCGACCTCAAGGACGAGGCGGATCTCAAGGCGTTGCGCGGCCTGCTGGCCAAGGCCGACGTGCTGATCCAGAATTTCAGGCCGGGTGTCATCGAACGGCTCGGCCTCGACTACGAGGCGGTCCGCAGGATCAACCCGCGCCTGGTCTATGCTTCGATCAGCGGCTATGGCGAGGAAGGCCCATGGGTCAAGCGGCCCGGCCAGGACCTCCTGGCGCAGGCGCGCTCCGGGGTGATGTGGCTGAACGGCGACGAGGACCAGGGGCCGGTGCCGTTCGGGCTTGCCATCGGCGACATGCTGGCGGGCGCGGCATGCGCGCAAGGCATACTGGCCGCCCTTGTGCGGCGCGGCATCACCGGCCAGGGCAGCCATATCGAAACCAGCCTGCTGGAAGCGCTGGTCGACTTCCAGTTCGAGGTACTGACCACGCATCTCAATGACGGCCGCCGTTTGCCGCGCCGCTCCAGCTTCCGCAGCGCGCATGCCTATCTGTCGGCACCTTACGGCGTCTATCCCGCCAAGGATGGTTACCTCGCCATCGCCATGACACCGATCCCGAAACTCGCCGACCTGCTGTCGCTGGAGGAACTGGCGCCCTACCGCGACAAGCCGGCATCGTGGTTCACCGCGCGCGACGACATCAAGGCGATCGTCGCGCAGCGGATCGCGACCAGGACGGTCGACGAGTGGCTTGATGTTCTCGAACCCGCCGACATCTGGTGCGCCAAGGTGCTGACCTGGCCGGAAATGCTGGCAAGCGGGGGCTTCCAGTCGCTCGACATGCTGCAGACGGTGACGCGCGAGGACGATGTCTCGATCCTTACCACCAGTTCGCCGCTCAGGGTCGACGGCATCAGGGCCAAGGTCGACCGGGCAGCACCGCGCATCGGCGAGCATGGCGCCGCGATCCGCGAGGAGTTCAGCCTGTGACCACGCGCTTCCTAAAGCCCACGCTCAGGGGCATGACCTGGAACCATCCGCGCGGCTATGATCCGATGGTCGCCTGCTCGTCGCTGTGGAAGCAGAAAACCGGCATTGCCGTCGAATGGGACAAGCGTTCGCTGCAGGACTTCGAGTCCTTCCCGGTCGAGGAACTGGCGCGCGCCTATGATCTGATCGTCATCGACCATCCGCATGTCGGCCAGATCACCGCCGAACGCTGCCTGGAGCCGCTCGATGTCGCCGGCCGCGAGGCGGAGCGCGCGGCACTTTCCTCCGGCAGCGTCGGCCAGTCCTATCCGAGTTACACATGGCAGGGACGGCAGTGGGCGTTTCCCATCGATGCCGCGACGCAGGTCCAGGCATGGCGGCCCGATGGGCTTGGCGCACCGCCATCGCGATGGAGCGAAGTGCTCGATCTCGCCCGGCAGGCACGCGTGCTGCTGCCGTTGCGGCCACCGCATTCGATGATGGTGTTCTTCACGCTCGCAGGCAATCTCGGGCATGCTTGCGCGACCGACCCATCCAACGATCTCATCGACGGCGAGGCCGGCAGCGAAGTCTTCGAGACAATGCGCGAGATTGCCGCGCTGGTCGACCCGGCCTGCTTCGAGATGGATCCGATCGCCGTTTCGGAGCGGATGGCGCAGGCCGGATCCCCGATCGTCTGCGCACCGCTGATCTACGGCTATGTTTCCTACGCGATGGCCGGGTTTCGCCCACATCGCCTGGCATTTGGCGACATCCCTGTTGTCGGATCCAGCGGCCCGATTGGCACGGCGCTTGGCGGCACAGGCATAGCGGTGTCGGCCTTCTCGAAGGCGAAAGAGGCGGCAACCGATTTCGCCTACTGGCTCGCCAGCGGCGAGGTCCAGCGTGGCCCCTATGCCGCTGCCGGCGGCCAGCCCGGCCATGCCGCTGCCTGGGAAGATCCGGCGGTCAACGCGGCGACCGACAATTTCTACAAGGGCACCCGCGCCACGCTCGATGGCGCATGGGTCAGGCCACGTCACGATGGCTACATGGCGTTCCAGCAGAGCGCGTCCGACCGTATCAATCTCGGCTTGGCGGAACGGCAGGAGGCCGCTTCCGTCATTGCCGATCTCAATCGCCTGTTCCGGGAGAGTGCTCCTCTGCAGGTGCCCGGCACCGCCGGTGGAGAAGCCTGAAAGAAACCGAACGGAGGAGAATAATGAGAAACATGATGCGTGGCCTGCTGGCCGCCACCGCGCTTGCCTCGCTTGCAACAGCCGCCTTTGCTCAGGATGTGCAGGGCGTCATCAGCGGGCTGCCCGATGAACTCAAGGCGCAATATGACGGCGCGCCGCAGACGGTGCTGCCATCGGCCTGGGACAATTTCAACCCGCCGTCCAAGCCATGGAAATGGTGCCATTCGGAATCCTACCAGGGCAACCCCTGGCGGGTCACCGTCACCAAGGAGCTGAAGCGCCTGGTCGACGGGCTGATCGCCGACGGCACCGTCTCCAGCTTCGAAGTGTCGGATTCCAACAACGACGCCAGCCAGCAGATCAACCAGATCCGCGCCTTCATCGACAAGAAGTGCTCGATCATCACCTCGATCCCGGGCTCGGCAACAGCGCTCGATGACGCCATCGATGCGGCCGCCAAGGCAGGCATCCCGTTCATCACCGCCGCTGGTTCGGTGACCAGCCCGAACGCGATCAATGTCGATTCCAACTATGCGCGCTGGGGCTACGACATGATGACGGCGATCGGCAAGGCCAAGCCTGATGGCGCCAGCATCCTGCTGGTCGAGGGCATCGCCGGCCACCCGATCGTGGTTCAGGAGCGCCAGGGCGCCGACAAGGCGCTGGCGGAAAACCCCAAGCTGAAGATCTCGCGCACGGTCAACGGCAATTGGACGGCCAATGTCACCAAGACGGTGGTGCTGCAGGCGATCGCCACCAACCCGGCGCCGATCGATGCGGTGTGGACGACAGGCAGCGAAAGCCGCGTCGTCGCGGAGGCGTTCGCCGAAGCCGGCCGGCCGGCGCCGCTGATCACCGGTTCGATCACCGGCGATGCCCTGGGCTACTGGAAGGCCAATCCCGACAAGTACCGCTTCGAGGGCCATGCCGTGCTGCCGCACTGGACCGCCGAAACGCTGTTTCGCGTCGGCGAACGCATGCTCGACGGCCAGAAGCCGAAGCTGAACACGCTGCTCATTCCGATTCCGCCGGTCCACAATGCCGATCTCGGCGCCTGGTACAAGGACTGCATGACGACGGATGCCGTATCGATCTTCCCGGTGCCGCCCAAGGATCCGATGCCGGAAGAATGGCTCGACGCCTATTTCTCCAACCCGGCGCCGACCAAGGGATGGGACTATTCGAAGGTGCCAGACGCCTGCGCGAAGTGACGCCTGGGCCAGATAAGACCTCGACAAGCCGGCTCCTTTCGGAGGGCCGGCTTGCCAGCTTCGAAACGCGACATGCTTGAATTCAGAAACATATCCAAACGCTATGGCGAGACGGTCGCGCTTGCGGACGCCTCGATCGCGTTCCGGGCAGGAACCATCCACACCATCCTGGGCGAGAATGGTTCGGGCAAGAGCACCATGGTCAAGCTGCTGTCCGGCATCGTTCAGCCCGACAGCGGCACGGTCCTGCTGCAAGGCAGGCCGTTTTCGGGCGGAACCCCCTCGGCTTTCCAGGCGCAAGGCTTCGCCACGGTCTTCCAGGAAGTGCTGATCGCGCCGGACCGCAGCGTGACCGACAATATCCTGCTTGGCCTCGACGGCCTGGTCCGGCGCGCGGTTCCCCGCAACGAGCGGCGCGACAGGGCAGCCGCCGCCCTCAAACGTTTCGCCGTCACCAACGTTCCGCTCGACATGCCCGCCGGGCAGTTGCCGCTCGCAGCACAGCAACTCGTCGTTCTTGCTCGTGCGGTCGTGCGCGATCCAAAGATCCTGATCCTCGACGAAGTGACCGCAGCACTCGACTTCGCCGACCGCGAGTCCGTTTTTTCGCTGATGCGCACGCTTGCCGGCGAAGGCTGCCTGATCCTGTTCATCACCCACCGCATGGATGAGGTGACGTCGCTTTCGGATCGCATCTCGATCCTGCGCGGCGGCAGCGTGGTGCGCACCGAGGAGCGCGGCGCTTCGACGCCGGCGGAGCTTCTCAAGGCGATGGCGCCACGCACCGCCGCGGAGCTGGCGCATGGCTGATCGCGCCGCCCTCACTATCCGCGACCTCGTCATCGCACCGGACGCCAGCCCGATCATGCAGGCGGTCGCCGCCGGCGAGATCGTTGGGCTCGCCGGCCTGGATGGCCACGGCCAGGAGCTTTTCCTCGAGATGCTCGCCGGCCTAGTCGCGCCGCTTGGCGGTTCGATAACCCTCGATCTGCCCGGCGCATCCCGCGCCATCACCGGCTTCCGCAAGGCCGTATCGAGCGGCATCGCCTATCTTCCGCGCGGGCGTGCCAAAGGCATTTTCCCGACGCAATCGGTGCTCGACAATTTCGCCGTCTCGACGCTGTCTCGCGATACCCGCCTCGGCCTGATCAGCCCGGCGGCGCGCAAGGCGCGCTACGAGGCCTATCGCGAAAGGCTGTCGATATCGGCGCCTCGGCCCGACGCGCCGATCACCACCCTGTCCGGCGGCAACCAGCAGAAGGTGCTGTTGGCGCGGGCCCTGGCGCTGGACCCCGCAATGTTGCTTCTCAACGACCCGACGCGCGGCGTCGACGTAGCGACCCGGCATGTTCTCTACGACGTCTTTCGCGGGCTGGCTTCCGACGGCATGGGGCTCGTCATCCTGTCCAGCGAGATCGAGGAGATCCTTCTTCTCTGCCATCGCGTGCTGGTGTTCCGCGAAAATGAAGTCGTGGCGGAAATCGCCGGCCAGGCGATGACCACCGGGAACGTGATCGCAGCCATGTTCGGACGCGCAGCATGAGACCCTTCGCACGCATCCTGTCCCTCGGCCGAAGCGTCGGCTTCGCCGCCGTGCTGCTGATCGTCCTGCTGGCGGTCAATCTGATGCTGAGCCCGGCACGGTTCCAGCCGGGCTCCTGGGGTGCGCTGGTTGGTCTGGCGGCGCCGCTGATCGGTGCGGCCATCGCCTCGACGCCGGTGATCCTCGCCGGGCGCGGCGGCATCGATATTTCGGTCGGGCCGCTGATGGGCTTCGTCAACGCCATCGTGATCCAGGTGCTTTTCCTGCGCGCCGGAATATCCTCGCCGCTGGCGCTTGTTCCGGCGGCGCTGCTCATCGGTGCGCTGGTCGGGGCGGCGAACGGTTTCCTGGCGACCATCGTGCGCATCCAGCCGATCGTGGCCACGCTCGGCACCTATCTGATCCTGACGGGGGTGACGCTGACCATCCTGCCGGCGCCGATCGGCCCGGCGCCGGCCTGGCTGAAAGCCCTGGCGGGCCCACTCTCGCTTCTGCCGCTCGCCTTGATGTTCCTTTTTTGGTGGCTGGTGCGGCGCAGCCCTTATTACGACCAGCTGATGGCGGTCGGCAGCGACGATCGCGCCGCCTATACGGCCGGCGTCGACGTCACGCTCGTGCGCTTCATCGCCTATGTCATGACCGGCATCCTGGGCGGCTGCGCCGGACTGATGCTGACTGCGCTGATCGGGTCGGCCGATCCCAACATCGGCCCGACCTACACGCTGATCGCCATCGCCGCCGTGGCGCTCGGCGGTGTCAGTCTTGCCGGCGGCCGTGGTGGCGTCGCGGGTGCCGCGATCGGCGCTGTCGACATCTTCCTGCTGCAAAGCGTGCTGACGACGTTCAACGTCTCGACCTTCGTGCTGCAGATCGCCTACGGCGCCATACTGGTGCTGGCGGTGATGCTGACCGCGCTGCAGGAACGCTTTGCCATCGGGAGGCGCTGACATGGCTGGCCGAAATCTATTCGCGACAACCAATGCCCGTGTCGTCGGCGCCTTCTGTGTTGCCGCCCTTCTGCATCTTGCCGGCATCATCCTCATTCCGGGCTACTCCAGCCCGTTTGCGGTGCGCGCCATGCTGGTGCTTGCCTCGCTGCTCGCCGTCGCCTCGATCGGGCAGACGCTGGTCGTCATCATGGGCGGCATCGACCTGTCGATCCCCTTCGTCATCGGCTTTGCCAATGTCGTGGCCGCGCAACTCTACGGCGATGGCTGGAATTTTGTCCTCGTCTGCGGCCTCGTCGGCGTGCTGGCGATCCTTATCGGTGGCCTGAACGGGCTGATCGCGCGCAGCCTCGACATCCAGCCGCTTATCGTCACGCTCGGCATCGGCATGGTCGTGCAAGGGCTGGTGCTTTTGTGGACCGCGGGCTTTCCTTCAGGCTCCGCACCGCAGGCGGTTTCGAGCTTCGTGTCTATCGGCGGATCGGCCGGACCGCTGCCGGTTCCATGGCTGGTGCCCTGTCTCGTCGTGCTGGCGGCGCTCGTCGTCCTGGTGCTGGAGCGGACGCCCTATGGACGCCGGCTTTACGCACTCGGCAGCAATCCGGGTGCCGCGCCTCTGGCGCTGATCGATCCCGTCCGTATGTGGATGATCACCTATGCGGCAAGCGCCTTCTTCGCCGCGGTGGCGGGCGTTCTGCTGCTCGGCTTCACCGGCTCAGCCTATGGCGACGTCGGGCAGCCCTACCTGTTCCAGACCATCGCGGCCGTGGTCGTCGGCGGCGCCGCGCTGGTCGGCGGCCGCGGCAGCTATCTCGGCACGATCGCCGGCGTGCTGGTGCTGACCGAGATCAACACACTGCTGATCGGGCTCGGTTTCCAGCCCTCGGCGGTGCAGGCAGCACTCGGCTTCATCATCGTGCTGCTGGTTTCGCTCTACGGCCGCGAACGGCACGTTTCGGCGACGATCTGAAGAACCCCAAGCGGAGCCGGTTAAAGCCGCCAGAGCTTGCGGGCGTTCGCCGACAAGAGCTTGTCGCGTTCCGCAACACTGCAACCCGCAAGCAACGCATGGGTCGCCGCCACCCAGGTCGACAGACCGCCGCCTAGCGTGCAGACAGGCCAGTCGCTGCCCCAGACGACGCGGTCCCAGCCGAACGAACCGATCGTGTGTTCGACATAGGGCCGCAGCGTCTCGACCGTCCAACTGCCGGGATCGGCATAGGCGACGACGCCGGAAATCTTGGCCACGACGTTCGGACGTCGCGCGATTTCGCTCATGTGTTCGCGCCACGGGTGCTCGCCATTGCCCTTGATGTCGGGGACGCCGCAATGGTCGAGCACGAACTGGACGTCGGGCGCCAGATCGGCGAGCGCGATCGCCTTGGGAATCTGGTGCGGCAGCACGACGAGATCGAAGGTGAGCCCGGTGCCGCCGAGCCGCCGGATGCTGTCCCGGAATAGCGCGCCTTCCGAGAGTTCATCGGGCATGACGTGGAGGACGCGGCGAAAACCCTTGACGAACGGCTTTGCTCGCTGGCGCTCGAGATAGGCCGCAAAATTGGCCTCTTCCGGACGGCAGGCGGCGATCGCCCCGGCCAGCATGCTGCCGGCCTGTCTCGACAGGCCTTCGACACGTTCGGTCTCGGCCTCGATATCGGCAGGGTCGACATCGACCTCCATATGCAGCACACGCTCGACGCCGACACGTTGAGCTTCCACGCCGTACTCCTCATAGGAGAAGTCGCGGTTGAGAGCGGGCACGCCGGCAAGCCACGGGTAGCGCAAGGCCGAGCGGTCGACGAGGTGCAGGTGGGTGTCGATGATCATGGCAGGGCTCCTCCCGTATCTTTCACATCATCTCACGGAGGAATTCTTCATTCAAATAAGAATTACGCCGATGAACCGACGGCCGACCCGGCCAGACGCGACAGCTTTTCACATGTGGCCAGCAGCAGTTCGATGGTGCGGGTCATGTCCGGCGCGGACGGTGCGTTGACGACGGTGATGTAAGGAATCGAAAGCGCCGCGATCGCCTTGCCGTCGGAGCCGCGCACCGGTGCCGACAGATTGTAGACGCCGGCAGTCTGCATCGAGGCCATCATCTCATATCCCCGTTCCCTGATCTGGTCGAGACGGGCAAAGAACTCGGGCGGCTGCGCCGTATTGTCGGTGCTGCGGACATGTTCGGAGATCATCATCTGGCGCTCCTCCTGCGAACGGAAAGCGAGCAGCACATGTCCCGAACCGGTGTCGAACAGGCTGATGTGGGCGCCGACCCGGATCGAGATGCCCCAGTAGTTCGGCGCCTCCTGCTGGCCGATGACCACGGCGGAACCGCGATCAAAAACAACGAGTTGGTTGGCCTGCTGCGACGTCTCCGCCAGCTCCCGCATCAACGGCGTCGCATAGGAAACCAGCCGCCGCACCGGCGCGTGCAGTTGCGCCAGGCCGAACAGCTTGAGCGTCAGTGAATAGCGGTCACCGTCGAGCCGCGTGACATAACCGCGTCGCACCAGCCGGTCCAGCATGCGGTAGAACTCGTTGGGGCTGCGGTCGAGCTTCTTGGCGATTTCCGCCTGCGTCAGGCCGCCGTCGACGCCGGCCAGCAGTTCCAGGATGTCGAGCCCCTTGTCGAGCGCAGGCGCGCGATACCGCTCGTCTTCGCTGTCATCCATGGGCGTTCCCTCCAGTGAAATCGATTCTTCATATACGCAGGAACGCCGCCGACGGAAACAAATTTCGCCTTGACGTTTCTATGAATGTTTTGTTTGTATATGAATGTAGCGCTTCTTGTCATCAGACGAGTTGCGGTCGCCGCCAAGGCGCACCCCAGGGAGGATACCAATGAACAGACTGCTTTCCGGCGTGTGCGCCGGCGCTTTGTTGCTCGCGTCAGGCGCAGGCGCAGCCCTTGCCGGCGACCTGCCCGGCAAGTTCGAAGGCGTCACCGTCGACGTGAAGCTGATCGGCGGCCAGCAATATGAAAAGCTCTACGAGCGCATCCCCGAATGGGAGAAGGCGACCGGCGCCAAGGTCAACATCCTGACCAAGAAGAACGGCTTCGACATCGACAAGGAGTTGAAGTCCGACATCGCCTCGGGCAGCACCAACTGGTGCGTCGGCTGGAACCATTCCTCCTTCGCGCCGCAGTATACCGGCCTCTATACCGACCTCAGCAAATTGCTGCCCAAGGAAGAGATCGACGCCTTCGTGCCATCGACGATCAAGGCGGCGACCATAGATGGCAAGCTGGAGATGCTGCCGCGCGCGCAGTTCGACGTCTCTGCCCTCTACTACCAGAAGAGCCTCTACGAGAACGCCGACAACAAGGCCAAGTTCAAGGCGAAATACGGCTATGATCTGGTGCCGCCGGACACCTGGAAAGAGGTCACCGACCAGGCCGAGTTCTTCGCCAACCCGCCCAATTTCTACGGCACGCAGTTCGCCGGCAAGGAAGAGGCGATCAACGGCCGCTTCTACGAGATGGTGGTGGCCGAGGGCGGCGAGTATCTCGACAAGGACGGCAAGCCAGTCTTCAACTCCGAAGCCGGCGTGCGTGCGCTCGACTGGTTCGTCAACCTCTACAAGGCCAAGGCCGTGCCGGCCGGAACCACCAATTATCTCTGGGACGATCTCGGCCAGGGTTTTGCCTCCGGCACCGTCGCCATCAACTTGGACTGGCCGGGCTGGGCCGGCTTCTTCAACGATCCGAAGTCGTCGAAGGTCGCCGGCAATGTCGGCGTCAAGGTCGCGCCGAAAGGCTCGTCCGGCAAGCGCACCGGCTGGTCCGGTTTCCATGGCTTCTCGGTGACCGAGAACTGCCCGAACAAGGAGGCCGCGGCATCGCTGGTGTGGTGGCTGACCAACGAGGACAGCCAGAAGCTGGAAGCCGCCGCGGGCCCGCTGCCGACCCGCACCGCGGTCTGGGACTGGGACCTGAAGCAGGCCGAAAACGATCCTTACAAGAAGGAGGTTCTCTCCGCCTTCCAGGAAGAAGCCAAGCACGCTTTCGCGGTGCCGCAGACGCCTGAATGGATCGAGATCTCGAACGCCGTCTATCCCGAATTGCAGGCGGCGATCCTCGGCGACAAGACGTCCAAGCAGGCGCTCGACGAAGCCGCCACCAAGGCGACGCAAATCCTCGAAGACGCCGGCAAGCTGTAGAACCGCTCCCAGGGCCGCCTCCCCCATCAGGATGGGGGAGGCGCTCGCGTCTTAAGGCGCGCACTGCCTCGGGTGTTCCACGATGACGATGCCGGCCCCGCCCGACTCGACAAGCGGCAATCGAATGCAACTCACAGGGTCCCAATGAAGGGCTTCAAGCCATCCGCGCCATTCCTGCTGCTGCTTCCGGCGATCATCGTGCTGGCGGCGGTCGTCGTGGTGCCGTTGCTTTTGTCGCTCTATTCCAGCTTCACGCCGTTCCGCCTGACCAAGCCCGAAACGTTCTTCGTCTTTGTCGGCTTCCGCAATTATCTCTCGATCCTGGCGAACGCCGATTTCTGGTGGGCGTTCGGCCGCACGGTTCTGTTGCTGACCATCGCGCTCAATCTCGAAATGCTGCTGGGCCTCGGCCTCGCCATGCTGGTCGAAAAGGCGACGCGCGGCCAGCGCATCCTGCGCACGCTGATGATGTTTCCGATGATGTTCTCGCCGATCCTCGTCGGCTTCCAGTTCAAGTTCATGTTCAACGACAATATCGGCCTGGTGAACAACGCCCTGCAATCGCTCGGCATCACCAGGGATGCCATTGCATGGCTGATCGAAGGCCATCTCGCCTTCATCGCCATCTCGATCGCCGAGATCTGGTCGTCGACGGCGATCTTCGCCATCCTGATCCTCGCCGGGCTGCTCGCCATGCCCAAGGAGCCAATCGAGGCGGCGCGCGTCGACGGCTGCACGCCGTGGCAGACATTCCGTTATGTGACCTGGCCGTTCGTCATGCCTTTCGCCTACATCGCCATGACCATCCGTTCGCTCGACGTCGCGCGCGCCTATGACATCGTCAAGATCATGACCGATGGCGGGCCGGCGGGCCGCACCGAGCTTTTGTGGACGCTGGTGGCGCGCACCGCCTACAGCGACGGGCGCATGGGCATGGCCAACGCCATGGCCTATTTCTCGATCCTGCTGTCGATCGCCTTCACCGTCTATTTCTTCAACAAGCTCGCCGCGGCGCGCACGCAGATCGGTGCGGAGTGGTGATGGACGAGAATTCTTCCGCCCGCCTCAAGCGCCGGCTGCTGGGCATCGCCTATCGCATCGGCCTGTTCCTGGCGATGCTGACCATCTGCCTGCCCGGCCTGTGGATCGTGCTTTCGTCGCTGCGGCCGACGGTGGAGATCATGGCCAAGCCGCCGGTGTGGATCCCGCAGCAGATCTCGTTCGACGCCTATGTCGCGATGTTCTCAGGGATCGGCAAGGGCGGCATCCCGGTCATAGAATACTTCCGCAACTCGCTGATCATCTCGGTGACCTCGACGGTGATCGCAGTGGCCATCGGCATGGCCGGCGGCTATGCCTTCGCGCGCTACCGCTTCCGCGGCAAGTCGGGCGTCTTCCTCGGCCTGATGCTGACGCGCACGGTGCCGGGTATCGCGCTCTCGCTGCCGCTGTTCTTCCTTTATGTCAGGCTCGGCATCATCGACACGCATTTCGGACTGATCCTGGCCTATGTCGCGCTCAACGTGCCGTTCACCATCTGGCTGATCGACGGCTTCTTCCGCCAGGTGCCGAAGGACCTCGCGGAAGCCGCCCAGATCGACGGCTGCACCCGCTGGCAGGCCTTCTGGCAGGTCGAGTTCCCGCTTGCCGGGCCCGGCATCGCCTCCGCCGCGATCTTTGCTTTCCTGACCTGCTGGAACGAGTTCGCGCTGGCCTCGCAGCTGACCCGCTCGGTCAGCGCCAAGACGCTGCCGGTCGGCCTGCTCGACTACACGGCCGAATTCACCATCGACTGGCGCGGCATGTGCGCGCTCGCCGTGGTGATGATCATCCCGGCGCTCACCCTCACCTACATCGTCCAGAAACACCTTGTCGGCGGCTTGACCTCCGGCGCGGTGAAAGGCTGATCCCATGGCAACGGTTTCCCTCCAAAAGCTGACCAAGCGCTACGGCAATGTCGGGATCGTGCACGGCATCGACCTCGACATCGCGGACCGCGAATTCATCGCGCTGGTCGGCCCCTCCGGCTGCGGCAAGTCGACGACGCTCAGGATGATCGCAGGGCTGGAAGAGATCAGCGCCGGCTCGATCGAGATCGGCGGCCGCGTCGTCAACGATTTGCCGCCGCGTTCGCGCAACATCTCGATGGTGTTCCAGTCCTACGCGCTTTATCCCCACATGACGGTGCGCGAGAACCTCGGCTTCTCCCTGAAGATTGCCGGGGCCGCCAAGGAGGATATGGAGCGCCGCGTCGCCGAAGCCTCGGCCATCCTCGGCCTCGACACGCTGCTCGACCGTCGCCCGTCGCAACTTTCCGGCGGCCAGCGCCAGCGCGTCGCCATGGGCCGCGCCATCGTACGCGATCCCGACGTGTTCCTGTTCGACGAGCCGCTTTCAAATCTCGACGCCAAACTGCGCACGCAGATGCGGACCGAAATCAAGAAGCTGCACGCCAAGGTGCGGTCGACGGTGATCTATGTCACCCATGACCAGGTCGAGGCGATGACGCTTGCCGACCGCATCGTCATCATGCGCGACGGCCATATCGAACAGGTCGGCACCCCAGACGAGGTGTTCCGACGGCCGGCGACGCGGTTCGTCGCGGGCTTCATCGGCTCGCCGCCGATGAACCTGCACGAGGCGACGATCGATGACGGCCAGCTGGTTTTCGCCAGCGGCGAAAAGCTGCCATTGCCTAGCCAATTCAAAGCCAATGTCGCCAGGGGTAACAAGGTGGTGTTCGGGTTGCGGCCCGACGACATCTACCCGACCGGCCATGGTATCAGTTCCGGTGGTGCCGCAGACGTCCACCAGATCGAATTGCCGATCACGGTCACCGAACCACTCGGCAACGAGACGCTGGTGTTCGTCGAGTTCAATGGCGCAGACTGGGTTTCGCGCATGCTGAACCCAAGAGCTTTGAGATCGGGCGAGCGGGTGGCCATGAGCCTCGACCTGTCGCAGGCGCACCTGTTTGCCGCCGACACGGGAAAGTCATTGCGGAGCTGACGACATGGCCACGATCGAAAAGATAGAACTGCGGATGGTGGACCTTGTGCCGAAGGTCAAGCGCACGGACGCGATCCAGAGTTTCGTCAGCCAGGAAACGCCTCTCGTCACGATCACCGATTCCGACGGCGCCGTCGGCACCGGCTACAGCTACACGATCGGCACCGGCGGCTCGTCCGTGATGCGGCTCTTGTCCGACCATCTGGCGCCGCGCCTGATCGGCCGCGACCCCGACATGATCGAGGCGATCTGGCACGATCTCGAATTCGCCACACACGCCACCACGATCGGCGCGATCACGGCCATCGCGATCGCGGCGATCGACACCGCGCTTTGGGACCTGCGGGCGAAGAAGCAGGGGCTGCCTCTGTGGAAGCTGGCGGGCGGCGCCAAGGACCGCTGCCCGCTCTACACGACGGAGGGCGGCTGGCTGCACATCGAGACGCAGGCGCTGGTCGATGACGCGCTGGCCGCGAAGGCCAAGGGATTTCGCGGCTCGAAGGTGAAGATCGGCAAACCGCACGGATCGGAAGATCTGGCGCGGCTGGCGGCGGTGCGCAAGGCGGTGGGCGACGGCTACGAGATCATGACCGACGCCAATCAGGGATTCTCCGTCGACGAAGCGATCCGCCGCGCAGCGAGGCTGCGTGAACTCGATCTCGCCTGGATCGAGGAGCCGCTGCCGGCCGACGACATCGATGGCCATGTCAGGCTGTCGAATTCGACGCAGACGCCGATTGCCATCGGCGAGTCGCTCTATTCCATCAGGCATTTCCGCGAATACATGCAGAAAGGCGCCTGTTCGATCGTGCAGGTCGATGTCGGCCGCATTGGCGGCATCACACCCTGGCTAAAGGTGGCGCATGCGGCGGAGGCCTTCGACATCCCGGTCTGTCCGCATTTCCTGATGGAATTGCATGTCAGCCTCGCCTGCGCTGTTCAGAACGGCCGGTATGTCGAGTACATTCCGCAGCTTGACCAGTTGACCGGCAAGCGCATGCGCATCGAGGATGGGCACGCGCTGGCACCCGACGAGCCCGGCATCGGCATCGATTGGGACTGGGACGCGGTCAAGGCCATGAGCATCGCCGAATTCACCACGGCGATCACGAAATAGGGGAACGAACATGCAGCGGATGGGAATGGTTCTGGGATTGAAGCCGGAAAAGGTCGAGGAGTATGTGCGCCTCCATGCCGCCGTCTGGCCCGACGTGCTGACCATGATCTCGGCTTGCAACATCGAGAACTATTCGATCTACCTGAAGCGGCCGGAGAACCTGCTGTTTGCCTATTTCGAATACCACGGCACCGACTATGCCGCCGACATGGCCAAGATGGCGGCAGACCCGAAAACACAGGAATGGTGGGCCCTCTGCATGCCTTGCCAGGAGCCGCTGGCGACCCGCAAGGAGGGCGAATGGTGGGCTTCGATGGACGAGGTCTTCCATCATGACTGAAGGCGGTTTCGACCCTGCCTCACTCATCCAGTCCTGGCCCAAGCCTACAAAGCCCCGGCCGATCGTCACCTTCGGCGCAGGTTCGATTGTCGGCGATGCCCATTTTCCCGCCTACCGGAAGGCCGAGTTTCCGGTTGCCGGCCTCTATGATCCGGACCAGGCCAAGGCGCGGACGTTGGCCGAGAAATGGGGTGTCACCGCATTCCGCTCCGTGGAAGAAGCCGCCGGAATCAACGATGCGATCTTTGATCTCGCGACACCGCCCGGTCGGCATGCCGAGATCCTGAAGGCGCTTCCCGAGGGGGCGGTCGCACTGATCCAGAAGCCGATGGGCAACTATCTCGGCGAGGCAACCGAAATCCTCGAAATCTGCCGCGCCAGGAAGCTCAAGGCTGCGGTGAATTTCCAATTGCGTTTCGCGCCGATGATGCTGGCGCTCAAGGACGCCATCGCCAAGGGATGGCTCGGCGAGGTCGTCGACTTCGATGCCTGGCTGGCGCTGGCCACACCTTGGGAACTGTGGGAATTCCTGCTCAAGGCGCCGCGTGTCGAGATCGCCATGCATTCGATCCACTATCTGGACCTTGTCAGGCAATTGCTTGGCGACCCAAGAGGGGTGCACGCCAAGACGCTCGGCCATCCCAACCATACGGTGGCACAGACGCGCACCAGCGCCATCCTCGACTATGGCGACACCGTGCGCTGCGCTCTGTCGATCAACCATGACCACAAGTTCGGGCGCCGGCACCAGGCCTGCGAATTCCGCATCTGCGGCACCGAGGGCGCGGCCTATCTCAAACTCGGCCTCAACCTCGACTATCCCCGCGGCGAACCGGATGTCCTGGAAATATACCCGAAAGGCGGGACGGATTGGATTGCCGTGCCACTCGCCGGCGAATGGTTCCCCGATGCCTTTGTCGGGCGCATGGCCAATGTCCAGCGCTTTGCTTGCGGAGAAGACGACGAGTTGGTCAGCTCGGTCGAGGACGCCTGGAGCACGATGGCGCTGGTGGAAGCCGCCTATAAATCGAGCGCGGCGCCGGCGACGCCGCTGGCCGAAAAGCCGTAAGGCAGGACATGGAACAGATAATTTATTTCGAAGACTACGAGATCGGCTCCTCGCGGCTGACCAGCGGCCGCACCATTACCGAGACCGATTTCGTCGTCCATGCCGGCCACACAGGCGATTTCTTCCCGCACCACATGGACGCCGAGTTCATGAAGACGACGCCGTTCGGCCAGCGCATCGCGCACGGCACGCTGGTGTTCTCGGTCGGCATCGGACTGACGGCAAGCGTCGTCAATCCCGTTGCCTTCTCCTATGGCTATGATCGGCTGCGTTTCATCAAGCCGGTGTTCATCGGCGACACGATCCGCACGCGCACCACCATCGCAGCCAAGCAGGACGATCCGAAGCGGCCGGCCGCGGGCCGGGTCATCGAACGCTGCGAGGTGATCAACCAGCGCGACGAAGTTGTGTTGGCCGCGGATCACATCTACATCGTCGAACGCAAACCCGGCTGAGGCAGCGCTACGATCCCGTGGCGCGGGCGGTGATGCGCTCCAAACCGAGCAGCAGCGCCAGGGTCGCCACCACCAGGATCATGGTGAGCGCTGCTCCCGCAAAGATGTCGCCTCGGTCGGTGAGGCTGAAGATCGACACCGGCAGCGTCACCCAACCCGGCGGATAGACCATCACGGTGGCGCCGAGTTCACCCATCGACAGTGCGAAGCTGAGCCCGAACGCTGCGACCAGATAGGGTGCGAGCAGAGGCAAGGTGACGTGCCAGAGGCGGTAGGCCGGCCGCGCGCCGAGGCTCGATGCCACCTGCTCGAAGTCGGGCGAGAGCCGCGCCAGTCCGGCCGACACATTGCCGAAGGTGAAGGCCGATATCAGCACGAAGTGCGCGATCATGACGATCGCGATCGTACCGTTGAGCAGCAGCGGCGGATGGCTGAAGGCGACCAGCAGGCCAAGGCCGACGGAGACCGAAGGCACGGCGCTGGGGATGAAGAACAACAGGCCGAGCAGGCGCCGCAGCGCATGCCCCTGGACCCGCAGCGACAGCGCCGCCCAGGTGCCGCTGACCAGCGCCAGCGCGCTGGCTGCAAAACCGGTGAGAAGGCTCGCCTTGACCGCATCGCCGGCCGCGCCGTGCAAGACGTCGCTGTAGTGTTCCGTCGTCAGGCTGCTCGGCAGCACCCCGTTCCACTGGCCGGCAAGGCTGGACAGGAGAATGACCGCAAGCGGCGCCAGGAACAGCACACCGAAGATCAGCGCGAAGAGGAGCCACAGAACGAGGCGACCGGAGCGGGACCAGACCAGCATGGCTAGACCCCCAGCCGGCCGGCTGCGAAACGATAGAGCCCGAACAGGCCGAGCGACAGCGCGATGTTGATCAGGGCGATGATGCAGGCGACCTGATAGGCCGATTCCTGGATCGCCTTGCCATAGATCAGCAGCGGCAGCGTGATGACCCCCTTGGCGCCGATGAACAGCACGATGCCGAACTCGTTGACGGTGAGCAGCAGGCAGAGGCTCCCGCCGGCAATGAGTGCCGGAATGGCGGCCGGCAGGATGATTTGGCGCACGATGCGGAACGACCGCGCGCCGAGCACGCTTGCCGCTTCGATCTGGCCGCGGTCCACCAGCGAGAAGGCGGCAAGCAGCGGCCGCAGGATGAACGGCGTGTAGACAGTGACCTCGGCCAGCACCACGCCCCAGCTCGAATAGAGAAAATCGACGGGCGGCGACGGCAGTGAAAAGGTCTCCATCAGCCCTGCGTTGAGCATGCCTGCGGAGCCGTAGAGAAAGGTGAAGGCGAGCGTCACCAGGAAGGTCGGCAATGCGATGAAGGTGTCGATCAGCCTGGCAATGAAGCCGCTGCCGGGGAACGGAACGAAGGCCAGGATCAGTGCCAGCACGAGACCGACGATCAGGCACCCGGCAGTCGCGGTCACCGAAATCGTCACCGTGTTGATCAGCGCGTTGAGGAAGAAGCGCGAATGCAGGACGCGGATCACTTCGGCGACATTGGCAACGCCGCTGTCGTCCAGGAAGGCCTGCCGGGCGATGAGCGCCAGCGGATAGAAGAACAGCAGGGCCAGGAGTGCGGCCGGCGGCACGATCCAGAATCTGCCAGGCTCTCTCCTGACCGCTGGCGAGGCGATAGCGACAGCCTCAGACACCGGCGTCTTCCGGAACGAGCGAGGTGTCGGTGGGCGCGAAGAACAGCGGCACCTTGGCGCCGGGTTCCGGCAGGGCCATCGGCAGTCTCGTCGCCGAGACGCGCACCGTCGTGCCGTCGACATCGAGCACGAGATGGGTGAGTTCGCCTTGCCAGTGCACCTCCAGGAGCGTGCCGACAATGCGATTGGTATGGTCGCCATCGGCCGTCAGGCTGAGGTGCTGGGGCCTGATACAAAGCAGGCTCTTGTCGCCGGCCTTCTCGTCACGGCCGGTGCCCATCAGCACCGCGTCGCCATGCCTTGCCGCGGCAAAACCCTTGGAGCCGGCAGCCTCGGCAATGGTGACCGGCAGTAGATTGGCGCGGCCGAGGAACTCGGCGGTGAAGCGGTTGGGCGGGCGGCGGTAGAGCTCGGTCGTCGGTCCATGCGAACAGACCGAGCCGTCGCGCATGATGGCGATCTTGTCGGCGAGGGTGAGCGCCTCTGTCTGGTCGTGAGTGACATAGAGGATCGTCAGGCCCGGCAGGCTGCGGTGCAGCCTGGCGATCTCCTCGACCATATTGCGGCGGATCTGTGCGTCCAGCGCCGAAAGCGGCTCGTCAAGCAGCAGCACGCGGGGCCGCACGGCAAGAGCGCGCGCAATCGCGACACGCTGCTGCTGGCCGCCGGAAAGCTCGCGCGGATAGCGTCCTGCATAGGCAGCCATGCCGACGGTACCGAGCGCATCCTTGACCCGCTCGGCGATCAGCGCCTTGTCGGCTCCCTGAGCCCTGAGGCCGAAGGCGACGTTGTCCTCGACCCGCATATGCGGAAACAGCGCGTAGTTTTGAACCACCATGCCGAGCCCGCGCTCATAAGGCGGCAGATCGGTCACATCCGTCGCGCCAATG
This sequence comes from Mesorhizobium sp. B2-5-3, assembly GCF_006441005.1. NCBI lineage: Bacteria > Pseudomonadati > Pseudomonadota > Alphaproteobacteria > Hyphomicrobiales > Phyllobacteriaceae > Mesorhizobium > Mesorhizobium sp. B2-5-3. The sequence goes on from NZ_VFUS01000008.1 coordinate 303,105, forward strand.
CGGATTCGTCCGCTTCTCGGCCGCACGAAGCCGGCCACCGCCCGCAAGGCGGTGGTCTTGCCGGAGCCGGATGGGCCGATCATCGCCAGGATCTCGCCGGGAGCAATATCCAGGGTCAGCGGATGCAAGACGACGTGAGCGCCATAGGCGACAACAACCTTGTCGAAATGGACGTTGGAGCCGGCGCCGCGAACCTTCGCGGCGTCGATGTCCATGACACTGGTCCCAGTAAAAGCGGCGGCCGACATGGCATGGTCCTCCGGATTGGCAGGGATCAACTTCCGGTCGCTTCGTTCCACCGCTTGACGTAGTCAGGCAGCTTGGCCAGAGCGTCATCCCAGTTCGGCGACCAGATGGTCAGGCCCTTCATCGCCTCTTGCGCCTTCGCGAAATTGGCGTCGTTCGGCGTCACATCCTTGCGGGCCGGCAGACCAAGAGCCACGGAGCTGACCTTCGACTGAGCTTCCTTTGAGAGCAGGAAGTCGATCAGCTTCTTGCCGTTGTCGGCATTGGGCGCGCCGGTTACCAGGCCGATCTCATAGGGCAGCGCAAAGGTGGAGCGCACGCCGTCAGGCCCCGCCGGCCAGAACACCTTGATGTTGGGATTGTCGGCCATTTGCGACATGTTCATCTGCAAATCGCCGTTGGCGACATGCAGCTCGCCCTTGTTGACCAGCGCCGTCAGCTTGCCGGTCGAAGCGGAGGGGCCGACATTGTTGTCCTGCAATTTCCTCATGAACTCGAAACCTGCATCCTCGCCGCCGAAGGCATGGATGATCTGCAGCATGACAGCGGTGCCGTCGCCGGCCTGGCCGGGCGTCGAGTATTGGATCTTGCCCTTGAATTTCGGGTCCAGCAGATCGTCGTAGCTCTTCGGCGCTTCCGAAAGCACGGCGCTGTTGTAGATGAAGTTCATGTAGTTGTTGACCAGCGGCCGGTATTTGTCGGTGCCGCCGTCGATCTGGTTCGCCCCTTCGGGCTTGTAATCCTGCAGCAGGCCGCCGGCGGCGGCGCGCTGCACGAAGGGCGGCAATGTCACCAGCACGTCCGCTTGCGGGTTCGACTTCTCCTTGGCGACACGCTCGACGACACCGCCCGAACCAGCCTCGATATACTGCACCTTGATGCCGGTGGCCTTGGTGAAGGCGGCGAACTCGGTTTCGAACCAGCTGCCGTTGCCGTCATGCAGGCCATCGGCGGAGTAGATGGTGACGACGCCATCTGCCATCGCCGGTCCGACGAGGGCAGCCGACGCCAGCAACGCGGCGAAAGCCGCGACCATGGTTGCGTTGCGTGATTTCATGTCCAGTTCCCCTTTTTTGATTGATGGCACATTCTGCGATGCACTGTGGCGACCGCGCCGGCTGCTTCTGCTTCGATGGGTGCCGGCAGCGTCGTCGTTAAGTGCAACTCTGGGGATTGGAGATCGATAAGTAAAATCTATTTATTTTATGACAGGCAAACTTCATCTGATAGTTGTCGTGAAACCGTCGCAGTCATGTCGTGAACATGTTTCGGCCTGCTCAGGGCAGGCCGTCGAAGCGTTCGAGCAGGTGGTGATCAGACGAATGAAACGCCAGAAGTCTGCGCCCGCAACCGCGGGTCGGACGAGCGCACGGTCACCGGCCGGCCGTCGAGAATCTCAAAGCAGCGAGCGAGCGTGTCGTCCTCGAGCCGGCGCATCGCCTGATGCGTAAAGAAGGTGAGGTGCGGGAACAGGATGACGTCGTCGCGGCCGAAAAGCGCGCCCAACGGATGGCCCGACTTGGCCAGCGGCTCGACCGAATAGACGTCGAGCCCGGCGCCGCCGATGCGCTCGGAAACGATCGCCTCGACAAGGGCCGCCTCGTCGATGAGCGCGCCGCGCGAGACGTTGACGATGATGGCGGAAGGCTTGAGGCAGGCGAGTTCAGCCTTGCCGATCAGGCCGCGCGTGCTGTCGTTCAGCACGCAATGGATTGAGACGAAGTCGCAGGCGCGAAGCATTGCCTGGAGGTCGTCGGCTTTTTCGATGCCGGCGGCGCGCATCGTTTCGGCGTCGACACCGGGATCGAAGCCAAGAAGCCGCGCATGAAATCCCTGGCCGGCCATGCGCGCCATGCTGCGGCCGATTTTGCCACAACCGACGATCCCGAGCGTGGCGCCTGAAATGTCGCGGCCCAGCCAGCGCGGCTCGGGCCAGATCCAGCCATCGCGCGATACCGCCGCGGTGATGGCGGGCAGCCGCTTGGCCAGGGCGACCATCATGGCGAAAGCACCTTCGGCGACGGTTTCCTCGGCATATTCGGGCACGTTGACGACGGGGATACCGCGCCGCATGGCAGCGGGGATATCGATGGCGTCGATACCGACGCCATATTTGACGATGCCCTTCAACCTGGGCGCCGCGTCGATCACCTCCGCAGTGACTGGCGTGTAGCACATCAAGAGCAGATCGGCGTCGGCGACCGCGGCTTTGAGCTCCGCCTCGGAAATGCCGTCCGGCAGCGTCACCAGCTCGACACCCCTTGCCCGCAGCCGGCATCGATGCCTGGACATTCGAACTCGCGGTCGGTGCGGGCGGCCTTCACGGTCAGGCCGTCAGCACGGCGCGTTCGACGATGTCGAGCGCACGGTCGAGATCGGCTTTCGAAATCACCAGCGGCGGTGACAGCGTCAGCACGTTGCCGTGGCTGACCTTGAAGCTCAGCCCCCGTTCGAGGCAGGCATAGAAGACGCGTTCGGCAAGATCGCGCGCGGGCTGGCGCGAGGTACGGTCCTCGACAAGTTCGACGCCGACCATCAGCCCCCTGCCCCTGACATCGCCGACATGGGGCGAGCGCCCCATCAGATCCTGCATGCGTCCCAGCATATGCCAGCCAAGCTCGGCCGCACGCTCGACCAGTCCTTCCTCCAGGATGATATCGATCGTCGTCAGCGCCGCGCGCGTCGTCACCGGGTTCTTCTCGTGGGTGTAGTGACCGATGGCAAAACCGCCGGTGACGTCGAGATCGCGGCGGGCGATGACAGCGGCGATCGGCAGGATGCCGCCGCCGAGCGACTTGCCGAGAACGACGATGTCCGGCGTCACGCCGTCATGCTCATGGGCGAAGAATTTTCCGGTCTTGCCAAGGCCGGTCGGGATCTCGTCGAAGATCAGCAGCGTGCCGTGCCGGTCGCAGGCCTCGCGCACCCGATTCCAGAAACCGGGCGGCGGCGGGTTGGGCGTCGCCCGCATCGGCTCGGCGACGACCGCGGCCACATCCTGTTCGCGACCGAGCACATAGGCGATCATGTTGGCGCAGGCGAGCCCGGAGGCTTCCAGGGTGCCGTGGCCGTAAGGACAGCGGTAGCCGTCCCAGGGCGCGACATGTTCGGTGCCGGTCATCATCGGGCCGGCGATATGGGAACGGAAGGTCGCTTCGCCGCCGACGCTTGCGGCACCGAAGCCGGCGCCATGAAAGGCATCCCAGAACGAAACCGTCTTGAAGCGGCCGGTCGCGGCGCGCGCGATCTTCAGCGCCACCTCGATGGCGTCGGAACCGCCTGTCGTGAACAGCACCTTGCCGAGATCGCCGGGCGCCAGTTCCGCCAGTTTCTCGGCCAGTTCGACAGCAGGTTCGCAGGTGAAACGGCGCGGCGCAAAACAGAGGTCGTCGAGCTGTTTCTTGATCGCGGCGACCAGCTTCGGATGGCCATAGCCGAGATGGTGCACGCTGTTGCCGTGGAAATCCATGAAACGGCGGCCGGCGGTGTCCTCGATCCAGATGCCTTCGGCCTTGGCGATCGTCGAAAGACAAGGGCTGGACAGGCTCTGGTGCATGAAGGCCGAAGCGTCGCGGTCAAGCAGTCCGCGGATGCGCGGATCGTCCTGGCCGGAATCCCAGCGGCTGCGGGCCGCCGTGGTGTTGGAATCACCCTCGGTATGCACAAGTTCTTTGATCGCGACCATAACCCTCTCCGAAACGCGAATGAGGGAGCGTGGAACGCTCCCTCTCTGTTGTTCTGTCAGCCGAGTGGTCCGGTCAGGACCAGGGCAGCGAAAACGTCTTCACATTGGTGTAGCTCTTCATCGCCTCGATGACGCCTTCCTTGTAGCCATTGCCACTGTCCTTGATGCCGCCGAAGGGCGACATCTCGATGCGGTAGCCCGGCACTTCCCAGATGTTGACGGTGCCGACCTGAAGGCCGGCAATGTATTTCTGCATGCGGGGGAACGAGTTGGTGCAGACGCCCGAGGACAGGCCGAAGGCGGTCGAGTTGGACAGCCTGATCAGCGCCTCGTCATCGTCCGGTGCGCGCACGATCGGGATGATCGGCCCAAACGTCTCTTCCATCACCAGTTCGGATGTGTGCGGCACGCGATCGACGACGATCGGCGGCAGCAGCGCGCCTTGCCGGCCCGGATTGTAGAGGATTTCGGCGCCCTGCCCGGCGGCCATGTGGACCCGGGCTTCGAAGAGTGCCGCCGCCTTCTCGTGCACGACGGTGCCAAGATCTGTCGTGCGGTCCATGGGGTCGCCGAAGCGGATCTTCCTGGCCCGCTCCAGCACCAGCGGCACGAAACGGTCGGCGACGCTTTCCTGGACAAGGATGCGCTTGACCGCCGTGCAGCGCTGGCCGGAGTTCTTCGTGGCGCCGGCGACGGCGAGATCCGCGGCCCTGGCCAGATCGTCGTCCGAGAGATCGTTGAGGACGATCAGCGGATCGTTGCCGCCGAGCTCCAGCACCTGGCGCTTGTAGCCGGCGGTGCGGGCGATCGTCTTGCCGACCGGCACGCCGCCGGTAAAGGTGATCAGGTCGATGTTGTCGTTGGTGATCATCTCGTTGCCGATGTCGGCCGGCCAGCCGGTCACCACCGAGAGCATTTCCGGCGGCAGGCCGGCTTCGTAGAGGATGTCGGCCAAAAGCAGCGCCGTCATCGGCGTCAGTTCGGTCGGTTTGACCACCACGCAATTGTTGGTGGCGATCGCCGGCGCCACCTTGTGCGAGACCATGTTGAGCGGATGGTTGAACGGGGTGATCGCCGAGATCGCCTTCAGCGGCTCGCGCGTGGTGAAGATCTTGCGCGCCTTGCCGTGCGGGGTGAGATCGCAGGAGAAGATCTGGCCGTCATCCTGGATGCACATCTGCGCCGACAATGTGAACACGTCATAGGCGCGGCCGACCTCATAGAGCGAATCCGTCTTGGAGATGCCGAGCTCGAGCGTAATGAGATCAGATATTTCTTCCCGGCGCGACGCCAGTTTTTCCGCCGTGCGGAACAGGATCTGCTGGCGCTCGTAGCGCGTCAGCTTCGACCTGTAGCCGGCGGCGATCTCGAAGGCCTGGCGGGCATGCTCGGCGCGGCCGGCGGGCACGGTGCCGATAACGGTGTCGTTCCAGGGATAGCGCACCTCGACAACGTCGTCGGCATCAACCTTCTTGCCGGCGATGCGCATCGGCTCGTGGCGAACTTTGATGGCAGGGTCGAGTTGGGTCATGTGCTCTGCTCCAGCAGATTCTTGGGTACGTCGCGGCGAGGGTCGACCCCCACTCCGGCCCTTCGGGCCACCTCTCCCCCGATCGACGGGGGAGAGGAAATCAGGTGAGGTCAGCGCCCCAGGCTTGGCGCCTTTCCTCTCCCCCGTCGATCGGGGAGAGGTGCCGAGCGGAGCGAGGCGGAGTGGGGTCGACCAGCGCCATCTTGGAGGCGACACCGGCACCCGACCCATCCGTCACGCGAGCGCGGCCGCCATCGTCGCGTAGTAGAACGCGTCGAAGTTCCTCAGCACGGGCTCATCAGGCAAATCGGCCAGCACGCGGTTGACGATGAACGGAACCTCCTGCTCGGTCAGCCCGCCATGCGAGCGCAGCGGCTCGTTGAGGGCTGCCAGGTCGTGACGGTGTTCCGAGGTGCCGATGGTCTTGTTCTGCGTCGAGATCAGCACGATGTCGCCGATGCGGTCGGCCGGCAGTTCGAAACGCTCGCAGGCGGTCGGGCTGTCAACAACCAACATGATGCCGTCGATCTTCGCCAGCCGCGCCATGATGTCGGCCTGATCGGCGCCGTCAGGAAGGTAGGCGGTGGCGAACGAGCCTAGCGCGCCGTGATGCACGACATAGGGATCTGTGATCGGCAGGATGACGCGCGCGGCATCCTTGCCCAGCCATTCGTCGAGCAGGTCCTGGACATAGACGACGTCAGGCGAACCATCCTGCTTGTGCTTGGGCTTCATGCCGTGGTCGGCGGTCACCACGATTGCCGCGCCCAGCGCATCAAGCTCGGTCAAGTACTTGTCGAACATCTCGTAGAAGGCGTTGGCCTGCGGCACGCCGGGTGCGTATTTGTGCTGCACATAGTCGGTGGTGGTCAGATACATGATGTCGGGGCGGAATTCCTTCAGCAGTTGGACGCCGGCGGCGAAGACGAATTCCGACAGTTCGGCCGAATAGACTTCCGGCACCGGCAGCCCAAAGTGCTTCGAGGCATTGTCGATGCCGTGCTCGGCCTTGGTGGTGGTGTCGGATTTTTCGGCCGAGAAGCACAGCGCGCGGCCGTCGTCGAAGGCGAGGCCCTTGCCGAGCAGCGCACGCAATTTGTCCTTGGCGGTGACCACCGCGACCTTGGCGCCGGCATCGTAGAAGGCCTGGAAGATGGTCGGCGCGCGCAGGAAGCGCGGGTCGTTCATCATCACTTCCTTGCCGGTTTCGCGCTCGTAGAGGTAGTTGCCGCAAATGCCGTGCACCGACGGCGGGCGGCCTGTGGCTATCGACAGATTGTTGGGGTTGGTGAAGCTCGGAATGACAGAATGCGCAAAACGCACCGTGCCTTTCTGCTTGATCCTGACCAGCGCCGGCATCAGCCCGGCCTTGATGGCTTCTTCAAGATAGGCCGGCTCGCAGCCGTCGAGGCAGATGGCGATGGCCGGGACACGTGGCCAGGCGTAGGTGCGGCCGTTGACCGCGACGTTGATGGGAGACATCTGGTTCATCGAAGTCCTCAAAAATTCTGCCGCTTCAGGCGGCGAGTTTGGCGCGCTCGGCGATTGCCGCCGCGGGAGGAGCGGCGGTGTCGACGTCCATCTCCTTCAGCGACTGCGCCGCCGCCTCTACGACGCGACGCATGACATGTTCGTCCATCTGGCCGATGCAGCCGATACGGAAGCTATCGACGACGGTCAGCTTGCCCGGATAGATGATGAAGCCCTTGTCCTTCATCAGCTCGTAGAAGCGGTCGAAGGCGAAGTTGGCGTGGGCCGGGTTGAAGAAGGTGACGATGATCGGCGACAGCCAGCGATCCCTGAGCAATGTCTCGAAGCCGAGCTCGCGCATGCCGGCCACCATCACGTCGCGGTTCCTGGTGTAGCGGGCGCCGCGGCCGGCAACACCGCCCTCGGCCTCGTGCTGGCGAAGCGCTTCGAGGAAGGCGGCGACGACATGGGTCGGCGGAGTGTAGCGCCACTGCCCGGTCTTGTTCATATGCGCCCACTGCGCATGGACGTCGAGCGACAGCGAATGGCTGCGGCCCTTGGCGGCTTCCAATTCGCTCTTGCGGGCGATGATGAAGCCGAAGCCCGGCACGCCCTCGATGCACTTGTTGGCGGACGAGACCATCGCCTCGTAGCGGATCTCGTTCACGTCGAGCGCGATGGCGCCGAAGGCGCTCATGGAATCGACCAGCAGCTTGCGGCCCTTGGCATGGACGGCTTCGGCAATCTCGGCGACGGGGTTGAGGATGCCGGAACTGGTCTCGCAATGGATGGCGATCACATGCGTGATGGCAGGATCGGCCTCGAGGGCGGCGGCCACCTCGTCGCCGCGCGGCGGCAGGTAGTCGCCCTTGTCGATCAGCGTATAGGCGCGGCCGAGATACTGCATGGTCTGGGCCGCGCGCAGGCCGTAGGCGCCATTGGCCAGGACCAGAACCTTGCCGTCCTTCGGCACGAACGAACCCAGCATCGCCTCGACGCAGAAGGAGCCGCTGCCTTGCATCGGCACACAGTCGAATTCGCCTTTCGCATCGCCGGTCAGCGCCAGCAGGCGGCGGCGCATGTCTGACGTCATGGCGCGGAAATCGCCGTCCCAGGATCCCCAGTCGCGCAGCATCGCCTGCTTGACCGGATAGGAGGTGGTGAGCGGCCCCGGCGTCAGCAGGTACGGCTCGCCCAGCGCCGGACCGGCCAATGGCTCCGCGGCAAATTTCGTCTCGGCGAGCATAGTGTCCTCCGCTGCTTTTTATGTGGAGACATTCTTGGCTGGAACGACGTATTTGTAAAATCGTTATTTTGTATTGATGTATAAGCTCACCCGATGATCTGGCTTGCAGTCGAATTATTGCCCGGCGGGATAATCGCGCCTCCAGCCGAGCGCAGCCTGCGTGGTATCCATGACGTGTGCGTGACCGTGGGCGATCATCCCCAGATATAAGAAGAATCGTTCCTTCATGCCTTTTTGCCTGCGAGGCTTATGATAGGGTGGCGGCCGGAACTCGGATCTAGAAAGCTGAGAACATGCGCTACGTTCAATTGCGAGCCTTTCACCAGGTGGCGATATCAGGCGGGTTTTCACGTGCCGCGGAAGCGCTGTTCCTGACGCAGCCGGCAATTTCGGACCAGGTGCGCAAGCTCGAGGAAGAATATGACGTGCTGCTGTTCAACCGGAACAAGAAGCAGGTCACGCTGACCCATTCGGGCCAGAAGCTGCTCGAAATTACCCACCGCATGTTCGACACCGAGCAGCAGGCGCTCGAGCTTCTGACGGAATCGCGCGCCCTGCGCTCCGGCACGCTGCGCATCGTCGCCGACGCCGCGCATCATCTGCTTCACATCCTCGGCAGTTTTCGCGCGCGCTATCCCGGCGTCCAGGTTTCGCTACGCGCCGGCAACACCGAGACGGTAATCAGCAGCCTCTACAGCTATGATGCCGACATCGGCGTGCTGGGCGAGGTGCCGACCGGACGGGACTTCGAGGTGCTGAAACTCAATTCGACGCCGATCATCGCTTTTGCGTCGGTCGATCATCCGCTGTCGGGCAAGAAATCATTGAGCCTCAAGCAACTCGCGCAGGAATCGCTGGTCATGCGGGAGCGCGGCTCCAAGACGCGCCAGAAGCTCGAGGATCTGGCCGCGGCATCGAAGGTCGAACTCAGGCCGGTGATCGAGGCGGAAGGCCGTGAAGCCGTCCGCGAGATCGTCGCCTCGGGTGCCGGCATCGGCTTTGTCTCGGCGGCCGAATTCGGCCAGGATTCGCGGCTGGCTGCGATCGCGCTCGACGCGCCTGAGACCTTGATGGACGAAGCGCTGATCTGCCTGCGCGAACGCAGCGGCGGCAAGCTGGTGCGCGCCTTCCTCGACATGGCGCGTTCGATGTCGGCGGATTAGGCGGCGGCCCTGATCTCCTCCACATCCGCTTTCACCCGTTCCGACTTCGGATCGTAAGGGGTGCGCAAATGTGCCGTGGCCGCGTGGCGAACGCCAGCAAGATCGATCTCGAAACGGCCGCTAGCCAGAAACGCAGCGTCGACGCCCGCCTCGTTCTCGATCAGCCCGAGCGCCACCGAGCGGCCAAGCGTGTGACCGTAGGCGGCCGAGCGGACCTCGCCGACGGGCTTGCCGTCGCGCAGGATCAGCTCGCCGCCCCACAGTATCGGCTCGGCATGGTCGAGCGTGAACAGTACGATGCGTTTTGCCGGCGCCGTTGACGGCTCGGCCTCGACCAGCGCGTCACGGCCGATGAAGCCACCCGGTTTGTCCATGGCGACGGCGAAGCCAAGCCCCGCCTGCCAGGGGGTAATGTCAGGCGTCAACTCACGGCCCCAGGCGCGAAAACCCTTTTCGATGCGCAAGGCATCAAGCGCGTAGTAGCCGGCGTCCAGGAGGCCGAATTCGCCGCCAGCCTCGTGCAGCGCCTCGTAGACGCCGACGGCGAATTCCGTCGGCACGATCAGCTCCCAGCCGAGCTCGCCGACATAGGTCATGCGGTTGGCGTAGGCGGTAGCGTAGCCGATATCGATCTCGCGGATGGTGGCGAAGGGGAAGCCGGCGTTGGAAAGATCGGCCGACGACAATTTGCCCAGGAGATCGCGCGAGCGCGGCCCCATCAGCGCCAGCACCGCGTAGGACGAGGTGACGTCGGTCACGATGGCATGTGCGTCCGGTGGGATGTTCCTGGCGATCCAGTCGGCGTCGTGGACCGCTTGCGCCGAACCGGTGACGATGAGGAATTTTTGCGCACCAAGTCGCATTACGGTGAGATCGCTTTCGTACCCGCCGCGCGCGTTGAGCACGCCCGTGTAAACGGATGTACCGACCGGTACATCGACATTGCCGGCGCAGATGCGGTTGAGCAGGGCACAGGCGTCGCGGCCCTGCACGAGAAGCTTGGCGAAAGAGGTCTGGTCGAATACGGCAACAGCCTCGCGCGTCGCCTTCATTTCGCGCTTGACTGCCTCATGCCAGTTCTGGCGGCCGAAGGCATAATCGTTCCCGGCCCTCTCTCCCGGGGCCGCGAACCAGTTGGCGCGCTCCCAGCCCATCTTGGAACCGAAGCAGGCGCCCCTGGCGGCCAGCCGGTCGTAGAGCGGCGAGCGGCGGAAGGGTCGGGCGGTGTCCAGCTCGCGGTTCGGCCACGGCATGGCGTAATGCAAACCGAGCGTCTCCTTGACGCGATCATGCAGCCAGCGCGGATTGTTGTTGAAGGCGGCGAAGCGCCTGATATCGACAGGCCACAAATCCATGGTCGGCGCGCCGTTGACGATCCACTCGGCCAGCGCCTTGCCGGCACCGCCGGCGCTGGCGATGCCCATCGAGTTAAAGCCGGCGCCAACATAGAAATTCTTCAGCTCCGGCGCCTCGCCGAGGAGAAAATTGTTGTCGGGCGTAAAGCTTTCGGGACCGTTGTAGAACTTCTTGACCTCGGCTTGCGCCAGTTGCGGCACGCGCACCAGCGCGTTTTCCATCAGAATCTCGAACTGATCCCAATCGTCCGGCAGCAGCGCGAACTCGAAATTCTCGGGGATGCCGTTCATGCCCCACGGCTTGGCATGCGGTTCGAAGCCGCCCATGACCAGCCCGCCGACCTCTTCCTTGAAATAGACGAAGCCGTCCGGATCGCGCATGACGGGCAGGTCCGGATGCACACCCTCGATCCGGCCCGTGACGATGTACATGTGCTCGGCCGAATGCAGCGGCACCGAAACACCGCACATCAGCCCGACCTTACGCGCCCACTGGCCGGCGCAGTTAACGACGATCTCGGCGACGATGTCGCCACGGTCGGTCTCGACACCGCAGGCGACGCCGTTTCTCACCGTGATGCCGGTGACCTTGACCCGCTCGAATATCCTCGCGCCGCGATTGCGCGCGCCCTTGGCGAGCGATTGCGTGAGATCGGTCGGATTGGCCTTGCCGTCGCCAGGCAGCCAGACCGCGCCGACCAGATCGTCCGTCGCCATGACCGGCCACAGATCGCCGGCTTCGCTCGGCGAGATGACGTCGATCTCAACTCCTTGCGCACGCGCCGAGGCAGCCGTGCGCTTCAGCACCGTCATGCGGTCAGCGGTGCGCGCCACCGACAGCGAGCCGCAATTCTTCCAGCCGGTCGCGAGACCGGTCTCGGCCTCCAGTTCGCCATAGAGTTGAGTGGAGTATCTGATCAGGCTGGTCATGTTGGAATGGCTGCGCAATTGCCCGACCAGGCCCGCGGCATGCCAGGTGGTGCCGCCGCTGAGCTGCCCCTGTTCGAGCAGGACGACGTCGGCCCAGCCAAGCTTCGTCAGGTGATAGGCGACGGAGCAGCCGATGATGCCGCCGCCGACGATCACGACGCGTGCCTGCGTTGGAAATTCATGTGCCATGAGCGTTCCGCCATCTTGAGGGTGGCCGACAAGCTAACACAGGAAAGCCAAATATCAAGTCAAAAAGTCACAAAATATCACATCAAGATGCGACGATCAGCTCCGGCCCTTTTTGCAAAAGGGCGTCGGCAAGCGCAGGCTGCGGCCGAGCGTCGACGACAACGCCGGCGGCGCGGTCGAAATTCGGAATCCTGAGCGGCGTCAGCTTGCCGAACTTGCTGCTGTCGAGGACGAAATAGGTTTTGCCGGCGAGCGCGATCATGCGGCCGCGCTGCTCGGCACCGGCCCTGGTGAAATCGGTCACCTCGCCATTCGGCGACAACGCGCCGCCGCCGAGAAAGGCGATGTCGACGCGAAAGCGCGCCATTGCATCGAGCGCATCGATGCCGGAAGCGGCCTCCTCGCCCGGGTCGACTTCACCACCCAGTATGTGCACACGCATGCCGGGGACATGGCACAGATGCAGTGCAATCTTCAGGCTGGTCGTGCAGATAGTGAGATCGCGCAGGTCGTTCATGGCATGCGCGACGGCCAATGTGGTGGTGCCGGAATCGAGGAAGACCACCATACCGCTGCTGACAAGGCCGGCCGCCGCCCTGCCGATCGCCGCCTTGCCGTGCGCATTCTCCCGGCTGCGCAGGCCCATCGCCGGCTCGCTCGGCTCGAAGCGAGCGGCGCCGCCGTGCACGATGCCGAGCCGTCCCTGGTCAGAAAGCAGCTTCAGGTCGCGGCGGATGGTCTCGCGCGAGACGTCGAAGAAACCGGCCAGTTCGGCGACGCTGACGGAGCCCTGGACGCTCAGGCGCCTCAGGATCTCGTCATGGCGGCGAGGAGCAAGGGCACGTGCCGGCAGACGGCTGTCGGGGGACATGAAGAACCTCATATCGAACGAATGATGTTGCGATATGTGGCAGTGAACCGGCCGGGAGGCAACCGCGAGGACGGCGTGGCCATAGTCGATCGATAAGGTCTGGCCCTGTTCGGGTGCTGACCCAGCGTCAGCGTCCGCGCAGGCTTTGCAGATTGTGCACGTGGACGTGGTCGCCGGCCGCCACGGCAGCCGTCAGGCGGCCGATCGCCTCGCCGTATTTGCGTATGGTGGAGCCGGCGGCCAGGTCGTGCAACGCCAGCTTATGACCGGCTTGCAACGCGGCGCCGGCCTTGAGGACAACCCCCTCGCGGGCGCCTCGCGTCGTCACTTCGGCGCCTGCCTCGACCGGTTCCACGAGGACAGCCACGTCGTCGTCAGCGTGCAGCACTATGGCTCCAGGCTTGGTCATGCGCCGGCAAGCCGGACCTGGACGCCGGTCGCGTCTTCGCGCAACTTCAGCACGGCGCCAACATCCTTGCCGGCCATGCCGGCGTCCATCGCCTCCCTGAGCACGGCAAGCGTGGCGCCCCCGACCGGCGTCTCGACGCCGAGCGCATCATTCATCGCCAGGGCAAGCCGGCAATCCTTGTGGGCGAGCTTGACCATGAAGCCTGGCTCGAAGTCGCCCTTGAGCGCGCGATTGTGCATCGCCACCGCCAATTGCTGGTTCCAGGCCATCGTCGTCTTCAGCACGTTGATCATGGTGTCGAGCGTCAGGCCCGCCTTGGCGCCGGCGACCAGCGCCTCGGAGCTGGCCGTTATCAGCACGCTGGCCAGCAGGTTGTTGGTGAGCTTCATTGCCTGCCCCATGCCGAGCCCGCCGCAATGGATGAGGTCGGCCCCCATGCTCGACAGGATCGGGCGCGCGCGCTCCAGCACGGCGGCATCGCCGCCGATCATCAGCGTCGAGGTTCCGGCGATGGCGTGCTCCACCGTCTTGCCAACAGGGCTGTCGATCATGTCCACGCCGCGTTGCGCCAGCCATGCGCCGATACGCTGGGTGGTCTGCGGGTCGATCGTGCTCATGTCGATATAGAGGCTGCCGGCCCTGAGGCCATGCCCGATGCCGTCGGCACCGAGCACGGCGGCCTCCACATCAGGCGCATCCGGCAGCATGGTGATGACGATTTCCGATTGCTGCGCAACCTCGCGCGGCGACGCCGCCGCCCGGGCGCCGGCGTCGACGAGTTTTTTCACCGCCACGGGGTTGAGGTCGAAGACCGTCAGCGCATGTCCTGCCTTGAGCACGTTGCGGGCCATGGGTGCGCCCATGGTTCCAAGTCCGACAAAACCGACTGACGTCATGGATCAACTTCCTTCCCTGAATGACTCTGCTGCGAATGCGCGTGCCCCCCGAACTCCTCAGGACGGCACTTTCCACTGGTCGAGCTGCCATGCCGGCAGGCCACGCAGATCCTTGGCATTCTTGTCGGTGAAGCCGCTTTCGTCCGGCACCTTGCCCGTGCCCTCATAGGCTTTCTGAAGCAGCGGCGCCGCCTTGCCGAAGGCGGCCTTGACCTGGTCCCAGCTCAGCGCCTCAGGAATCATCTTGCCGGCAACCATGAACTGGGAGATCTGGCTGATCGCCGCCGCATCGCCTTCGGTCGGCCAGATCCAGCCGCGCTGGAAAAGCACCTCGTCGCCGATGACCTTGGCGCCCAGCGCAGGATCGAGCCCCCAATATTTGACAACTGACTGCGAGATCTCCCGCGGGTCGATCTTCTGGAGATCGGCAAGCGCGCGTTGCGCGGCCGTCAGGAAGGCCTGGCCGAGCGCGGCATCGTCGCCGACGATGCGGTCGCTGCAGATCCAGAAGGAACGGTGCAAATAGTAGCCGTCGGGGTAGAATTTCGACTTCTTGACGCCGGGCAGCATGTGGCCTTCGCCCTCGCCCGCGGGTCCGCTGTAGCCGGCCTCGGTATAGCCGAACGAATTCATGATCCCGGTGAGGCCGGTTTCGGCATTCGCCTTGAGGAAGGCCGGGTAGATCACCACCGACGCGTCCATGCCCTCCGGGAGGGACGCGGCAACGGCCTGGGTCGGCGTGTTGACGATGTTGATGCCGAAGGCGCGCGGGTCGGCGTCGCCCAGTTCCTGCAGCAGCATTTGCGAGAGCGCGTTGTAGGGGTCGCCGCCGACAAGCGCGCCGACGGTCTTGCCCTTGAGGTCGCCGATGTTCTTGATAGCGGAGCCCTTGCGGGTCGCCAGCACCATGCGCATGTGGCCCTCGCCGACGGTGAGGATGTTGATCGGCTGCGCCTGCGAAAGCAGCCGCACGATCGGCGTGTTGCCCCACATGCCGATGTCGAGATCGCCGGAGACGAAAGCCTCCACCATCGGCAGCGCGGAAGGATAGTCGCGCCAGTCGACTGTCAGGTCGTAGCCGAGTTCGGCGGCCGCCTTCTCGAGCAGCTTTTCGTTGATCATGCGTTGCGTCAGCGGCGAGTTGCCGGCCGCGTAGGGCTGGCGGCCGATTGAGACCTTGGCCGGCTTGCGGTCCTGCGCCCGCACGATCGATGGCATGGCCAGCGCGGCAGCCGCGGCACCACTCAGGACTGCGCGTCGGTTGAATGCGGTTTCCAGAAGTTTCCTCATGACAATCCTCTCCCTGTTGTCGTTTCAGTTCATCGTTGCGCGGTAAGCCTCTTCGCGGATCAGTTCCCAGATCGATTGGCTGAGCCTGGCGAAATCGCCGGAGCGCCGCGTCTCGTCGCCGCGCGGCCTGGGCAGGTCGATGTCGATGACCTGCTTCAGGCGACCCGGATGGCTGCTTAGCACCGCGACCCGGTCGGCCAGGAACACCGCCTCGTCTATGGCGTGCGTGATGAAGACGACCGTCCGCCGCTCGGCAGCGGGGCGGTCCTGCCCCCAGATGCGCAGCAATTCGTCTTGCAGGATGACGCGGGTCTGCGCGTCCAGCGCCGCTAGCGGTTCGTCCATCAGCAGGATTTCCGGCTCGTTCGCCATCAGGCGCGCCAGTGCCACGCGCTGGCGCATGCCGCCCGATAGCTGGTGCGGGTACTTGTCCTCGGAGCCGGTCAGGCCGACCATTTCGACGGTGCGGTTGACGCGGTCGGCGCGCTGCGCGGGCGAAAGCCCTCGCCCGGCCGGCCCATAGATCAATCCGAACTCGACATTGCCGCGCACGGTGCGCCAGGGAAACAGGGCATAGTCCTGGAACATCACGCCGCGTTCGGCCCCCGGTCCTTCGATCGGCCTGCCGTTCAGGCTCATCGTACCCGACGTCGGCCTGTCGAGGCCGGCGAGCATGTTGAGAACGGTCGTCTTGCCGCATCCGGATGGGCCGACGATAGCCATGAACTCGCCGGCCTTGATGTCCAGCGACAGGCTGTCGACCGCCACCACGGAGGCAGATTCCCCGAAGCATTTGCTGACGCCGTCGAGGCGGATCTTGGCATCGCTCATGGCTGGCTCCACGGCACGGCGAAGGCGAGTGCGGCACGCAGGATGCGGTCGAGCGCGAAGGCCACGATGCCGACCGCGATCATGCAGACCACCATGCCGTTGAGGTTGATCGAATAGGCGTAGAAGACGAACATCATCTGGCCGATGCCGCCGCTGCTGCCGGACTTGGCGCCGACCGCAAGTTCGGCGGCAATGATCGCCGTCCAGGCGATGCCGAGGCCGATGCGCATGCCGACCAGAATGGATGGCAAGGCGGCCGGCAGCAGCACCACCCGCATCCGCGTCAGCGGCGCCAGCCCCATGGTCAGCGCGGCGCGCATCAGACTGGGCTCGATACGCTTCACGCCCGAGATGGTGTTGATCAGGATCGGGAAGAAGGCGGCATAGGCAACGATGGCGACAGCTGCCCCGGAGCCCGAGCCCAACCAGAGGATAACCAGGGGCAGGATGGCAAGTGCCGCTATCGGCCGGAAGGTCTCGACCAGCGGATCGAGATTGCGCTCGACGGCCGGCATGCTGCCCATGGCGATGCCAAGCGGGATCGCCAACAGGGCCGCCGCCGCGAAGCCGGCGAAGACCCGTCCGAGGCTGGTGGCGAGACCGGCCACGAGATCGCCGTCGCGCAGCATGGAAATGGCCGTTTCGGCCACCGTGCTGGGGCGTGGCGCCTGGGCGGAGCCGGACGCGAGAGCTTCCCAGACGACCAGCAGCAGCACCGGAACGATGAGGCGAAGCGCAAACCTGTTCATCGCGCCACCTCCGTCCGCGCCCACGGTGTCAAGACATCAGAGAGCCAGCGCAACCCCTTGTCCGTCAGGAAGCCGAGCAGGCCGATGGCGACGATGAAAGCCATCACCGTCGGCGTCGACAGCATGCTGCGGTAGTATTCGATGGCGTAGCCGAGGCCGTTCGGCGCTCCTACCAGTTCGGCAGCGACGACGGCGGTCCACGAGGCCGCCACCGCAAGCCGTGCCGAGACCAGGATCGCCGGCAGCGCCGCCGGAACGATGACGCGCCGCATGATCGCCCGCCCAGACAGGCCCATCGTGCTGGCCGCCGCGACGAGCCGCCTGTCGACGGCGGCGGCGCCCGCGGCGGTGCCGATCAGCAGCGGGAAGAAGGCGGTATAGAACATGATGAACAGCGGCAGCCGATGGCCGATGCCGAACATGTAGAGCGCAAGCGGTATCCATGCGATGCCGGCTATCGGCCGCAGGATCTCCACCGGCAGTTCGAGCAGATCGTTCCAGAGCCGGCTGCGGCCCATCAGCAGCCCGAGCGGCACCGCCACCGCCGCGGCAGCCGCAACGCTTGCCAGCAGACGGGCCAGACTGATCCCTGCATTGCCGAGCAGTTCGCCGTTGAGGGCCGTATCGCGCAGCGCAAGCGCAACCGCGACCGGCGACGGCAAGAGCAGCTTCGAAGGCACGAAGAACGAGCCGACATACCAGGCAAGGACGAACAGGCCCATCGTGCGCAAATACACGAACAGGCTGGTCAGGCGCGCAAAGCGCATTGTCCTTTGGCCGGCATCGTTCGAGGAGATAGCCGTCACAACGAGCCCCGCACGCGGGTCGGAACTTCGAGCCCTTCCCCCAAAATCTCGCCGAAGGTGAGGGTGCCGCCGGCGACATCGAGGATGGTCGCCAGCAGCCGGTTCGCCGCTTCGGCGACGGTTTCGATCCCCTCCGAAACCGGGCTGGCGTCGAAATCGATCTGCTCAGGCAGCCGGCGAGCCGTCTCGCGCCGCGCCGTGATCTTGATCGTCGGCGCGAGCGCGCTCGCGGTGCTGTTGCCTGGCCCGGTTGTGAACAGCATGATCTGGGCACCGGCCGCGGCGAAGCCTGTCATCGATTCCGGCGAGAAGGACGGGCCGTCCATGAGGTAAAGGCCGCCGGCGGTGACCGGCTCGGCCATGCCGAGCACGCCGTCGATGCGGCAAGTTCCCGTCTTGGCCAGGGCACCGAGGGACTTCTCCTCGATCGTGCTCAACCCGCCGCGTATATTCTCCTCGCCCGGATTGTTGCCGGTCAGGCTGTGGCCGGAAGCGGCGGCGAAGCGTTCCTTGCGCTCCACGGCCTGCAGGATCTGTCGTGCCACCGTTGCATCGCGAGCGCGCGCCGCGAGTATATGTTCTGCCCCCAGCCACTCGACGGTCTCACCGACAATGACGGTGCCGCCATGCGAAACCAGAAGATCGACCGCGGCCCCCACGACCGGATTGCTGACCAGACCCGACGTCGCGTCGGAATGGCCGCATTCGATGCCGACCACCAGCTGCGCGCCGGGCAAGTTCTCGCGCCGGATCCGCGAAGCCTCGCGCAGCAACGCCGCGCCGCGCCTGATGCCCTCGCCCATGACCGACAGCATGTCCTCATGCTGCTCGGCGAAGGAAACGCTGGCGACCGGCTTGCCGCAAGCCGAAATGCGGGCCGCGACCATCTCGGTCGTCGCCGAATCCACTCCGACCACCAGAACGGCGGCGGCGTTCGGATTGCGGCCGAGACCGACAAGTTGATCAAGGTGCAGGCCGAGGTCCGGCTCGATGTGCCCCCTGCCCGCGCTCGTCGCGGCCAGAAGCGCGCCTTCGAGGCCCGCCGCGATCCGCTCGCTGACGCGCAGCGCCAAACCATTGATGCACAGGATCAGCACATAATTGCGGATTCCGGCGCGGCCATCGATCCGCCTGTAGCCACTGAATGGCGGCAGGCCGTCGATTTTGTCGGCACCGGAGGCAGGCAGTGGCATTGGCGTTTCCAAACCGTCGCGAGCGAGGCAATCTCTTCAAATCTCAATATTTGATCAAATGTTGCCTTGGCAAGGGCAAAATTGACTTCTTTCGATCGCCGTGCGAGCAATATTTGCTCAAATCAGGGTAGGCTTGGATGCATGGCGCGTATTCCCGACGTTCAGAAGCTTCTTCGTGACGACATCGTTTCCGGAGCCATTCCATTCGGGGCAAGGCTGAGGATCGACGATCTCGCCGGCCGTTATGGCGTAAGCCACATGCCGGTCCGCGAGGCCTTGCGCGCCTTGAGCGGCACGGGATTGGTCGTGCTGGAACCCAATCGCGGCGCCAGCGTCAGGACGGTCCACATGTCGTTTGTGATCGACCTGTTCGATATCCGCAGCGCCGTCGAAACGATGCTGGCGCGGCGCGCCAGCGAGCGGCGCACCGCCGAGCACCTGCGCGATCTGAAGGCCGCGCAGGACATGCTTGAGCAAAGAGTGGCCAGCGACGACTTCCTTGCCGTCCCACATGCCAACAACATCTTTCACGGCGTCATCAACGAGGCGGCCGGCAATCCGGGCGCGCTGTCGATGGTGGATCGCAACTGGCTGCTGGTGGCGGCGATCTGGCAACGCTACGGCTATGACGAGGGGCGCTTCCATGGCGTCATCGACGATCATCGCCACATCATCCGGGCCATAGAGCGCCAGGATGCCGGCTCGGCGGCGACCTTGATGGGCGCGCATATCGAAAAGGCCAAACACGACCTCCTGGCGCGCATCGCCGTCGATCCCAAACCCGATATCGGCCGGCAATGACGGCCAGGTTCGAGGTCGCGGCGTCGACGGGCGACACGCTGGGCGAATCGCCGACATGGCTGGCGCGGGGCGGAGAGCTGTTCTGGGTCGATCTGCGGCGTCCTTGCCTGCACAGGCTGCGGCCCGAGACAGGAGCGGTGACATCGTGGCCGATGCCTGAGGTCATCAGCTCGGTGGTTCCACGAGCATCGGGCGGTGTCGTCGTGGCCTTGCGGCAAGGTCTCCACGCATTTGATCCCGCCAGCGGCGCACTGAGCCTGCTGGCGCGCGTGGAGGATGGGCCGCCCGAGCATCGGCTGAACGACATGAAGTGCGATCCCGGCGGCGGCATAATCTGCGGCAGCATGTGGGACTATGGGCTGCATGCGTCCGGGGCGCTTTACCGGATCGACGCCGCCGGAAGTTCGAGCCGGATCCGCGACGGGATCGCCGTGCCCAATGCGATCGCCTTTGCCCCGGATGGCCGTACCGTCTACTTCACGGATACGCGGCAAGGCGACATAGAGCGGGCGGATTTCGACCCGGCGAGCGGATTCGTGGGGCCGTGGTCTCTGTTCGCCGACCGGCACGCGGCGCCTGGAAAGCCCGACGGCGCCACCGTCGATGCGGACGGCTTCCTGTGGAATGCGCGCTACCAAGGCGGCTCGCTGGCGCGGTTCGCGCCCGATGGCCGGCTCGACAGGCTGGTCCCTCTGCCAGTCACTCAGCCGACCTCCTGCGCCTTCGGCGGTCCAGGCCTGAAGACACTGTACGTAACGACCGCAACGCAGAAGCTGACGGAGGATCAACTGGCCAACGAGCCCCTGGCGGGTTGCCTGCTTGCACTCGACGTCGGCGTGGCGGGACTGCCGGAGCCGGCTTTTGCCGGTTAATCTCGGCTACTGCCAGCCGAGATGGCGGCCACCCGTCGCCTGCAGGTCCGCCCCGGTGATGAAGCTGCCGGCGTCGGAGCAAAGCAGCAACGCCGCTCCCGCCATCTCGCGCGCCTCGCCGGCGCGCTGCATCGGGGCGGACCCCTTCTGGATCTCGGCCCATTTGGCCGCGTCCTCGCGGCGCCAGCGATTGCGCTCGGTAACGACAAGCCCGGGCGACAGGTTGTTGATCGTCACCCCGTGCGGCGCATAATCCTTGGCAAGGTTGAACGACAGATTGTGCTGCGCGCTTTTCAGCGCGGCATAGACGGCGAGATCGGATTCGGGCCGCGTCTGGTTGATGCTGCCGATCGTCAGCACACGGCCCCAGCCATTGTCCTTCATGCCGGGCAAGGCGGCCTGCAGCAGTTCGATCGTCGCCTTGAAGTTGATCTGGA
Source organism: Mesorhizobium sp. B2-5-3 (assembly GCF_006441005.1). Lineage (NCBI taxonomy): Bacteria > Pseudomonadati > Pseudomonadota > Alphaproteobacteria > Hyphomicrobiales > Phyllobacteriaceae > Mesorhizobium > Mesorhizobium sp. B2-5-3. The sequence goes on from NZ_VFUS01000008.1 coordinate 324,075, forward strand.
TCTGGTGCTCGATCTGCTCGGCGGGTAGATTGAGGAAAGGCGTGCGGTACTGGATCGAGGCGCAGACGACAAGCACGTCGACACCACCCAACGCCTCGATCGCCGCCTGGACACAGCGGGCAGCCTCTCCGGCCCGAGCGAAATCAGCATCGATGGCGACGCCGCGCCTGCCCTTCCCGCGAATTTCACGGACAGCTTCGGCGGCCGCATCCGGCTGTCCGAATGCCACGTCGGCGTCGCGAGCGAAATGGACGGCCACATCGGCGCCCGCCTCGGCAAAAACCCGCACGATCTCACGACCGATGCTGACGCTGCCGCCGGTTACCAAGGCGCGCCGCCCAGCCATCGTGAAGCGCTCGGCAAGAGCCAACGCATTCTGGATGTCGATCTCTTCCTTTTGCACCGTCAATAGCCCAGCCTTTCCAATTTGATCACACTTTTCTTTGGAGTGCTCTCCAAAACGCATTTTCAGGAAGAAATCCAGAACCAATTCTTCCATTTGATCAAATCAGGCAAGCTGAAAAGCAGCGTCCTTGGCCGGCAGCGGCTAGACGAAGGCGTACAGCCTGTCACGCGCGCCCATCGGAATTGGACAAAGATTCTAAGATTTTCGCGACAGACCGTCGCCTTCTATGGCGTTGACCAGTGTCTCGCTGCCTTGGCGCAGATGCTGCATCAAAACGCTGACGGCCTTGCCGGCGTCGCGTCGCCGGCAAGCGGCCAAGAGGCCGCGATGCTCCGTCTGAGAGCGGGCGCGGTAGTCGAGGTTCGACAACAGGACACGGACGTAGCGGTCGGCCGCATTATGGTGCGCCTCGATCAGGCCGAGCAACCGGCGATTGCCGCAGGCGTCATAAAGCGCCAGATGAAAGGCCCGGTTCAGCACGCCCCACCTGCCGACATTGCGCTCGGCATCGATCTGATCGAGCACCTGTTCGGCCTCGTCCAGCTTGCCGCCGGGCAAGCCGGGAATGGAGAGCCGCAGTGCCTCGCACTCGAGCAGTTCGCGCACGGCATAGATCTCTCGGATCTCGTCGCCGTTCATTCTGGCGACGTGCGCACCCTTTGTCGGGTGGATAGATACGATGCCTTCGGCCTCGAGCTGACGAAGAGCGTCCCGGATTGGCATCCGGCTGAAGCCAAACTGCTCGGCCAGATCATCCTGGCGCAACGTCGTGCCGGCCTTCAGGGTCCCGCTGGCAATGGCCTCGCGCAAGACATTGGCGACCTGCTCGGCAACCGTTTGCGGCCTCTCGATCAAGCCCTCGCCAAATCCGCGCAATCCATGCTCCCATTTCACGCATCGTCAGCTTAGGGGAAAGCTTCATTCTCGGATATAGGTATCCATGTGTACGAGAGGAGTGGCGAGCCGGCGGCGATGCGCCTGCGAAGTTGCCGCGGCGAACCTTCGGAACGGGAATGGCCAAGACAGCCGAAATCGTCGAGCGGCTGCGTTATCTCGTTGCGATGGAACTTATCTTTACGGCTACGGGGTGGAATTGCGCGGTGTCGTCGACGGCATGGGCGACGGACCGCAGCGCACCTTCGCCGCCGTGCGCTCCCTTGTCAGCCCGCTTGACGACGACCGCGAAATGAGCACGGACATGACACGGATCGCACGGATGGTGGCGGGCCCACGCGACTGACGCGCCAAGGCGCTCGGCGAGCCCATGGCCCGCGAGCCTCTCCTCACGCAGAAAAGGACACACCTCTGCGGCGCATGCCTGCCTGCACGCCGTGGACGATCAGGCGTGACAGGATTTCCATGTCGCGCGGCATTCGTGGACGCCAGATATCCAAAAGCAGGGCCACGCGAGGCTTGTCGGCGTTGTTTGTCACTTCGTGAGGGAACGTGTCGTCCCACAACAGACACTCGCCGTCGGCGATCCGCCTCTCCTGATGATTGATCATCATGACCGTCGCCGGACGACCATCTGCCTGTCGAGGGATTACCAGGCCGAGATGGAACCTCATTATGCCTCTGAAAGGGCCGCGATGGCTGGGAATGTGCTTGCCCGGAGCCAGGAAAGAGATCGCCGCCGACTTCACCTCAGGGCATTCTGCAAGCAGCCGGTCGAGGACCGGCATTCGCGCGAGGTTTTGCGGAACCGCGACATCGTAGGCCTTGAGCACGAACATACGCCAGTCGCGACCGTCATTGGCCGAGATGTCGGCCTGTTCAGGCATGATGTCGTGGAAGCGGGGCGCCTTGCCCACGGCAAGCGCTTCGTCGCGGATGGCCTGCCAGGCGGCCGTGAACTTGGTGGCGTTTGGAAATTCGCTGGCGGTATCGAGGATCGCCGGCGCGTCGATGCGCTTTTCGTAGATCCGCCGCACCAGACCGGATGCAAGATCGTAAACTTGAGACATTTCATGGCCTCGAGGACATCATGAAACGAATATCCGGCAATTAAGTTGCTGATCTTGCTAGGCGTATGCCTGTCAGCACGAATTCGTGACCGACGAACAGTCCCGCGATACCGCGCCTTGTTGCTGGCGTTCGTCAGCGTTCAGGGGCGCGTTCGACCAGACGAAACCTGTAGCGATCCCGTATGAATTCATTGAAGAAGCGTCCCTTGGAAGAGGCGGCTTTGAAGGCAGCGTAGGTCTCGGGCTCCACGTCTTCGTAGTCATAGCGGTTTCCGCTCGGTACGAACCAGACCGAAAGCACCCTGGTGGCGGGATGGTACTGTGTGCTGCGGATGGCCGTAGAAGGCATTGGCGTTCTCCCGGATGGATAATCCGGGGCGCAAACGGAAGTTCCAACTGTGCCGCGCAGCCTTGGCTGGCAGGCCTTCCTATAGTGAGCAGCGCAGCCGGATCGTCCGTCCGCGCCAGGAGACGAAGGAGCCGGCCCGGTTCTGCCGAGCCGGCCCCAAGGGATCAGAACGCCGGCTCGACCGCGTTGACATTGTCCTTGGTGACGACCGTCAGCGGGATCGGCAAACGGTCCTTGACCTCCTTGCCGTCCATGATCTCCGCCATGGTGTTGATCGCCAGGCGGCCGTCCTCGACCGGCGACTGCACGATGGTGGAGTACATTTCGTTGGTGCGGATTGATTCGAACGCATCCTTCTGGCCGTTGATGCCGACGATCGGCGGTGCCGCCTTGGACGGATTGGCCTCCTTCCAGGCGTCGATGAAGCCGCGCGCCATGGTGTCGTCATTGGCATAGACGCCGCTGATCTGGTCGCCGAAACGGGTGATCAGGTCGCGGCTGACCACCAGCGCCTTCTGCTGGTCGAAATCGGCATTGACCGTATCGAGCACCTTGATGTCGGCGCTGGTTTCCTTGAGACGATCGGTGAAGCCGCCGACGCGGCCGATCGTCGTGCCGTTGCCGGCCTGGCCGGCGATGATGACGACGGAACCCTTGCCGCCAAGCGCCTTGCTGAGCGAGTCGGCCGCAAGCTTGCCTTCCTCGTAAACGTCGGGCCCGGTGAACGACTTGATGAACGGCTTGGCATCGTCGCTCATCGGCGAGTTGATGAGGATCGCGGGAATGTTCGCCTGCTGTGCGCGGGCGAGGCCCGGTATGTAGGCCTGCGGGTCGAGCGGCCACAGGATGATGCCGTCAACCTTGCGCGCGACGCAGGTGTTGAGCTGCTCGGTGCCCTTCTGGACGTCGAAATCCTGGCTGAGGCTCAGGATCTCGATGCCGAGTTCGCCGGCGCGCGCCTGGAGCGCCTTGTTGGCCGGGGTCGCATAGGCATGCGAATCCGCGGCCGTGACGTAGCAGACCGTCTTTGCACTGGCCCAGCCCGTCGACGCCAATATTACCGCCATGGCGGTAATGTGGAGCATGCTTTTCTTGCCAATCATAGGTTTCCTCCCGATCATGTATTTCCTCCTTGAGTGATTGGATTGTCGCGAATGAGCGCGGGGCCTGTGCCCGGCGCCCTCCCCTTGGTAGTCACGGCCCGATCGAGCACGACGAGCAGGATCAGGATAAGCCCCGACACGACCTGCTGGACGTATGCGGGAACGGATTGGAACTCCATCGCGATGGTCAGCGAGCCGATCGTCAGCACGCCGCCAAGCGTGCCGAGCGCGGATCCCTTGCCGCCTTCGAGGCGGGTTCCGCCGACCACGACCGCGGCAATGACGGCGACCGTCAGTTCCGAGCCGAAGACGGGCGAACCGGTGTTGGTGACGAGGCTCTGGAGAACGCCTGCGAGACCGGCGAGCGTCCCGGCGAAGACGAAGCCCAGAAAAACGATGCGATCGGAAGCGATGCCGCTCTCCTTGGCTGCCGCCGGATTGGACCCCACCGCAAAGACATTTCGGCCCGGTATTGTACGCGTCAGCCAGACATGCAGCAGCACGATCAGAACGATGAACAGCGCACTGCGGATGGTGAAGATTTCGAGATGGATCTTGGCGAACGCCAGTGAAAGCATGATGTCGGTGCCGGTCACCGGCTGGCTGTTGGTGATCCAATGCGCGAGCGAGCGGAAGATCAGCATCGTCGCCAGCGTCAGCACCAGCGAGTTCACCTTCAGCCCGACGACCAGCGCGCCGTTGATGGCGCCTGCCAGCATGCCGACCAGGATACCGACAAGTGCGGCAGGCAGGATGCCGATCTCGCGCTGCAGGATGACCGACATGATCCCCGCCAGCGCGAACACCGCGCCGCCGGAGAGGTCGATCTGGCCGGCGACCAGAAGCACCGTAAGTCCAATGGCGATCAGGCCGATCGTCGCCGCTCGGTCGAGGCCGAGTCCGAGGGTCGATGCGGAGAAATAACCCGGAACCGCCAAGGCGGAAATGATCAGCGTCAGGCCGAGGATGATCACCACCCTGTGCCGCGAGGCAAGCGCCAGGAACCTCATCACGCCACCCCCCTCTTGCGCAATGCCGCGTCCATGCCGACGGCGCCGACGATCAGGATGCCGAGGACAAAACCCTGGATCGGCGTGCGCACGCCGTCGAGCACCATGACGTTGGTCAGAAGCTGCACGAAGATCAGGCCCGCGATCGCCCTCGGCACCGAGCCGAAACCGCCGATAATCGACACGCCGCCGACCACGACCGCGGTGATGGCGCTGAACTCGTAGCCGGCGCCGATCAGCGGCCGCGCGCTTTGCAAGGTCAGGCCCAGCAGGCCGCCGCTGACGCCCGAAGCCAACGCCGTGATCACGAACGCACCGGCCTTCACCGCTCGCACGGGCACCGCGCTCGCCTCGGCGGCGCTGTAATTGCCGCCCGTGGCGAGCGTCCACCTGCCCCAGAAGGAGCGCGAGAGGACGAAATGCCCTATGAGAGCGATCAGCAGGAAAATCAGCACCACGACCGGGACGCCGAAGAGCCGGCCCTTGGCGAATTCGGCCGAAGCGGGATTGTTGCCATAGACGATGACGCCGCCGACAGTGGCCTGCACGATGCCCAGCCCGATGGTGCCGATGCCGAGCGTGGCGATGATGGGATTGATACCGACATAGCCGACCAGCACGCCGTTGAGCAGGCCGATAAGGCCCGCAAGCGCCACCGCCAGGACGAAGGCAGGAACCGGCCCGATCATTGGCTGCAGCCCGAGCGAGAGGATGGCCCCGCAGGCGATGGTGGCCGGCACCGACAGGTCGGCCAAGCCGCCTGCCACAAGCACGAAAGTCATGCCGACAACGACGATGCCGACAATGGACATCGAGGTCAGGACGTTGAGCAGATTGCCTGTGGTGAAGAAGGCGGGGCTGACGAATGAGCCGTAGAGCACCACTGCAAGGATAGCGAAGCCAAGCCCCGCCTTGGACAGGACATCGGCAAGCCTGCTGCCGCGCGTGAAGCGGTCATTGCGGTTCGCCCCGCTAGTCTCCATGGCCGCATCAGTCATGCAGCCTCCCCCGTCGCCAGCGCCATGATGCGCTCCTCGCTCAGTTCGGCGCGGGCGAGCGCCTCCGATGCGCGGCCGTCGCGCATCACAACGACGCGATCGCAGACGCCGAGGATTTCGGGCAGTTCCGACGAGATCATCACCACCGCCATGCCGTCGGCGACAAGCCGGCCGATGATGCTGTGGATCTCGGCCTTGGCGCCGACGTCGACGCCGCGCGTCGGCTCGTCGAGAATGAGCACGGAGGGCTTGGCCGCGAGCCATTTGGCGATGACCGCCTTCTGCTGGTTGCCCCCCGACAACAGGTTGATGCGCCGCTCCCCGTCGGGCGGCGAGATGGAAAACTGCTTCACATAGATCGCCGCCAGCGAACGGTCGGCGCTGCGCCTGATACGGCCGAAGCTGGTCAGACGCCGCAATATCGGCAGACTGATGTTCTCGCGGACCGACATGCCCGGAATGATGCCGTCGCCCTTGCGGTCCTCGGGGACGTAGGCGATCCCGGCTCGCACCGCCTCGGAAGGAGAGTTGATGGCGACCTTGCGCCCGTTGACGCTGACCGTTCCCTCCACCAGCCGCGACAGGCCGAAGATGGCGCGTGCTACCTCGGTGCGACCCGCCCCGACCAGTCCGGTCAAGCCCAGTATCTCCCCAGCGCGCACATCGAAGCTGACATCACTGAAATGCGCCCCGTCGCCGATGCGTTCGACACGCAGCACGGACTTGCCGATCGCGGCCGGGCTTTTCGGGAACACGTTGGCGACCTCGCGGCCGACCATCAGCCTGATCATCTCGGCCGCGGTTATGCCGTCGATCGGACGGGTCTCGATCATTGAGCCGTCGCGCAGCACGGTCACCTCGTCGGCGATCTCGAGAACCTCCTTCAGCCTATGGCTGATGTAGACGATGGCGATGCCGTCATCGCGCATCTTGCGAAGGATCCGGAACAGCGCCGCGGTTTCGTGCTCGCTCAGGCTCGATGTCGGCTCGTCCAGCACGATGATCCTGGGCTGCGCCGCATAGGCCTTGGCGATCTCGACCAGTTGCTGCTGGCTGATCGACAGGTCGCCGAGCCGCGCGCGCGGGTTGATGGCCGCGCCCAGCTCGTGGAGGACGGCGGCGGCCTTCCTGACCATTTCGCCCTTGTGCAGCCAGCTCCATTTGCCGGGCATGCGGCCGAGATAGACGTTCTCCGCGACGGTCAGGTCGGGAACAAGATTGATCTCCTGGTGCACCATGCGGATGCCGAGCGCCTGGGCGTCGGCGGGACGCCGCATGCGCACTTCGGCGCCGCCGACGAGGATCGTGCCGGCGGTCGGAGCGTAGGAGCCGTTGAGCACCTTCATCAGCGTCGACTTGCCGGCGCCATTCTCGCCGACGACCGCATGGACGGTGCCGAACCGGACAGCGAAATTGACGTTCGACAGGGCCTTCACGCCGGGAAAACTCTTGGAGATGCCTCTCATGTCCAGGGCACAATCGGCGGCGGCACTCATCTAGGCTTGGTCCTCCCTGGTAGCATGCGGGCAGCGTTATGTTAGTATAATGCACTTCAAGGCACGGTTCGGCCCACCTCGAGCCCGCCCGAAGGCCCCTTTCAGCGCATCCGCACCAGGCACTTCACCATAGGCTGAAAATCACGCAACGGGCGGCACTATTGCACTAATATAATAGTTCTGGCAAGCTGGATCTGACCGCTCCGTCACTGGCGTCGGATCGCAACGAACCCCGCGTCGCAAGCAGGTGCATTCCGTTTGACATTCGAATAATTTTGCCATTTCAGGTGGACGAACGATGGGATTTTCCATGGATCTAGATCCTTCGACCCTCAATCGAGCCCTCCCGCTGCGCGACCAGATATACAACAAGATCCGCAACATGATCGTCGTCGGACGGCTGAAACCGGGTGAGGTCATCAATGAGATCGCAATTGCCGAAGCGCTGGGCGTCTCGCGCACGCCCGTGCGCGAAGCGGTCAAACGCATCAGCGACGAAGGGCTCGTCAAGATCCTGGCGCAGACCGGCACCTACGTTGCTCCCATCAGCCGGGCCGACCTCGAGGAAGCCTATGTCATCCGGCGTGCATTGGAGATGGAGAGCGCCAGGCGCGCCGCCGCCAAGCTGACGCCGGCTGCCTGTGAATTGCTGGAAGACAACATGGCCGCGCATAAGCTCGCCATTGCGCGCGGCAGGTACGCCACAGCGATTCAGCTCGACGACGTCTTTCACCGCACCATTGCTGAAATATGCGGCTTGCCGATGATTTGGCGCGCCGTCGACATCTCAAAGGCGCAGATGGATCGCGGCCGCTATCTCGCCATTCCGAAGCCCGGCTATGGCGAGCAGACGATCGAGCAGCACGAGGCCATTCTGGACGCGCTGAAGCGTCACGACGCCGAGGGCGCCGCACAGGCAATGGAGCATCACCTCGAGACGTCATTTCGCAACACGCTCGAAGTCGCCGCCGAGCTTCTCGACTGACGACCTCGACTGAGCGCTGAGACGGGCGGCGCAGGTTTGAGGTCCCGAACCTGGCATCCGACCGGCTTGCCGATGCCTGGTGAGCCGTGTTCGCAGCTTGACCGTTGACAATCTATTATATTAGTATTCCGATCCATTCGGCGGCATTGTGCCGACGGGGGCTTTTTCAGAGTTTGTAATGGCGCGGTTCATCCAGCTTTCGCATGCCGACAACATCCTTCTGGCGATCGATCCGTTGATGATCGGCGACAAGGCAGGCGACATGCCCGCGAAGGCGCGCATACCGCGCGGCCACAAGATGGCGATCCGCGACATCGCTTCGGACGAGCCGGTCGTGAAATATGGGCAGACCATCGGATTCGCCCGCGGACCGATCGCCGCCGGCGATTGGGTTCACGAGCACAATGTATATCTGCGCAATTTCGAACGCGACTATCTGTTCGGCACCAACGCCAGGCAAACGCCTGTCGTCCCTGAAGCCGAGCGCGCGAGCTTCATGGGTTACCGCAGGCCGAGCGGCAAGGTCGGGACGCGCAACTTCATCGCTGTCCTGACCTCGGTAAATTGTTCGGCCAGCGTCGCCCGCTTCATCGTAGAAGAGGTCAACCGCTGCGGCATCCTGCGCGACTATCCCAATGTCGACGGCGTGATCTCGCTCGTCCATGGCACTGGCTGCGGCATTGACACCAAAGGCCCCGCTTACGACCTCTTGAAGCGCACGCAGTGGGGTTTTGCCACGAACCCCAATGTCGGCGGCGTGCTGATGGTTGGGCTCGGCTGCGAGGCGTTCCAGATTCCGCGCTGGATGCAGTCCTACAATATCGAGGAGAGCACGACCTTCCGCACGATGACGATCCAGGAGACTGGCGGCACACGCAAGACGGTCGAGGCAGGGGTCAAGGCGATCGTCGATATGCTGCCCATGGTCAACGCCGCGCAAAGGACGCCACAACCGGCCTCCGAACTGGTGCTCGCGCTGCAATGCGGCGGGTCGGACGGCTATTCCGGCATCAGCGCCAATCCGGCGCTTGGCGCCGCCGTGGACCTGCTTGTCGCGCAAGGCGGCACGGCGGTGCTGTCCGAGACGCCGGAGATCTACGGCGCCGAACATCTGCTCACCATGCGTGCGGAAAACCGCGCGGTCGGCGAGAAGCTGATCGAGCGTATCCGCTGGTGGGAGGACTACACAGCCAAGCACGACATGGAGATGAACAACAACCCGTCTCCCGGCAACAAGCTCGGCGGGTTGACGACGATCCTGGAGAAGTCGCTCGGCGCGTCCGCCAAGGGCGGGACGACCAATCTGCGCGCGGTGCTGGAATATGCCGAACCGATCAACGAACGCGGCCTCGTCTTCATGGACACGCCCGGCTACGATCCGGTTTCGGCAACCGGCCAGGTCGCCGGCGGCGCGAACATATTGTGCTTCACCACCGGGCGCGGTTCGGCCTTCGGCTGCAAGCCGACACCCTCGATCAAGCTTGCCTCCAATTCCTTCATTTTCGAGCAGATGCGCGAGGACATGGACATCAATTGCGGGGACATCCTCGACGGCGTCACGCTGGACGACAAAGGCCAGGAGATCTTCGCAGAGATCCTGCGCGTGGCATCGGGCGCGCGTACCAAATCGGAATCGCTGGGCTACGGCGACAATGAGTTCGTGCCCTGGAACCTCGGCGCTACCATGTAGCGACATCGCCCGCCCGCAACGGGCAACCTCAATTCACTCAACCAGAAAGAACGCTCGGCATGAACAGGATCGATCTTGACGGCCAACACGCCGTGGTCACCGGAGGCGCGCAAGGCCTCGGCTTCGCGATGGCCAAACGTTTCGTCGCCTCCGGCGCGACGGTCACCTTATGGGACGTCGACGAGGCGCGCCTCGAAGCGGCCAAGCGCGACCTTGGCAAGGCCGCCACGACCCTGGTCGTCGACATTGCGGATTGGGAGACGGTGGACGCCGCGCGGGCAAAAACCGAGGAGAGCGCCGGCAAAATCTCCATCCTGGTCAATTCTGCCGGCATTGCCGGTCCCGCCGCCCCGCTCGACAGCTACGACATAGAGACGTGGAAGAAGATCATCGACATCAACGTCAACGGCACCTTCTACGTCAACCGCGCCGTGGTGCCCGGGATGAAGGCGCGCAATTACGGGCGGATCGTCAACATCGCTTCCGTCGCTGGCAAAGAAGGCAATCCCAACGCCGCCGCCTATTCCGCTTCGAAGGCGGCGGTCATCGGCATGACCAAATCGCTCGGCAAGGAGCTCGCGCAATATGACATTGCAGTCAACTGCATCTCGCCGGCCACCGCGCAGACTCGAATCCTCGAACAGCTCACGCCCGAGCACATCGAATACATGCGCTCGCGCATTCCACGCGGCCGTCTGCTGGAGGTCGACGAGGCCGCCGCCATGGTCGCTTGGCTCGTCTCAAAGGAAAACAGCTTCACCACCGCCTCGACCTTCGACCTGTCGGGCGGGCGCACGACCTATTAGTCGAATACCCGCGCGCCGCGAAGCGTCTGCACCGCGGCGCGCCGGTACACCGGCACTTGCTGCCTCACGGAGATGCGGCCGCGTCGCCTGCGAAGACTCGAGCTGCCTGGATCTGGGGGCGCACCATCAGGTAGAACGCGACGACGTGCGTGATCATCAGCAGTGGGACATAGATTACGGGGATCGCGTATGCAGCGCCCAACTGCCCCGCCAGCTCGGGAAGACCGGCTTGGCCGCCGTGATAGTAGTCGACGGCGATATCGATCGTCCCCACGAGATTGAACGCGACGACGGACAACCAGAACAGCGGACGTATCCTCGTCGTCAAAAGCGCCAGCATGGCCAACACTCCGGTTGCGAAGTCGCCATAGGCGGCGAAGGTGGCGAAATCAGCCGGCAAATCGCGCCCGACGACGCCTGGAACGATGAAGACAAGCCCGAAGAAGCGGAAGCTGTGCAGCGTGGCGATGGCACGTTGCGCCTCGACCAGGTTGACGGATCTGAGCCGGGGCAAGACATACACGCCGACGCAGAGCAGCCAAGGCACGTAGCCTAGAGCGAGATGTAACAGGAAAATGGTTGCAGGCGACATATGGCCTCCCAAGAGATGTAAGGCGCAATTTACGCCCGCTTCCAGCGGTCGACTATTCGCGATAATGTTGACGGGGTATGAAGCAGAACTTCACAATCCGGAAAGGCGCGCTCGACGGCGTGGAGGCGTTCCTCGGCGTCGCGCAACACCGCAGCTTCCGAAAAGCGGCCGCGGAGCTCGGCGTCACGCCATCGGCGATCAGCCAGGCGGTGCGCGCGCTCGAGGTGCGCGTCGGTGCGGCGCTCTTCATGCGCACGACGCGCAGCGTCGGCCTGACCGAAGCCGGCGAACGGTTCCTTTCGCGCGCAAAGCCCGCTTTCGAGGAACTGGTCGCAGCAAGCGAAGTCGCACGTGAACTTGGGCAGCGGCCGACCGGGCTGTTGCGCCTCTCTGTGCCGCGCGCCGTGGTGCCGATCCTGCTGGAGCCGCTGGTGGCATCCTTTTGCCAGGCCTATCCCGAAGTAGAGGTGGAGATCGCCGCAAGCGGTGAGCTGGTCGACCTGGCGGCCGAGGGGTTCGACGCCGGCATCCGGCTCGGCCAGTTCATCGCCGCCGACATGGTCGCGGTTCGGCTGACGCCGCCGTTCCCGCTCGTGGTCGTCGGCAGCCCTGGCTATCTGCGCCGGCAGAAACGGCCGGAGCGCCTCGACGATCTGCGCGGCCATGCCTGCCTGCGCATGCGCCGCTCCAACGGATCGATCGCGCCCTGGCCCTTCATCGACGGCAACAAGACCGTCGAGGCAATCGTCTCCGGGCCGCTGGTCGCGCATGATTACCCGACACTGCTTGGCGCGGCGATCCAAGGTGTCGGACTTGCACAGGTGCCCGGCCCTCTCACCGAAGCCCCGATTGCCGATGGCCGGTTGCAAGCGTTGCTCACGCCCTTCGCCGTCACGACGCCGGGCGTTTTTCTGTATTATCCCGACAGACGCCAGGTCCTGCCCAAGCTGCGCGCGTTCATAGAGCATGTTAAATATCGGGGAACGGACGCCGAAGGCGCGCGAACTTCCTGAGGCCACGCCCTCGATGACATGCTTGCCTGTTCGTGCCGCGCTAATTGGCGCGAAGGGCCGCGATCACCGCGGCGGTAACCTCGGCGGTGCTCGCGGTGCCGCCGAGATCGGGGCTGAGATATTCCGCCCGGTCCGTGACAAGCTCGATCGCAACCATGAGGCGCCGCGCGGCGGCCTGCTCGCCGAGATGCTCAAGCATCAGGCTCGCCGTCCAGAACGATCCGAGCGGATTGGCGACGCCCTTGCCGGTGATGTCGAAGGCCGAACCATGGATGGGTTCGAACATGGACGGCCGGCTGCGCGAGGGATCGATGTTCGACGTCGAGCCTATGCCGAGCGATCCGCCCAGCGCGGCGGCCAGGTCGGAGAGGATGTCGGCATGCAAATTGGTGGCCAAAACCGTGTCGATGCTGCCGGGCTTGTTGACCATGCGCTGGGTCATGGCGTCCACCAGCATCCAGTCGACGGTGAGACCGGGGTAGTCGCGAAGCAGGCCGCGCACGACTTCGTCCCACAGCACCATGCCATGACGCTGCGCATTCGACTTGGTGACAACCGTCAGAAGCTTGCGGGGGCGCGACAGCGCAAGCTCGCAGGCGAAACGTGCGATGCGTTCTATCCCGGCGCGGGTAAAGACGGCGACATCCATGCCGACCTCGATAGGCAGTCCGCGATGGGCGCGACCACCGACGCCGGCATATTCGCCTTCGCTGTTTTCGCGCACGATCACCCAGTCAATCTGCTTGCCGAGATCGGGCCGCAACGGGCCGGTCAGCCCGGGCAAGAGGCGCGTCGGCCGCACGTTGGCGTATTGGTCGAACCCCTGGCAGATGGCCAGGCGCAGCCCCCAGAGGGTGACGTCGTCGGGAAGGTTCGGATCGCCGACCGAGCCGAAATAGATCGCATCGAAGCCCTCCAATTGCCCGAGGCCGTCCTGCGGCATCATGCGGCCGTTGCGGCGGTAATAGTCGGAGCCCCAGTCGAAGCGCTTGAAGTCGAAGGCCAGACCCGGCTCGACAGCGGTCAGGGCTTCCAGCACCTTCACGCCGGCTTCGACGACCTCCGGCCCGATACCGTCACCGCCGATGACAGCGATCCTATGCGAGGACATTTTCAGTTTCCTTCTCGATGGCAGCGACGATGGCGCCGCGGTTGTGGCCAAGTCATTGCAGCAGCATGCGGGTGGATTCGATCATCGCATAGGGATTGACGATGCCCTCGCCCGCGATATCGGGCGCGGACCCGTGCGCCGCTTGCGCCATGGCTATGTCGCCTTCGCCGATGCACAGGCCCTACCGCTGATAATGCCGGCGGTTCTTCAGCCTAGCCGAGCGGCGTGCCACTTCAGGTGATCGTCCATGAAGGTCGAGATGAAGTTGTAGGAATGATCGTAGCCTTCCTGCATGCGCAAGGTGAGGTCGATGCCGGCCTTCTTGCAGGCTTCATCGAGCAGCCACGGACGAAGGCCTTCGTCAAGGAACCCATCGGCCGTGCCCTGATCAACCAGGAACTCGCCAAAACGGCGGCCGTCCTCGATAAGCAGCGTGGCGTCATAGGCGCGCCAGTCCCTGTCGTCGGCGCCGAGATATTTCTCGAGCGCAGGCCGCGACCAGCCAGCGGTCGTCGGCTGAACGATCGGCGCGAAGGCCGAGCAACTCCTGAAGCGGTCGGGGTTCTTCAGCGCGATCGTCAAAGCGCCGTGTCCGCCCATCGAATGACCCGATATTCCCTGGCGCGCCATGTCGGCAGGGAAGTTCGCGGCGATCAATCCCGGCAGCTCGTCGAGGACGTAGGAATACATACGGTAGTTCCTGGCGTAAGGCTGCTGCGTCGCATCGACATAGAAACCGGCGCCGCAGCCGAACTGCCAATTATCCTTCTCGTCCGGCACATCGGCACCGCGCGGGCTGGTGTCGGGGCAGACCACGATGAGACCAAGCTCGGCCGCCAGGCGCCGGTACTCGCCCTTGTCCATGACATTGGCATGGGTGCAGGTGAGACCCGAAAGATACCACAGCACCGGCACCGGCCCATCCTTGGCCTGCGGCGGCACGAAGACGGCAAAGGTCATGTCGCAGGCGCAGACCTCTGAAGCGTGCGAGTAAACACCCTGGACGCCGCCATGCGACTTGGACGTGGAAACGACTTTCATCAACTCTGCCTTTTCGTCATGACCTTTCGGTCCGACATAGCTGCCGGCCACCGCACCCGCAACCTTCAGCCCTGCAAACAGCACCGGCGGCGTAACCGAGGTGCACCTTGGTCACGCCGCCGGTCGACGCCGGACTTTGGGAACACGCCGACCTGGCCGGGAGGCTGGAGGTAGCGAAAAGTCCGGGCATTTCTGTGGCCCGCCTTCTCAAGCCGACAGGGCTCCTGTCGGTCCAAGCGGGGATGTCCTCGGGCCCGCGGCGTGTGGCCGCCCTCAGTAAACCACGACACTCCTGATCGACTTGCCCTCGTGCATGAGGTCGAAACCCTTGTTGATGTCCTCGAGCTTCAGCGTGTGGGTGATCATCGGGTCGATCTCGATCTTGCCGTCCATGTACCAGTCGACGATCCTGGGCACGTCGGT
>NZ_VFUS01000009.1:0-194999 GCF_006441005.1 Mesorhizobium sp. B2-5-3
CTTGGCGACGAATGTCTCCAGAAGGCCCTGAAAGCTCGACGCCGTGCCTTCCTCCTCGATCAGGAAGGCCGAATAGAGCGTGCTCGTCGCATCGTCCATCGTCACGATCAGGTCCAGCATCGGCTCACCCGCCAGCCATCGATGACGGCTGCCATCCTGATGCAGCATCATCCCCTCGCAAGGCTTCCTCTCCCGCTTGCGCCGGTGAGCACCGCGCCGCTTGGCCCGTTCCACAAGGCCCGCCGCGTGGAGCTGCGTCTTGATGAAGGTGTAGCCCCAGCTGAAATGGTGATCGCGCAGCAGGTGCTCGTGGAAATGCTTCACATTCCAGCCGAGGTAGCGATGACGGTAAAGCTCCAGCATCTCCTCAATCGCTTCCGCCGGCACCCGACGCGTCGAAAGCTTGCCCAAGCGCCGATCCAGCAACCCTGCTTCCCCAGCTTCTTCGTACCGGTCGCGGTAGCGTCGGAATTGCCGCTCCGACATGCCAAGCAACTCCCCTGCCTCCATCATCGCAAGCAACTCCCCTGCCTCCATCATCGAAAGATCGCCGCCATTCCAGCGGCTCAATACGTCCCGAAACTTTTGCATTCTCCGGTCCTGTAGCCATGCCGTCCGCTTCATCCCCAGCCTCCATCCGCTGGCGATAAAACCGGACAACTCACGTGCTACCTAATCCGGACAACTCATCTGCTTACGACAGCGCCTGCCGCCGGCCTTGCCCGGTAGGACCTGTTCGGTTAGGACACGCCCGTTGCGAAAATCGCAACGCTGTTGAGTTTTCAGCAACACGAAACACCGGGCGAATCCATGGCCGACAAATCGGAAAAGACGAAAGCGCGGCTGCCGCGCGGTTTTGCCGACCGCAGCGCCGAAGATATCCGCGCCGTCGAGAAGATGATGGCGACCATCCGCTCGGTCTACGAACTCTACGGTTTCGAACCCGCCGACCAGCCGCTGATCGAATACACCGATGCGCTCGGAAAATTCCTGCCCGACCAGGACCGGCCGAACGAAGGCGTGTTCTCCTTCCAGGACGATGACGACCAGTGGCTGTCGCTGCGCTACGACCTGACCGCGCCGACGGCGCGTTTCGTCGCCGAGAATTTCGAGCGCCTGCCAAAACCCTATCGCAGCTACCGTTCCGGCTGGGTGTTCCGCAACGAGAAGCCCGGTCCCGGCCGCTTCCGCCAGTTCATGCAGTTCGACGCCGACACGATCGGCACGCCGGGCGTCGCCGCCGACGCCGAGATGGCGATGATGATGGCCGATGTGATGGAAGCGCTCGGCATCAAGCGCGGCGACTACGTCATCCGCGTCAACAACCGCAAGGTGCTGGACGGCGTGCTCGAGGCGATCGGCCTCGGAGGTGAAGGGAATACGAGTCGTCGGCTGACCGTGCTGCGGGCGATCGACAAGCTGGACAAGCTCGGGCCGGAAGGCGTGCGGCTTCTCTTGGGACCAGGGCGCTGGGACGGCGGCAAGGAAGGCGAGGGCGACTTCGCCAAAGGCGCCGGGCTGAATGATACGCAAGCCGAGGCGGTTCTTCTGGCGACGGCGCGAAACGCGCAGGCCGGCCAGGATGCCAGCGTCGGTGCGAACGCCGTCTACCAGGAGGGCGTTGGCGAGCTCGCGACCATCGAGGCCCTGGTCAGGGCGGCGGGATACGGCGAAGATCGCGTCGCCATGGACCGCTCCGTGGTGCGCGGCCTCGAATACTACACCGGCCCGGTCTTCGAAGCCGAGCTCCTGGCCGAGATCCCCAACGAGGATGGCCAGATCGTGCGCTTCGGTTCAGTCGGGGGCGGCGGCCGCTATGACGGGCTGGTGTCGCGCTTCCGCGGCGAGCCGGTGCCGGCGACCGGTTTTTCCATCGGCGTTTCCAGGCTGATGACGGCGCTGAAGAACCTCGGCAAGCTCGACAACGCCGACGTGATCGCGCCGGTCGTCGTGCTGGTGATGGACAGGGACACCGACAGCCTCGGCCGCTACCAGAAGATGGTGGGCGAGCTGCGTGCCGCAGGCATTCGCTCCGAAATGTATCTCGGCGGCGCCGGCATGAAGGCGCAGCTCAAATATGCCGACCGTCGCGGCTGCCCGGTCGCGATCATCCAGGGCGGCGACGAGCGCGCCAAGGGCGAATTGCAGATCAAGGACCTGATCGAAGGCGCGCGCCTGTCGGCCGAGATCACGGATAATGCCGAATGGCGCGCCGCCCGCCCGGCACAGGTCACGGTGGCGGAAAGCGAGCTGGTGGCGCAGGTGAGAAAGATCCTGGCGGAGCAGGCAGCCGACCGCGCGAAGGGTGGCGCTTGAGCACCCCCCTCTGGCCTGCCGGCCATCTCTCCCGCAAGGGGGGAGATTGGATGTCGCGTATGCTTTCGCCAATCTCCGTCGTGGCAGAAAAGGCGCTGCGCTCGAAGCTGCCGATCTCCCCCCTTGCGGGGGAGATGTCCGGCAGGACAGAGGGGGGTGCCTCGCGCCCATGCGCTCTATGACCTCCCGCTATCCCGCCATCGCGGCCGACATCGCCGGCCTCTTCGCGACCCGCGACACGCATGCGGTGGAGGTCGCCGTGCTGCAGCCGGCCGATCCGTTTCTCGATATGGCCGGCGAGGATTTGCGCCGCCGCATTTTCCTGACCGAAAGCGAGACCGGGCAGACGCTCTGCCTGCGGCCGGAATTCACCATTCCCGTCTGCCTCGATCATATCGCCAGCCAGGCCGGTACGCCGCGTCGCTACTCCTATCTGGGCGAAGTGTTCCGCCAGCGCCGCGAAGGCGGCAACGAGTTCTTCCAGGCCGGCATCGAGGATCTCGGCGACCGCGACACGGCCGCTGCCGATGCCCGTTCGGTGGCCGACGCGCATGCACTGCTGTCGCTGGCGCTGCCGGGCCAGCAGCTCTCGATCACGCTCGGCGACCAGGCCATCTTCGAGGCGGTGCTGGCGGCTCTCGGCCTGCCGCGCGGCTGGCGCATGCGGCTCGCCCGCGCCTTCGGCTCGGCGACGATGCTGGAGGCAGCCCTTGCCGATCTCGCCAATCCGCCGCGCAACAGCCAGCTCTCCGGCCCGGTCGCGGCACTTGTGCTCGACGGTGACCTGGACGGTCTCTCCGCGCATATAGCCGGCGGCATGGAACAGGCCGGCCTGTCGGCTTCGGCCGGACGCGCGCCGGCCGATATCGCGCGGCGGCTGATCGAAAAGGCCGAGCTGCGCAGCGTGCGGCTGTCCAACGAAGCCTTCGCGGCGCTGAAGACCTTTCTGGCGATCGACGTGCCGCTCGACGGCGCGGCCCAGGCGCTCGAGAGTTTTGCCGGTGCCGCCGGGCTATCGCTCGGGGCCGCGCTGGAAAAATTCGCGGCGCGCGCCAAGGCCGTCGAGGCGAACGGCCTGCCGGCGCAAAAGATCCGCTATGACGCCGCCTTCGGCCGCCCGCTCGATTATTACACCGGCCTCGTCTTCGAGATCGCGGCGCAAGATGGTGAAAGGCCGCTGGCCGGCGGCGGCCGCTACGACCGGCTGCTGACGCTGCTCGGCGCCAAGACGCCGATCCCCGGCGTCGGCTTCTCGGTCTGGCTCGACCGCATCGAGGCATTGCGGGAGCATGCGCCATGATCACGCTGGCGATCCCGTCCAAGGGCCGGTTGAAGGAGCAGGCGCTGGAGGTGCTGGCGAAAGCCGGCCTCGCCATCAGCCTGCCCGGTGACGAGCGCAAATATCACGCCCGCGTCGAAGGCATGGACAATGTCGAGGTCGTTTTCCTGTCCGCCTCCGAAATATCGGGCGAGATCGGGCAAGGTGCCGTCGATCTCGGCATCACCGGCGAGGACCTCGTGCGCGAGAACCTCGCCGACTGGGAGGCGCGCGCCGAAATCGTCGCCCGTCTCGGCTTCGGCCATGCCGATGTCGTGGTGGCCGTGCCCGACATCTGGCTCGACGTCGAGACCATGGCCGACCTCGATGATGTCGCCGCCGATTTCCGCCAGCGTCACGGAAGGCGGCTCAGGATCGCCACCAAATACTGGCGGCTGACCCAGCAATTCTTCTCGCAGAAGCACGGTATCCAAGTCTATCGCATCGTCGAGAGCCTGGGCGCCACCGAGGGCGCGCCGGCGGCCGGCCTTGCCGATGTCATCGTCGACATCACCACCACCGGCTCGACGCTGCGCGCCAACCATCTCAAGGTGCTGGTCGACGGCGTCGTGCTGCGGTCGCAGGCGTGTCTTGTCGCATCGCGAAAGACGCGTTCCACGGCCGACGAGACGATGCTGCGCGACATAGCGGCCAGCATGGCCTCGGTGAAGGGATAGCTGGCGGCGGACAAATTTTGTTCTTGCTTTGTGCCGGCCACTATGCTACAAATACCGCTATGGTGATGATTTGCGCCCCCCGCCCTTCGAGGCGGGGTTTTTCGTTCTGCGCCATTCTCACGACCCTGCCATTCTTATGACCGTGGAAGGCGGCGCGGTCCGCCTTCGAAGCTTGGCCCTACCTTCGGCGGGATTTCCACCGTCCCGGCAGGCTGATAGGCTCGGATGTTCTGGGAGGAGAGAGCGATGCCGGTCAATCTCGACGAGCTGAAGAACGCCACCAGTTTGCGCGGACGCGGGGCGCGCGCCGGCAGCGTCTTTGTCGCGCCCGTCGACGGCAAGGCGCACGTCTCGGGCGAGCGCGGCGTGCCGCTGCTCGACAAGACCATCCCCGCGCTGTTCTCCGACACGGCCGGCAGATACGGCACGCTCGATGCCGCCGTCTTCGTCGGCCAGGACAAGCGCTTCACCTGGAGCGAGCTTTCCGACACGGTGGATGCGCTGGCCGCCGGTTTCCTGGCGCTGGGCCTCGAAAAGGGCGATCGCGTCGGCATCTGGTCGCCCAACCGCTGGGAATGGCTGGTGACGCAGTTCGCCACCGCCCGCATCGGCCTGATCCTGGTCAACATCAACCCGGCCTACCGGCTCACCGAGCTGGACTATGCGCTGAACAAGGTCGGCTGCAAGGCTCTGGTCACCGCGGCCAGCTTCAAGACCTCGGATTATATCGGCATGATCGAGACGCTGGCGCCGGAGATCGCGACGGCCACGCTCGGCAAGCTTAGGGCACAGAAACTGCCGGCGCTCCGGATCGTCATCCGCATGGGCGAGGAGAACTCACCCGGCATGTTCAACTTCGCCGATGTGCTGGCCATGGCGGGGCGCGACGAGCATGACAGCCTCGACCGCATCTCCGAGGGGCTGAAGCCGGACGACGCCATCAACATCCAGTTCACGAGCGGAACCACGGGCGCGCCCAAGGGCGCGACGCTGACCCACCTGAACATCGTCAACAACGGCAATTTCGTCACCTCGGCGATCAAGTTGACGGTGGACGACCGGCTCTGCATTCCCGTGCCGCTCTACCATTGCTTTGGCATGTCGATGGGCACGATGGGCTGCGTCACCAAGGGCGCGACCATGGTCTTTCCCGGCGAGGGCTTCGATGCCGGCGCGACACTGAACGCCGTGGCGCAGGAACGCTGCACCGGCCTCTACGGCGTGCCGACCATGTTCGTCGGCCTGCTCGACCATCCCGATTTCGCCGCCTTCGACCTGTCCAGCCTGCGCACCGGCATCATGGCCGGCTCGCCATGCCCGATCGAGGTGATGAAGAAGGTGGTGTCGCTGATGCATATGTCCGAAGTGACCATCGCCTACGGCATGACCGAGACCAGCCCGGTCTCCTTCCAGAGCAGCGTCGACGACCCCTTGGAAAAACGCGTCTCGACTGTCGGGCGCGTTCATCCCCATGTCGAGGTCAAGGCCGTCGATGCCGATGGCGCAACCGTTGCCGTCGGTGCGCCGGGCGAACTCTGCACACGCGGCTATTCCGTGATGAAGGGCTATTGGGACGACGAGGACAAGACCCGCGAGGCGATCGATGCCGACGGCTGGATGCATACGGGCGACCTCGCCACGATCGATGCCGAGGGCTATTGCAACATCGTCGGCCGGGTCAAGGACATGGTCATCCGCGGCGGCGAGAACGTCTATCCGCGCGAGGTCGAGGAGTTCCTCTACCGGCACCCCAAGATCAGGGAGGTGCAGGTGTTCGGCATTCCCGACGCCAAATACGGCGAGGAGCTCTGCGCCTGGATTGTGCTCAAGCCCGGCCAGATCGCCACCGAGCAGGAGATCAAGGCCTTCTGCGCCGGCCAGATCGCGCATTACAAGGTTCCGCGCCACATCCGCTTCCGCGCCGAATTGCCGATGACGGTGACCGGCAAGCCGCAGAAATTCCTGATGCGCCAGGCGATGGTCGAGGAACTGGGGCTGGTGACGCAGAAGACCGCGTGAGGGGAGCGCGGGGCGGGAAGGTGCGGTTGCCGAGACGAGTGTGAATGTCGCATTTCGGGGCCGAAAGCGGACTGGCAGGTTATAGGCAATACGCCTGCCAAAGTGGACAATCGCTGGGGTGGTTGAATAGCCGATTGCTGCTGCGCCGCGCCGATTTGATCGACCCATATAGCGTGCGAACGGCCGTCCCTCAGCCGGCTTGCAGTCGCCTAGCCGTCTTCCGCGAAGTGGGTGCGAATTTCCGAGCGCGCGAGCCGCTCTGGAAGTTTGCGATCGGTGGTGGAACCAATTTCTCGGACTTACGTTGCAAATAGCTATTTGCGGCTCTGCCGCGATATCGGGAACTGAGCAGTGGGACTGTCTTGGCAACAAGGTCCTCTCTCGACGGGAGCCATCGGTCGGTTTCTCGTCCCCGAAGCGTTGACCAAAAGAATGTTATATGTGGAACGGCTGCGCCGGCGCATGCGCGTATTGTTTGGCGGGGTTTGGGTTGCCGAAAGCGAGGACGTTCTCCTACTGTTTGAACCCGCCCGCTACCCGGTAGCTTATTTTCCGGAGTCCGACATTTCAGCACATGTGTTGGAGCGGACAGAGCAGATCACCCAACATCCTGATCTTGGGTCTACTTCATGGTACACTGTCCGGGTAGGCGAGCAACACGTGGCCGCCAGAGGAGCGTGGCAACACACGAACCTCCCTGCCCATGCAACAGAACTCCAGGGACGATTGGCGTTCGCATGGCGCGCCATGGATGCCTTCTATGAAGAAGACGAACGAATCCTGGGTCATGCTGCCGACCCATACCATCGCATAGATATTCGACAGAGTTCTCGTCACCTCGTGGTCCGCTACAACGACCGCGTCGTTGCGGATACCAGGCATCCATTGGGCCTGTACGAATCCGGGTTCGCTCCACGCTGGTATGTCCCTCGTGATGACATCCACGAGTCCTCCCTCACAGCGGTAAAGCTTCAGACGTTCTGTCCCTACAAAGGGCTCTGCAGCTATTATTCTATTGGCGACGCTCGTCAGGCGGCATGGTCCTACACCGACGCCTATCCCGAAGTCCGCCGCATTGCCAACCTTGTGTCGTTTGAGCCGGACATAGTTTCGGTCTTCCTCGACGACGTTCAGCTTCATCTCGAGCCTGGCCAGACGGTCGTCCCTCACGGTCCTGATCGAAATCTCGATGTGGCCGAGTTGGAGCGGGCACCTGGTGGAGGCCCCGAAATGATTGCCGGCGGCTAGCTACCGGTCGCGATTAAACGGAGCGGAGCATGGCGCGACTATTGTCCGTGAACGTGGGGCTTCCGCGCAACATCTCTTGGAATGACCGCACCGTATACACCGGCATTTTCAAAAACCCGGTAGCCGGACGTTGTCGCGTTGGCCGATTGAATTTGGACGGCGACGGTCAGGGCGACCTCGCCGGGCACGGGGGCGAGCAGCGGGCCGTCTTCGTCTATCAAATCGCATCATATCGCTACTGGCAGAAGCACCTGAACAGGACCGACTTCGTCTATGGTCAGTTCGGCGAAAACTTCACGGTCGAGGGCTTGCCAGACGATGCAGTTTGCATCGGAGATCGATTTCGTATTGGAGGCGCGCTTTTCGAGGTCACTCAACCTCGCGTCACATGCTACCGGGTTGGCATCCGCATGGACGAGCCCCGAATGCCGGCATTGCTGACTTCCAGCGGCCGGCCAGGATTCTACTTCCGAGTTCTGCAAGAAGGCGAGGTAGGAGCGGGCGACGAAATCCTCAAGGTGGGCGAAGCGAATGAACGGGTAACCGTCGCTGAGCTGAATGCACTGCTTTATTCACCGGAACATCCCCGCGTCGAATTGGAGCGCGCGGCGCGGATCAAAGCGCTTTCGCCAGGATGGCGGGGTTCTTTTGAGGCTTTGCTGCGCAGCCAATCGACCGGCGTAGAGAGCGGCAATGCCGGGCTCGCTCCGCCAGCCGCGTTACACCCTGCTGCTCCCGGATTTCAGCCGCTCGCGGTGGCTGATCTAGAGCAGGAGTCCGTGGACGTCGTCTCTCTGTCGATGCGGCATCCCGATGGAAAGCCGCTCCCGCCCGCTCTACCTGGTCAATATATCGTGCTGCGCCTTCGCCCGACCCGTTCCAGTGCTGCGCTATTTCGCAGCTACTCGCTCTCGGGCCCACTCTCGGAAGAGCGCTACAGAATCAGCGTCAAGATCGAACCGCACGGGACGGCCGGCCTTTTTCTGCGGGATCATGTGCGGATAGGCGATCTTGTCGACGTAAGCTCGCCGCGCGGAAGCTTTACATTGCAGCCTGGGCAGAGCCCCGTGGTTCTGCTCAGCGCAGGCATCGGCGCGACACCTCTTCTGGCAATACTATACGCGCTGGCGGCAGCCCGGGACACGCGGCAGGTCCTCTGGCTATACGCGGCTCGCGACAGACGGCACCATCCTTTTGCAGCCGAAGTCCGCCGTCTGATGGCCAGTCTCCCCCATGGTCGCAGTTATGTCTGCTATAGCAGGCCAGACCCGGTCGACAGACTCGGCGTCGATTTTGATGTAACCGGCCACCTATCATCATTGGTCTTCAATAGTGTCAGTATCCCGCAGGACGCGGACGTCTATCTCTGCGGACCTGTCGACTTCATGGCAGACATGAAAGAGGCGCTAGCCGCATCGGGCGTCGCCCCGGATCGCGTTCGTATCGAGATCTTCAACGGGAGCGAGCCGCTGAACCCCGGTGTTGTTGCCAGCGAGCGGCGCGCGCCACATCTGCCGGAAGGCGACACCGATGCCGGTCCGCTGGTCTCGTTCGCTCGAAGTGGTGTAGCCGCCCATTGGAACCCTTCAGTGTACCGGAGCATTCTGGAGCTGGCAGAGGCCTGTGACGTTCCCTCCCGGTGGTCATGCCGAACCGGTGTTTGTCACAACTGCGAAAGTGGGTTGATATCAGGCGCGATCGCCTATGAGCCTGAACCGCTTGAAAGGCCGGCCGACGGCAACCTTCTCATTTGCTGCTCGCAACCGACCCGTGATCTAGTCATCGATTTGTAAGCTAATCGAAGGGGACGGACTATGAAGTCTGGCACAGCCGCGTTCGGAACATTATCGCTTGAGGTTGTCACACTGCCGATAAGCGATATCGATCGTGCGCTCCGGTTTTATGTGGACCGGGTCGGCTTTGCGCTCGATGTCGACTATGCGCCGAACACCACCTTCCGTGTGGTCCAGCTCACGCCGCCTGGCTCCCACTGCTCAATACAATTCGGCAGAGGCGTTACGGACGCGCCCGCAGGGTCGCTTCGCAACATCTATCTTGTCGTTACGGATATTGAGACTGCGCGAAGCCGGTTGCTCGAACGCGGAGTCGAAGTCAGCGAACTCAAGCACAAGGCTCCGATCGACGGCTGGGGTGGGGCGTTCGCCCCAGGTTTCGACCCCAACCACCGCGACTATGCCAGCTTCGCGGGCTTCTCGGATCCAGATGGCAACACTTGGGTGCTGCAGGAACGGGGACACCCTGATGTGTGATGCGCGAGCAGCGCTGTGAAATCGCAAAAACGCTGCGGAGTTAGGCCTACTTTTGTCAGTTTCGCCGCGTTTCAGCCATTGGCGGTTCGGGATTCAAATAGCCGAGCAGACAGCAGATGCAGAGACCCAAGCCCGCAAGGGAGTACTTCAGCGCAATCATTGCAGCCACGCCGAAGAGGGCCAAGGTCGTAAAGGATCGGACGCGCATGAGCCTGCGTACTTTGGGCGAAATCTTGACGCTGCTTCGCCGATCGAGCAGCTCCCAGATCAGCCCGATGTAGGTTGCATTCACCAGAGAGAAGGCGGCTGCGTAAAAGGCTACGGGCTGCGGCTCGAGTTCGCTCACCGCCATCCAAGCAGTGGATAGCGGAGCAGTGAGATCGAAAACAAATGCGCGAAATTGAACCACATGAGGTGCGGTGTCGTCTCGCGAGCGTAGCGCATGAGGTAGTGGTGATTGGCCCAGACGATGGCGATTAAGATGTAGCTCACGGCGTAACTCAGCCACGTCGCCACAGGGATAGCAATGCAACGAAAGTCGGCTGACCGGGTGGTCTCAACTCCAGCACCAGCACGGTGATGAGAACGGCGAATACGCCATCAGAGAACATGCTCAGTCGTTTCTAGAGTCGCAGGGCAAGATATTTACGTCAATTGGCTGTCGACTTACCTATCTCGGCTCGGAGTTCCGGCATTCAGGGTCTTGCGAGATAGCGTCTTCCCGTGCCACTCAAACCAAGCGCCAATCGGGAAGGCAATGAAGATCGATGATCCGCTCGGATCCGGCTCACATCTCTGCCGCCATGAACGCAGACGAAAACGACCACTTTCGGGAACGTTTTGAAGTTTGCTGAATGGCGGGAAAGAGGCGCATAGCAGCCGTCCAACAAACGCGCATTCGCCTTGCGCCGACCTCAAGCCTGGAGGGCACCGACCTCAGCCCTCACTCCTTCACCGCCCCCCCGTAGAGGGGGCTCGAGGAAGAATAATAGAGCACCGGCAGCGGATCGATCAGCGCGCCTGCCATTCATAGACGTTCGGGCGCTCGTAAGCGCGCCAACCGGCATGTCTTGTTTTCGCCTGCCACATCCGCTTCCGAGCTGCTTCGCGTTTCTTTTCACAGTTGAGCACTTCCCGCGCGTTGTCTAACGCAGAAGCGGGAAGTCTCCGTCTCTCCCGGACTTACGCCTTGGCGGCGTTCTGTGCAGCCTCGAACACATCTCGTGCGGACGTCGTACCGGCTACGTGCTCCGTACTCGCGGCGCCGAGGTCCATCCATCCCGCGTTCACGGCCTCGAACATTTCTTCGGCAGGTCCGGAGCGGCCCTTGGGGATGCCGAATTGCTCGAAGGCTTCCGCCCAGCCTGCACGCGGGATTGCAAAGGCTTTCACGTCGCGATTGAGGACTTCACCCAACTGCCCCGCGACGTCATCGGCGGTGACCATCGAACCAACCTCGATGACGCGCTGCCCTGACCACGCCGGCCCGGTCAAGACGGATGCGACCTCCGCGCCGATGTCGTTCGTCGCGACCATGGTCGATTTCCGGTTTGTCGGATTGTAGTAGACCGGTAGCGTTCCGCCCTGCGCGACCTGCAAGCCGTAGAGGAAGTTTTCGAAGAACCCGCCGGCGCGCACAAATGCGATTGGCGATTTCAGGTCGCGAAGACCTTGCTCCAGAAGCGACAGGGCCGTGATCACCCCGTGCCCGCTGGCTCGGTTCGCGCCCATCGACGAAAGCGCGACCACGCGCGGCGGCGCGGCCTTGGTGAGCGCCTCGACATAGTTTGCAATCACGCCCTTTGCTTCCTTGTAATCGGGCGAGGGCGCCCAGACAGGGGGCAACATGACGAACGCGCCTTCGACGCCTCCGAGCGCTTGCTCGATGGCTGCCGGATCATTCCAATCGCCGTCCACCAGCTCCACGCCCTTGTTCGCCCAGTTGGCCGCCTTCTCGCGATTGCGGACGAGCGCGCGTACATCCTTGCGGTGCGCCAACAGATGTTCTGCCGTTGCGCCGCCAACTTTTCCCGTGATTCCCATTACTAGAAACATGTGTTTTCTCCTGATGTCGAGGGACAGGGCACTGCCCCGGTTGGTCAATGGATGAGCGGTAGAATGGCCCGGATTCGGGGATCGCGCAGATAGAGGCCGCCCCACGCCAGCGCGCCCAGAAGCAGGGAAATGATCTCCGGCGGCGATCCCAACTCACCAATGCGGACGTGGGCGCAGATGGCGCCGCCCAAAAAGCCCGTTACCAGGATCGCGCCGAGGACGGCGGTGGCCGGAATGGCGTAGAGGATGGCGCAGGCGAGTATGATCGGGCCCATGACACGGGTCAGGTCCATCGCGAACCCGGTTTCCTGCAACATGCCCGCGATCTGTGCCGGCGCGAAAAGCTGAATGGTGCCGTCTGCCACCAGAGCGATAACGACAAACGCGCTCATGATCCGGCCGGCCCACAGGGCGCGATGCAAGTTCACGGTTTCGGCTGCCTGACGCGGGTTCATGGTTTCGGACATTTGTCGTTCTCCGATGGGGAGATCCCATATCCGAAACTTACTGTGCCTCCTGAGTGTGATAAACACCGAGAAAATGAACCAACTGTTCTCTTTATAAAAAACAATAGAGGTACGAAAATGCAGAATCTCGAGCACGTCCTCATTTTCATAACGGTAGCGGAAATGGGCAGCTTCACCCGCGCGGCCGATAGCCTGGGCATCCAGAAGGGGAGGGCCTCGACGGCGGTCCGCAAGCTGGAAGAAGACGTCGGTGCCAGGCTCCTGCACCGCACCACGCGCAGCGTGCGCCTGACGGAGGACGGGCGCGCGTTTCATGCCCGTGCCCGCGATCTGCTGGCTGAAGTCGATGATCTGCACTCGATGTTCGCCGGCGATCGCGTGGCGCTTCGCGGGCGCTTACGGGTCGATCTTCCGACCGAAGTGGCGCGCACGACGATCGTGCCGGCCTTGCCGGAGTTCATGGCGGCTCACCCCGAGTTGGAGCTGGAGGTGTCGAGTACCGACCGGCAAGTCGATCTGGTTCAAGAGGGGTTTGACTGCGTCTTGCGACTTGGTCCCATCGGAGACGAGACGCTGATTGCCCGCCCGCTGGGCCTGTTGCGCATGGTCAACGCCGCCAGTCCCGCTTATCTGGCGCGCTATGGCGTCCCTCGGTCGCTGGACGACCTCCAGCGCCAGGAACATCGGACAATTCATTTTTCGACGATGCTGGGCGCGAGACCGCATGGATGGGAATATCCGGACGGCGACGGCTACTCGACGCGTCAGTTGCCAGGCGCGCTACACGTCAACAGCGCGCAGACCTACGACGCTGCCGCCGTCGCCGGCCTTGGCCTGATTCAAGCGCCGCTTCTGGGGATTGGCCAATACTTGAAGAGTGGAGCGCTGGTGGAGATCATGCCCGATTTGCGTCGCCGGGCGATCCCCGTGTCCTTCGTCGTAGCACATCGCAGCAATCTGTCGCGCCGCGTCCGCGCATTCATGAAATGGATCGAAGATGTACTGGCGCCGTATCTCGAATAGCGGGACGAACATCTTCGTCCCGCCTCGAAATCAACATTCTGGGTATGTCTGCCGGTCGGCGGCCCGGCGGGCCAACAGAATGCGACACCGAAACCGGCGGGGCCGACATGAGATATCGCTGCTCGCAACCTATCCGGGGCCGCCCGTCTGGACGAAATCGGGGAGAGAGGAACCGTCCCTCTCTCCCCCAAGACCTCACGGGCGAACGCGGATGACCGTTTTCCCCGCGCGTCGCTCGGTCGAGTTGAAGGCGGCGATCGCCTCGTCGAGAGGAGCGACTTTGCCGATGTTCGTCCGCAGCCGTCCGTTCCGCACCCGCTGGACGATCTCGCTCAGCTGGGCACGATCGGCTTCGACGACGAAGTCGACCGCCAGGCCATCCACGGGCCTCGCCTCGGCCGGGCCGACGACAGTCACCATCGTGCCTCCGGCTCGGATCAGCGCCGCGGACCGCTTCTGGATGTCGCCGCCGATGACATCGAACACCAGATCGACGCCGCGCACGTCTTCGAGGGCGTCGTTCTCGAGGTCGACGAATTCGTTTGCGCCGAAGTCGAGCGCCTTCTGGCGGTCGGCAGAGCGTCCGGTGCCAATGACGTAGGCGCCGGCCTCTCGTGCGAGCTGCGTCACCATCGACCCGACGGCGCCGGCCGCGCCATGCGCAAGGACGCTCTGCCCCGCCTGAAGACGGCCGTGCTGAAACAGTCCCTGCCACGCGGTCAGGCCCGAGATCGGCAGGCTAGCGCCCACCGTGAAGTCGACATCGCCCGGCAATGGCGCGAGGTTGCGGGCCTCGATAGCGATATACTCCGCCAGGGTGCCGTCGCGATACCAGTCGGCGAGGCCGAACACCCGCTGGCCCACCGACAGTCCCGTCGTACCGTAGCCCAGGGCGGTGACCACCCCGGCCAGCTCGTGCCCGGGGATCGATGGCGTCCGGTCGCCGTCGACGCGATCGGTCCAGGTCGAGGGCCACGTCAGCTCGGTCGGGACGAACCCCGACGCATGGATCTCGACGACGACATCGTTTATCGCCGCCTGCGGCTCGGGCCGCTGCACCACCTTCATCCCGGCCGTTCCTGCAGCCTGGTCCGTCACTACGATCGCTTTCATGGGAATTGTCTCCTCAGACATTTGTTGGTTCGGGGTAATTTACGGGCGTGGAAGGTCTTCGATCTCTCACGCAATCAGCCATTGGCGCGGCGCCTTCCACGAGAGCGGCAGTTCTTGCCATCCCTGTCTCCGCAAGATCTGGAGTTGCCGGGGATTATGCAAAGTCCAGGACATCGGCCACCGGCATGCGCGGCTTCTGCGGCCAGTTGCCGGCTCGCTCCGGTCCGACGGTCAGCAGCATCACCGGCACTTCGTCTTCGGCCAGGCCGAAGACGCCGTGCACCGCCTCGGCGTCGAAACCGATCATCGGTGTCGAACCCATGCCCAGCGACCGGGCCGTGTAGATGATCGCCGCGGTGCCGAAGGTCGCGGAGCGTACCGCCTCGTCGCGCTGGCGCTGCGGCTGATCGTCATACAAACCGCGAGCGGGGATCTCCCATTCCGGCACCAGGTGCGCCGGCATGATGCCGGCCTCCACCACGGGCGCCAGGCGGGCTGGGACGGTGCTGGCATCGGCCAGCCTGCCGATGATGATGAAGGTCACGGCCGCATCGGTGATCGCCGGCTGATTCCAGGCGATCGGGCGCAGCCGTGCCTTGGCTTCCGGCGAGCGTACGGCGA
Source organism: Mesorhizobium sp. B2-5-3 (assembly GCF_006441005.1). Taxonomy (NCBI): domain Bacteria; kingdom Pseudomonadati; phylum Pseudomonadota; class Alphaproteobacteria; order Hyphomicrobiales; family Phyllobacteriaceae; genus Mesorhizobium; species Mesorhizobium sp. B2-5-3. The sequence continues at coordinate 15,128 of NZ_VFUS01000009.1, forward strand.
TGAAGCGCCAGTTCTGCAGGTGGAAGGAGGTTGGCGCGGACGTGCCGATACGCACCAGGTCGCGGATTTGGTCGTCGCTCAGGGTGGCAGCGGGATCGTAGTACTTGGCGGCGCTGCGGCTTAGGATCGTTTCGATGACGGCATTCGTCGCGAAAGCGTTTTCGCTCTTCCCGGTTTGCGCGAAGATCTGGGCGGCTACGCGGGTTGCGGGTCCGGTGGTGGCGAGGCAGTTCATTGGATGGCTCCCTTATCAAGTGATTGCGGAGCCTAATCTACGGGGAAGAGTGATTATTTCGAGGCTGAATTAGCTCAATATGATGCGCGAAAGGATCAAATTGCGCTTTCTCGATTCCGGACCGCGCGTCTTACTCGCCCTTGTGCGCCAGTCGCCGCCACTCCCCCGGCGTCATCCCCGTCCTTTCGGCGAAAACACGCCGGAACGCCGAAACGGATTGATACCCGACGGTCTCGGCCACGGCCTCGGTGCTGATCGCCGGCTTCTTCAACTCGTTGGCGGCCAGGCTCATGCGGAGATCGGTCAACAAATCGAGCGCGGAGCGACCCAGCTTGTCCTGGAACTGGCGCATGAACGTAGCGCGCGACATCCCGCACAAATCGGCCAGATCGGGTAGTTTCCAAGGCCGTGCCGCATCGGCGAACATCGCGGAAATGGCTGGAGCAAGCCGTGGATTGCCGGCCAGGGCCAACAAGCCTTCGGGGGCTTTCCCGGATTGGCTCGCCGCGCGCAGTACCAGTGTGAACAGGGCCGAAGAAAGCGCGTTGAGAATGGCGCGTCCTCCGGCTCTGTCTCCGGCGGACTCCATTCGCATCAGCGTCACCAGGCCGGCCAGTTGGCTGGAGGCGGAGCCGATGCCGTTTTCTTCATCGCCGTCCTTGGACCGCGCCACCAGATCCGCAGGCAGGTAGTTGCGGACCAGCCGATCATGGGGTGGTGCGATAAAAAATCGCCCACACAGCAGATCCAGTTGCTCGCCCTGGCCATCATTCTCGCTCAGCATCCATCCGGCAGCCCCCCGCCGTTGCTGGGTAGGGATTGGTATTTGCCCGCTGCCGTCGTGCAGCACATGCGCCGCGCCGTGAGGCAGCAGCACAATATCTCCACTCACCAGCTCCCTTGCTGCTCTCGTGTCCGGATCCTCCAAAATGGCCCGGCCCCTGACGATGACATGGTAGGGAATTTCGTTTGCGGCAGCCTTGCTCCAGGCAATGCGCCACGGCGCACCGTAGGCGCAGCGGACCTCGAGCTGGCCGGTAACGGTGATGATTTGCAAGAGATGGCTGAGCCAGTCCACTTCAGACATTGGACCTCGAAAACCGGAAATGGTGAAACATCTTATCGCAATTGTGCACTGGTTCTATCTGTCGCTCACATTTCCAAACCCGGCTACGCTCGCGCCTGGATCGCGAGCGAGCCACCGAGCGCCGCACGATCGGAACAGGGGCCTGTATCAGGCGCCGCGGCCAAGTGCAGTTTCTTTCGCCTTTCAAAACGGATGCACGACCCAACCGCGCAGGCTATATTGTCGCATCGGGCCGACGTCATCGAAGGGGAGGGCATGACATGCAGGCAATGCCGATAGCGCACCACGTCGCGCAACCCGAGGTCGTGCCCTCCGTGACCGGCTATCCGGCCGCCGTCCTGTGCTGGCTGCTTTCGGCTGGCGTCTATATCGCGGCCAAATGGGTGGCGCCTGAAATGCCGCCCTGGGGCCTCTGCTTCTGGCGGCTGACGCTTGCCTGCGCCATCCTGCTGCCGATCGTGCACCGTCATCACGACGCGATGATCGGACTGTTGCGAACGCGCGTCGTGGAGGTCGTCGCGGTGGGGGCGATCGGCCTCAGCCTGTGCCAAGGTATGATCTACCATGGCCTCAACGACACCGACGCCACCACGGCCGGCATCATCATGGCGCTGTCGCCTGTCATGACGATGGTGCTCGCCCGTTTCGTGCTTGGCGAGCCGCTCGGGCTGTGGAAGTCGCTAGGCGCGCTGGTTGCGCTCGCCGGGATGATTTTCATCGTTGCCCACGGCAACCTGACGGCGCTGCTGCAACTCAAGTTCAACGCCGGCGAGCTGTGGATCGTCGGCAGCGCGTTCTGCTGGGGCCTGTACACCGTGCTTTTGCGTCGTGCCAAATTCGGCATCGAACTCCTGCCGATGGTCGTGCTGCTGCTCGGCGCTGGTGCGCTGGTCGCCTTGCCGTTCCATGTGTGGGAATTGTTCAACGACGAACGCTCCGCCATGGACGTCCACAGCATTCTCGCGCTCGCCTATCTGGCAGGTCCGGGCGGCGCCTTGATGTACTATCTCTACAACAAAAGCGTGGAAACGCTCGGCGCGAGCCGAGCGAGCATGCTGCTCTACCTGCAGACGGTGTTCGTCGCTGTGTTAGCCTATCTGCTGCTCGGCGAGGGCTTGCACGATTACGATCTGGTCGGCGCGGCCTTCATCGTCACCGGCATCGTACTCGCCACCGTGGTCAAACCCAGGCCAGCTCAACCACGCGTGGCGTAGATAAATCGAAGGTCAGGACGGTTCACTGTCGAAACAGGCGCGCAGCAAATGCAACCCTTCTTCGATGCGGGGCGTCGGAATGGCGCCATACCCCAGCATGATGCCGGCTCGCGGTATGGCGTTCACGGCGAACCGTGACAGGATCTGGACGGCGACGCTCCGATCGGCTGCGCGGCGCGCGACCTCGGCGATCTGGTCCGCCGACATTTTCCGGGCAAGAGCGGTGAGATGGAGCCCCGTTGTCGATGGGATGAGTTCGAGATGATCGGCAAAATCATTGGCGATGGCGTTCGCGATGATCTGGTGCCGTTCCCGGTAGATTGCGTTCACCCGACGGATGTGACGCGCAAAGGCGCCCTCATCGATGAAGCGCGCGAGCGCTGCTTGCGCCGGGGTCGATGAATGCCAGTCGCTGACGAATTTCGCTTTGTGCACGGCCGCTCGCAGCGATGGCGGCGTCAATATGAAGCCCAGCCGAAGCGTCGGCAGCATTGTCTTCGAGAAGGAGCCGACGTAGATGACCCGGCCTTTTGCGTCGAGCGTCTGCAACGGCTCGAGGGGACGGCCCCCGAAACGGAACTCGCTGTCGTAGTCGTCTTCGATGATGGCCGCGTTATTTCGCTCGGCCCAGGCCAGCAGCGCCTGCCGGCGCGGCAGCGTCATCGTCACCGAAAGCGGAAATTGATGAGACGGCGTGACATACACGGCTCGGACTCCGCGCGGTAGCGCATCAACGACCAGGCCCTGGCAATCCACCGGTACACCGACCACACGAATACCCAAGGCCTTGAACAAATGCCTCGGAGGACCGTAGCCCGGATCTTCAATGGCAATTGCATCGCCCGGTGCCAGCAGGACGCGGGCCAGGACATCCAGTGCCTGCTGCGTACCGTTTGTGACAATGATGTCGTCCGCAGCCGCCCCGATCCCTCGGGAGATGCCTATGTGCCTGGCGATTGCGACCCTGAGATCGTGATGTCCGGCGGGATGCTCGTAAGTGCCGGCGGTCGCTTCGCCCGAACGCAGCGCCCAAACCACCGACCGCCGCCACGCCCCGTGCGGAAACAGCGAAGCATCGCAAAACCCGGCGTGAAAGTCGAACCGAACCGGCTCGAATGCGGGTGGTGGGGCTATCGCCTCCCAGATCTGGCGTGGCTGGAGCACGCCGGTAGATCGGCGTCCGGTCTTTTCTCGCCCGGCCGGCACGACCAATTCGCTGATGAACGTCCCAGACCCCTGCCGGGATGTCACGAACCCTTCCGCGGCGAGCCGTTCATAAACCACGGTCACGGTGGCACGCGACACGGCAAGCGTCCGCGCCAGTTCGCGGCCAGGCGGCAGAGGGTCGCCGGGCCGCAGCCGTCGATCCAGAACGGCGCGCCGTATCTGACGATAAATCTCGCCGCTGAGATTCTTGCGCCCGACCAGGCTTATGTGAAAGGTGGTCATTGTTCAGCAACTGGAATTGGTCTGACGCAGGCACTGGAATTCAGCCTGCCACCAGTCCTCCTGCGTCCTGCCGGCTTAGCGGCAGCGCCTTGCAAGTGCCGTCATGCCAATTGGAATTGGACTGGCCAAGAATCCATGAATTGGCACTTCTATCGGTCCTCTAGCCTCCTTACCATTGCTTCGGCGGCAAGGGAAGAAGCGGATGGCTGGCTATGGGAGGCTGAAATGCCTCGAGCGGAGACTCGAATCCATCACCCGTCGAGCGTGCGACTACCTTGGTCTGTGCCGAAAACCACAGTCGCGGCCCTCAAGACTTGGCAATTATCCGTCTCAAGAGGTCGGGCAATCGCGGATTTGTCCCCCGAGCTGTTGAGGGACATTCGGGTCCATGCCATCGATCTGCCGGACCACGGGGCCGATCCTACGCCGGTCGCCAGGGCTGACCCTATTGCGCCCCATCGGCGCGGCCTTGCGAGCACAAGGCCGCCGCCGCGTGCTGGTGGACCATTCGATCGGCGGCATTTTCGAAACCCGCGCCGTCGAGATCACCGCGCGGCTCGGAAGCTGCGGACCAATCGTCAACATTTGGGGAGAGTGCCATGCCCAACCATCAGCGCTCTGCTACGCGCACGACAACGCTTGCCCACCAGCCCGGTTCGATCCCGGGCGAGACAGGGCTGCGCGCGGCCGACCGACCAATCGTCACCAAGCAAGAGCTTCCTTCCGCTGTCCCACTGATGGCGCTTTCGACCGGTTTCTGGGCCTTCAAGACTCTGGCCGCCGCGCACGAGTTGGACCTCTTCAGCCGCCTTGCGAGCGGCGCCGCCATCACGGTTGCCGGTTTGGCGGAAGCGCTCGGCCTGCATCAACGACCGGCCGAGATGCTGTTGACCGGCTGCGCTGCACTTGGGCTCCTGGAGAAAACGGACGGCCGCTATCGCAACACGCCCTTAAGCGAAACTTATCTCGTGAAGGGTAAGCCGTATTACTTCGGTGGCTTCGTGCAGATGGCCGACAAGCGACTCTATGCGGGCTGGGGAAGGCTTGCAGAGGCGCTGCGCACGAACCGGCCAACCACATGGGATCCGGCAGTGCAATCCTCGATGTTCGAGGGCGAGGATCCTACGATGCTGGCGCTTTTCTGGGAGGCGATGCATTCGCTTTCCACGATGACCGCGCGCAAGCTCGGCGAAGCCGTGGATCTCAGTCATTTCCGCCGCCTCCTGGACATCGGCGGCGGATCGGGCGCGTACGACATCGAGCTTTGCAAACAATATGGGGCGCTGCGTGCGACCGTGTTCGACTTGCCGCATGTGGCCGCGATCGCCGCGGGAAAGATCGCCGAGGCCGGCTTGACCGACCGCATCGAGACCGCGGACGGCAATTTCTTCGAACAGCTTCCCGGGGATCACGACGTGCATCTCCTGTCGATGATCATGCACGATTGGGACGAGGCGAAGAACCGCGCCCTGCTGCGCCGATCCTTCGAGGCTTTGCCAAGCGGCGGCGCGGTCGTCATCAGCGAGCTTCTCGTCAATGATGAAAAGACCGGCCCGGCGCCGGCCGCGCTGATGAGCCTCAACATGCTGATCGAGACGGAAGGACGAAACTACACCCCGGCCGAGTATTCGGCGTGGCTCGAGGAAGCCGGATTCAGGCACGTCGAGACGGTCTGGTTCGATGCTCCCGCCGCGAACGGCGCCGTGATCGGCCGCAAACCGTAAGGCGCAACGTGGAGCGGATCAGGTGCGCCGCAATCGGCTGGGCGAGCTGCGTAACGGCAGCCCCCGACGGGAGCACGACAAAGGTTGTAGGAGAAGCCAAGAACAAACCAAGGGAGAAAACCATGTTTCCAGCGTCAGTTCGTCTCGCATTGCTCACGGCCTCGATCGTCGCCCTTCCATCATACGTCGCCGTGGCCGACGATGCACAGGTCGCGCGTGGCGAGTACCTGGTCACGATCGCCGGCTGCAACGACTGCCACACGCCCGGCTACTTCTTCGGCAAACCCGATATGTCGCGCTTTCTTGGTGGCTCGGATGTGGGCTTTGAGATACCTGGCGTCGGTGTCTTTCCCGGTCGAAACATCACGCCCGACAGGGAGACCGGCATCGGCAGCTGGACCCCGGAGCAGATCGTCGCTGCGATCCAGACTGGCCAGCGGCCGGACGGCCGCACCCTGGCGCCGATTATGCCCTGGCCTGCTTTTGCGCATCTCACAGCGGACGATGCCATGGCCATCGCGGCGTTCCTGCAAAGCGTGAAGCCGGTAAGCAACAAGGTCCCGGGCCCGTTCAAGCCTGGCGACACGGTGTCGACATCCATGATGCGGATCATCCCGCCGGGCGGAACCGCTGCCGCTGCACCGAAATAGGCCGAAAACCGGCCTTCCACCGGACGTCGTGTTCGACGCCGCCCGGCGTCGTCCCGGAGCATGGCCAAAATGGCATCCGCGCCGGCCTCGCCATTCGCGGTCAGTCCCACAGCCATTTCCACACGCGGAACTGACGGCGGCTGACGCCGCAATCGCGCATCAGCTGCTTCGTGCAAGCGCGCCGATGCTGTCGAGCAGCCGCTGTTGGTCGCCGACCCAAAACCAGTGGTCGTCACCGGCGATCTCGATGAACCGCGCGCCCGGGATCCCGGCGGCCAGGAGCCGCCCTGCCTCGACGCGCACGGCGCGGTCGCCGGACCGGTGCAGGACCACCGTCGGGGCCGAGACTTTTGCGAGCAGGGAACGGACATCGGTATCACGCAGCGCTTCGAGCAGACCCGCGACCGCGCCGGGGCTGGAGGCTGCCCTGAGCAATCCCGCCCACCAGGTCTCCGCCTGGCGGTCTCCGGAGAGGCTGGGGGCGAAGGTCTCGATTTCCGCCGGGCCGCCCCAGCCGGCGATCAGCCGCTGCTTCCACAGATCGTATTGCGCGGCGGTCAAGGCGAAGGGATAGTCCGACGCGCGGCTGCCTTTCGCGAGCGAGCCCCACAGGACAAGGCCGATGAGCCGATCCGGATGATCGATGGCGAAACGGACACAACCCGGCCCGCCTTCCGAGGCGCCGATGAGCAAGGCCCGGCTGCTGCCGGCCGCGTTCATGACTGCCAGAATATCCTGCGCTGTCGTTTCGACTGTGGCACGGACACCGACACGGTCGGAAAGTCCCATGCCGCGCCGGTCGAACAGGATCAGGCGGCCCAAGCGCGAAACCGCTGATATCCAGGCGCGGCAGCGTCTGTCTTCCCAGATACGCTCGACATGCGAAATGAAGCCGGGAACAAGCACGATGTCCGTCGGTCCGCTGCCGACGATCTGATAGGCGAGATGGATGCCGTCTACTTCGACGTAGCGCGTCCTGGGCACGTCCAAAGTGACATCTTGAGTTGGCTCCCGCACCAGGGCAAGCGTGGCCGGGTCCGGCGCTACGCCGAGTTCGTCTCGTAACAGCCGGACACAGCTTTCGGCCTGGCGCTCGGCTGCCGCCCTGTCCCCGGCCGCCAGGTGGGCGCGGATCAGGTGACGGTGCGCACTTTCGCTCAAGGGGTCGAGTGCCGCCAGGCGCGTCGCATGCACCACCCCGCTGCGTGGTTCGCCGCCGGCGATCTTCGCTTCGATGGTACGCTCCAGCGTCTGCACCAGTCGGCTACGCAAGGCCTCGCGCCTGAAAAAGACCCATTCGTCGAATTCCGGACAATCCGGGAGTGAGAAGCCGCCGAGATAGTCGCCCTTATAGATGTCGGCCGCCTCGTCGAGCGGGCCGACATTGCAGGCATGCTCGAAAACCTTGGAGTCGAGCTCGACGAAAAGCGCCGGGTGTAGGCTGAGGGATGCCCCCGTGGCGGCGATGACCTCCGTGCCGAACGCGATGCGAATTTTATGCAGTGTGCGCCGAAGGCGTGCTCGTGCGGCTTCTTCGTCGGTTTCGGGCCACAGAAGCGTGGCGGCGACCTCGCGCGCCACGGGCCCGCCGGCCTCGGCGACATAGATGAGGAGCGCGGCCGCCTTGCGCAAGGCGAGCTCCACCGGCTGCCCGTTCAGACGGAACTCCGGAAACCCCAGAAGTCGGAACTCCAATCTTTCCATCGACCCGTACGCGGCCGAGCGGGGACGTTCAGGGGACGCCGGCCTTCTATCCATCCCACGACGGCGGGCCGATCGGGCCCGATCAGGAGACTCCTTGGAGCGAGAAATGTCACCGGTCAATACTCTCAGCCAGCATTGCACGTCCGAGGCCATTGCCGGGGGTGGCGTTCCCATCGGCGTCAAGAACGCAGGGAAAGGAGGCTGAGACATGTGCCAATCCTGTCTCTCCTGGTACGCACGCTGCATTGCTCCCTACCTCGTCCACGCCGGCTGTTCGGCAAACGTGTTCGCGCGCATGCGAAGGCGCCTGATCCCGCGGGCGCAGGGCATTGTCGTCGAAGTCGGCTTCGGGTCCGGCCTGAACCTTCCCTATTACGACGCCGCCAGGGTGGAGCGGCTGGTCGGCATCGATCCCGACGGCACGATGCTTGGCCTGGCCGAACCGAAGATCCGTTCCCTGCCGTTCGACGTCGACTGCATCCGGGCCAGCGGCGAAAGGCTGCCCTTGATCGACGGCCTCGCCGACACGGTCGTCGTCACCTATGCCTTCTGCACCATTCCCGACCCTGACGCGGCGCTGACCGAGATCCGCCGCATATTGAAACCCATGGGCCGGCTGATCTTCATCGAGCACGGCCAGGCCGAGGGGCCGCGCGGCCGCAGATGGCAGGAGCGGCTGAACAAGCCGTGGGGACAGATCGCCGGCGGCTGTCATCTCAACCGCCAACCGCTGCACTTGATCCGAGAGGCGGGCTTCCGCATCGTTGAAGAGGAGCGCGGGCGGTTCCCGCTGCCCTTCTGGCAATTGGGAAGCCACTACGCCGGCGTCGCGGTGCTCCGACAGGGTGACGGGCCATCACCCCAGGCCAGATCGTGCATTACGAGGTCCCACGCACATCCGCTTCCGCGCGGAATTGCCGATGACGGTCGTCGGCATCCCGTTCCTGATGCGCGAGGTCACAGAAGATGGCGTGAGGGACAGCTTCTCGCACCGGAGTTAGCCGACATTCAAACCGGGTGCATCCACGTCTCAGATGGGGCTTTGCAACCCTTCTGTTCTTAGCGTTCCGATCATTGAATCATAAACCGCGAGCTGAACGGCAGGCTGGCTGCGCCGACGGCTTTCGGGCTGATGGTCACCCGCGCTGGCAACGCTTGGACAGCGGCAAATTCCCGGCCGATATCGGCGCACAAGGCCTTGGCGATTTTCTGCGGCGCATAGCTGGACAGGAGGACCGTCCTGAACTCGACAAACTGGGTTAGCGCCGAGATCGATGCTTTCAGGCGGTTTGAGCATTCCCCCAGCCATTCGGTGTAGGCCTCTCCAAGATCAGGCCACTCAGGGCTGCTGCTCCAGATGATTTCGGACGAGCGTCCGCGCATGGCCAGTTCGCTTTCCAGGCGCATGAGGCCATGATCGAAGCTGGCACTGGAGTTTCCCTTATAGATCTGGTGGTTGAGGATGAGCCTGCTCTGCAGCCTAGCTCCGAGATAGAAGAACAAATAGTCGTTCAGCGGCTTTGCGACACCGAACATGCTCTCGCCGCCGGCCGCCGCGGTGATGTCGTTCTGGACGAAGACCGGCAGCTTGATCTGCTCTTCGATCTCGCTTTGCAAAGCCTTCAGGGACGTGCTCGATCCGTTGCCGGTTGCAGCCATGGCGTCGACCTCATCGGGAACGGCCAGCCCGATACCCGCGACCCGGCTGCGCGCCTCGACCGGCAGGCTCGTCATGGCTTGCCTGATCGTCGCAAGCAAATCGTTGTTTTGCGGAAACGGATTGGCTTCATCCGCGGGCAACTGCGTGTGGAAGCGCACGGTGCCGATGAAGTCGATGAGCGCGATGTCGATCCTGCGCCGGCTGAAGCCGACGCCGACCGCGTAGGCGCCTTCCGGGTTGAGTGAAAGCGGGATGGTGGGGGGCCCGACACGGCCGCGCTGCGCCTCGCCCTGCGAGACCAGCCCTTCCTGTTCGAGGGAGCGGACGATGACCGAGGCCGTCTGCGCCGACAGACCGGTCTTCTCGCCGATTTCCATCCGCGATATGCCCTCGTTCTGAAGCAGCAGCGACAGCACCAGACGCTCGTTGTAGCTGCGCACGCTCAACGCGTTCAGCCCGCTCGCACGATCGGCGATGCGCAAGGGATTGGGTGGTGCAAACCTCATGTCAGGCAAGGGTCGCCCCATCGGTAAGAGCGCATTGCCGGGCGGCGGTATGGTTGCTCATGTCGAGCGGCTCCAGCCGATCGCATCGACCGCGCGGGCGAGTGCGGTGCCAAGCAGTCTGTGCGCTTCGGCATCGATGTGAAATCCGTCCGCTTCGCTGCAGGACACCACCGAGCCGGCATCGAAAAAGTGCAGTTCGAGCGAATCCGCCAGCACCTCGAACTCGAGCGCCAGCAGCCGCGATTTCTCCGGTGCGCCGGCGAAGATGGACTTCCACTCCTTGACGTCGTCCTGCATCGGCGGCGGTGCGACGATCATGATTTCGGGTGTGGTGCCGCCCGGACCGGGCGCCAGTTCCTTGATGTCGTAGACAAGGCAGCCTATGCCCATAGCCACTTCCGACGGCGGTTGGTTGAAGCGGATCTTGAGGTCATTGGTGCCGAGCATGATGATGACGAGGTCGAGCGTCGCATGGCTCTGCAGACAGGGGCGGAGATAGGTTCTACCGTTCTTGTGTGCCCCCTCGATCGGATCGTCGTGGACGGTGGTTCGACCGCTCAATCCTTCCTCGATGACATACCAGTCGGGGCCTAGCTGAGCGCGCAGTATCCCCGGCCAGCGCTCAGCCGGGCCATAGCGCTCGAGCGGCCCCTTGCCGGGGATCTGGCCGTGCGTGTTGGAGTCGCCGTAGCACAAGACTGATCGCATGATTTTCCCGCCGGGACTGACCGCGCGCCGGTGCAGGACGAGCGCTCTTCATGATGAATAGCGGAGTGGCGAAAGGCAAGCAACGGAATAGTCATTCAACATGACTAACTATTGACAGGTCAAACCCACTATGCTTCTAAAGTGCCCGGAGGAGTTCTCGACCGTCATCATTGTCCAGCCGAAATTGGGCCTCGACACACATGTGTTCGGGGGCGGGAGAATTGCGTGCCTAGGTCGGTTCGCGACGACAAGCATGCATCGGGAGAGCGTCTCGCGGCCCGTGCGCGTCCGTACGGCCGGAGCAACCACAAGGAGGAGTTCAATGTTAGGATTGCTGAAAACCGTCGGGCTGGGGATGCTCGTTGTATCAGCGCTTGCCGTAACGTCCCTGGCGCACGCGGAAGATGTCAAGCTGATGGACGGCGTCGCGCCGCGCCCCGACGACACGCGCATGACCGAGGCCGGCGCATTCAAGAAGGATCCCCCTTGGGTCATCGGAATGAGCGACTTCGGCGTCAACGCCAACACCTGGACCGTGCAGGTCGCGCATGAGGCGGAAAATGCCGCGGCAAAGGACAAGCGCATCTCGAAGTTCATCCTCCTCGATGCCGGCTTCGATCAGAAGAAGCAGGTAGCCGATTTCGAGGATCTGATCGCCCAGCATGTCGACGCGATCATCGTTCAGCCGGTGACCAGCACGTCGGCCAACGCCAGCATTGCCAAGGCGGTCGCCGCCGGCATCCCCGTCATCCTTCACACCGGCCGCATCGATTCCGATGCCTACACCACCGAAATCCAAGGGGGAGCCGAGCACTTCGGCAAGGTAATGGGCGACTGGCTGGTGAAGACCGTTGGCGACAACGGCAAGATCTGGGTCCTGCGCGGCCTTGCCGGCCACCCGGAAGACACCAACCGCTACAATGGGCTACTGGAATCGCTCAAGGGCACACATGTGCAGATCATCGCCGAGGAGCATGGCGACTGGCAGTATGACAAGGCCAAGAAGCTGTGCGAGACGCTCTATCTGAACAATCCGCAGGTCGACGGCATCTGGTCGTCCGGCGCCGACATGACGCGCGCCTGCGTCGATGTCTTCAAGCAGTTCGGCACGCCGATCCCGCCGATTTCGGGCGAGGGCAACAATGGCTATTTCGGCCAGTGGATCACGGATGGATTCAAGTCGATCTCTCCGGAATACAGCCCGGCCCAGGGTGCTGCCGGCGTGCGCGCCGCTGTAGCCCTGCTCGAGGGCAAGCAACTCTACAAGCGCTATGTCTACAACCCTGATGGCTGGGACAAGGACAAGGCCGCGAAATACTATCGCGACGACCTGACGGCCAATGTCTGGTGGCCGAGCGAACTCCCCGAAGAAAAGCTCAAGGAATATTACGGCAAGAAGTGACACGCCGTGGCCGGCGGGGAGTGGACAAGCGTCCCCGCGGGCCCTTCCAGTGGTGAAGCGAGGGTTTAGTGGCCAATCTTATCGAGATGTCGCACATTTCGAAGGCATTCGGGGGAAGCAAGGCGCTCCACTCCGTTTCCCTCGATCTGAAGGCCGGCAGCGTTCACGCCCTGATGGGCGAGAACGGCGCCGGAAAATCGACCTTGATGAAGATCCTGGCGGGCGTGTATCAGCCCGATTCCGGCGGGATCTTCATGAATGGGGAAAAGCTCGATCTGAAGTCACCGCGCGCCGCGCTCGATGCCGGCATCTCGACCGTTTTCCAGGAACACTCGCTGCTGCCTAATCTGTCGATCGCCGAGAACATGTTTCTCGGCCGGGAGCCGACGAACCGGTTCGGCTCGATCGACTATTCCGCGATGAACAGCCGAACCGCCAAGGCACTCGGCGAACTCGGTCTCACGCTAGACTCCTCGCAACTCGTTTCCAACCTGACCATTGCCGAGCGGCAATTCGTCGAGATCGCGCATTGCATCCAGGCCGACGCCGGCGTGCTTATTCTCGACGAGCCGACAGCGGCGCTCAACGCGGCCGATGTCGATGTGCTCAACCGCAATATCCGCCGCCTGCGCGATAGGGGAAAGGCAATCGTCTACATTTCGCATCGCATGGAGGAAATCTTCGAGCTGTGCGACACTGTGACGGTGCTGAAGGACGGCGCACTGGTCGGCACCAGAACGGTGTCCGAGATCACCGCAGACGAACTCATCGCCATGATGGTCGGGCGCGAACTCCAGGACCTGTTCCCAGATCGCACGGGCGACAGGGGCGGCGAAATCCTGCGCGTCGAGAATCTCAGGATCACCGAGACATCGCAGCCTCTGTCGCTGACGTTGCACAAGGGCGAGATCGTCGCCCTCGCCGGGCTTGAGGGACAGGGCCAGCAGCGCTTCTTGCGCTCCCTCATCGGCCGCTACCATCCTTTTGCCGGGACGATTTCCATCAACGGCAAAACGCTCGACATGCCGCTCTCGACATCATCAGGCGTTCGCCATTTGCAGCAGCTGAAGGTCGGTTTCGTCCCCGAGGACCGCAAGGAGGAGGGGCTCTTTCTCGCTTTGCCGATCGCCCACAACATCGCCATCGGATTGCATTCGAGGCGACGCGAACTTGCGCCGGCGCGGCCCTATCGAAGCGTCATCGCCCGCATGATGGATGTCATGAACATAAAGGCGACAGGGCCGTCCGCTCCGGTCGGTTCGCTGTCGGGCGGCAATCAGCAAAAAGTACTGCTCGGCCGCTACCTCGCCGCGGATCTCGATCTTCTCCTGGTGGAAGAGCCGACCCGTGGCGTCGACATCGGCGCCAAGTCCGAGATCTACCATCTGCTGCGCGACTTCACCCGCAAGGGTGGCGCGGTGCTGGTGCTGTCGCGCGAGACGATCGAGCTGATCGGGCTGTGCGACCGCATCTATGTCGTCCACCACGACACAGTCGTGGCCGAAATGCCGGCAGCACAGGCGACGGAGCACAAGATCCTCGACGCGGCCCTGACGGGCGGCTCGGCGCGCCGGCACTAGGGGCCTTCCATGTATCGTAGCCTGTCCAACATCGTGAGTGGCCGGAACACACGGCAGGGCCAATGGGGTCTGCCATTGTTGGTTGCCTTGCTCATTTCGCTGTGGCTGTCGGTTCAGACGACGCAGTTCGCAACGGCCGAAAACCTTTTCAACCTGGTTGCGCAGGCGATGCCGCTGGTCATCGCGGCGGCCGGACAACTCGTTGTCGTGCTCGTCGGCGGGCTCGATCTATCGGTCGGCTCGGTCATCAGTTTCACGACGGCGGTGCTGGCGCTCGACCAGCCGGCGATCGTGCTGATCCCGGCGGTCTTCGTGCTGGCCGCATTCATCGGGCTGATCAACGGCCTGGCGATCACCCGTTTCAACGTCCATCCAATCATCGCCACGCTATCGACGCAGTACATTGTCCTTGGCATCACGCGCATCTTGCGTCCCGTCTCCGGCGGCACCGTTCCGGAGATCGTCATTGCTGCCGTCTCAGGCAGTTTCCTCGGTATTCCTTATCCGGTCTTTTGGGGAATCGTCGTGATGCTGTTGGCCTGGAAGCTGCTCTACGGATCGCGATACGGCCTGCATCTGTTTGCGATCGGCGGCGGCATCGCGTCGGGGGCCGAAAGCGCTGCCCGCAATTTCGGCGTCTCCGATCGCCGCAACATCATCCTCGCCTATGTGGTCTGCTCCTGTTTCGCGGCCGTTGCCGGTGTCTTCCTGGCCGGGCGCATCGTGTCGGGTGATCCAAATGTCGGGTTGCTTTTCGAACTCGACACGGTCACCGCCGTGGCACTTGGAGGCACCCAGCTTTCAGGCGGAATCGGCAGCCTGCACGGCACGGTGATCGGCGCGCTTGTGATGGCACTGCTGGCCAATGGCATGAACCTCGCCAACGTCTCGCCCTTTGTCCAGACGGCGATCAAGGGCGGCATTCTCTTGGCCGTGGTCGGGCTGCAATCCCGCAAGAAGATGGGGCTCTGAGCGATGACTGCCGTTCTCGCAAACCCGATTGCCCGGCGTCTGCTTCGCATACCGCCGTCCTACTTTGTCTTCCTCGTGCTTCTGGCCACGCTGTGGGTCGCACGGCCGAACATGCTCAACCTCAACATCATGGGCATCTTCATCAGGCAGATCGTTCCGCTCGGCATTCTCGTGCTGGGGCAGCTCGTCGTCATGCGCGTGAAGTCGATCGACCTCTCCGGCGGCGGCATCATCCTGCTGATCAACTATTTCATCTCGTCGGGCAGTTTCCCGGGCGCGTCGCTGCCCTTCTTCGTCGTACTGGCGCTCGCCACGGGCCTCGTCATTGGCCTGTTCAACGGCTTCATGATCGGCATCCGGCGGGTGTCGGCCGTCATAGTCACGCTGGCCGTCAGCATCATCCTGGTCGGACTGGTGCAGTTCCTGTCGAGCGGCAATCCACCCGGCGATGTGCCGAAACTGTTCAACGACCTCTACAACACGAAGTTCCTGTCGGTTCCGACGCCGGTGCTGTTCTGGATCATGCTGACCGCCGCGGTGTGGCTGCTTCTGTCGCAGACAGTGTTTGGTCGTTACGTGGCCTCTGTCGGCGAGAATGCCGAAGCCGCCCATTTTTCCGGCGTGCCGGTCCAGCGCACGGTCATCCTGGCGCATACGCTCGCCGGCCTGATCGCGGCGATCGCGGCCCTGGTACAGACAGGTTCAATCGCCGTCGGCAGCGTGCGCGTCGGTCTCGACCTGCCGATCCTGGCAGTCGCGGCGACGATCCTTGGCGGCGTCGCCTTCGGTCGCGGCGACGGCGGCGTCTGGGGACCTTTCTTCGGCTCGCTGTGCTTCGCGCTTTTGTTCGTCGTGATGACGGTGCTCGGCATCGACGAACCCGGCAAGCTCATCGCCCAGGGCGTCATCATCCTCGGTGCGGCGATCTTCTACGGAGTGCGCGTGCGAACCTCCTGAATCGAAACAAGGCAAGCCGGCACCGGCGTTAGAGCTGGATCGATAGATCTGCACGTTCAGACAACTGCAAACAGATGGAGAAACATGGATGTCACCGCCAAAAAATATCATGTGCTACGGCGACTCGCTGACCTGGGGCTGGGTTCCGGTCAAGGAAGGGTCGCCGACCTACCGCTACCCCTATGACCAGCGCTGGACGGGTGTTATGGCGGCGGCGCTGGGAGCGGGCTACCACATCATCGAAGAAGGTTTGAGTGCGCGCACGACCTGTCTCGACGATCCCAACGACCCGCGCCTCAACGGCGCCAATTACCTGCCCTCTGCCATCGCCAGCCATCTGCCGCTGGATCTGGTCATCGTCATGCTGGGCACCAATGACACGAAATCCTATTTTCGCCGGACACCCTACGAGATCGCCAACGGAATGGCGAAACTGGTCGGGCAGATCCTGACGAGCGCCGGCGGTATCGGCACGCCTTATCCGGCTCCGAAGGCGCTGGTCATCGCGCCGCCGCCGCTGACCCCGATGCCCGATCCCTGGTTCGAGGGCATGTTCGGCGGCGGCCACGAAAAATCCAGGGAGCTGGCCAGGCAGTACAAGGCGATGGCGGATTTCATGAAGATCGACTTTCTGAATGCCGGCGATTTCGTCACCACGGACGGTATCGACGGCATCCATTTCACCGCTGGCAACAACGCCGATCTCGGCCGCGCGGTCGCCGACAAGGTCAAGTCTATTCTTGAGCCAAGCCGAGCCAGCACCGCCGCCTGAAGTCGCGACGCCCGCCGGCTTGCGCAACAGGCCGGTTTGCAGGCGTGTCGCATTCTTCCTGTATGCCATTATGGACCCAACGATGAGCCCGGTCCGTAATTCTGCCCAACACGTTCCGTGGCACTTGACCCACTTGCTTTTATGAAGACGAGCTATCCACTCAAGCCGTTCAACAAGCGCACATTCGAGGTTTGCCTGGGCTGATAGCCAGCTTGGGCTCCTCGTCCTTCACACCGCCTGCACCGCCGCCGCCAATCCTCGTATGATCTTCGCCAGCTCCCTGCACTCATTGTGCAAGGTGCTGTTGCGCCGCCAGGCAAAGCAGATCGTGCGCTGCGGCATGGGTTCCTGGAACGGCACGATCTTGAGATCGGGGATAGTGCCGGCAGGTCCCGTGGCCATTTCCGGGATCAGCGTCACGCCGAGCCCGTGCGCCACCATCTGCAAGAGCGTGGTCAGGCTGGTGGCGCCGTAGCTTGCCATCGCCACCGGCCGCACATTGCCGCAGACAGCCAGTGCCTGTTCGCGCAGGCAATGGCCCTCCTCCAGCAGCATCAGCCTTTCCAGCGCCGGGCTTTCAGGCGGCACCGGCGGCGAGGCGAAAGCCGGATCGCCTGACGGCACGGCCAGGAAAAACCGGTCGGGGAACAAAGCCTCGGTCACCAGGCCGGGATGGTCGAGCGGAAGCGCGGCGATGAAGGCATCGAGCTTTTGCGACGCGATGTCCTCGACGAGCGAGGCGGTCACCGCCTCGCGCAGTTCGAGCAGCAAGTCCGGGAAATGCATTTTCAGCTCGGGCAGCGCACGCGGCAAAAGATAGGGCGCGACGGTCGGGATGATGCCCAGCCGGAAGCGCCCTCCCATGGCAGGGCGGCCACGCCGGGCGATGGTCTCGACCTCGCGTATGTCGGAAAGGATGCGTTCGATGCGCGGCAAAAGGGCTGCCGCCTCGTCGGTCATGCGCACCGATTTGCCGCCGCGTTCGAACAGCCGGCAGTTCAGCCGCTGCTCCATTTCCGCGATCTGCGAGGACAGCGCCGGCTGGCTCACGCCTGCAAGTTTCGCCGCACGCCCGAAATGCAGCGTCTGCGCAAGTGCGTCGAAATAATGCATCTGGCGGACGGTTAGGCCTATCATAAGAAAATCCTATTGAAAGGAACAGGAAAGGCAATTTGTTTTTATCGGCAGGCTGGCCTAGTCTGGAATCATTCCAGGATGGCGGCGCTGGCTGCCCGGAACCCTCGGCAAAATTGGAGTGCAAGATGGACGCGAAAACCGACGACAACAGCGCGGGCAACTGCCCTGTCGCGCATGGACCCGGTGCCAGGACCAACCGTGACTGGTGGCCCAACCAGCTGGACCTCGGCGTTCTCCACCAGCAGTCGAACCTCTCCGACCCGATGGGCGAGGACTTCGACTATGCCAAGGAGTTCGCGAGCCTCGATCTCGACGCGGTGATCAAGGACCTGCACCATGTCATGACGGATTCGCAGGATTGGTGGCCGGCCGACTTCGGCCATTACGGGCCGCTGTTCATCCGCATGGCCTGGCACAGCGCCGGCACCTACCGCATCGGTGACGGCCGCGGCGGTGCCGGCGCCGGCCAGCAGCGTTTCGCACCGCTCAACAGCTGGCCTGACAACGCCAACCTCGACAAGGCGCGCCGCCTGCTGTGGCCGGTCAAGCAGAAATATGGCCGCAAGATCTCCTGGGCCGACCTGCTGATCCTCACCGGCAATGTCGCCCTGGAATCGATGGGCTTCAAGACCTTCGGCTTCGCCGGCGGCCGCGCCGACGTTTGGGAACCCGAGCAGGACGTCGATTGGGGATCGGAAACCAAATGGCTCGACGACGAGCGCTACTCCGGCGACCGCGAGCTTCGCGGCCATCTCGGGGCCGTGCAGATGGGCCTGATCTACGTCAATCCGGAAGGCCCGAACGGCAAGCCTGATCCGCTTGCCTCGGCACGCGACATCAGGGAAACCTTCGGCCGCATGGCGATGAATGACGAGGAGACGGTGGCGCTGATCGCCGGCGGCCACACCTTCGGCAAGACCCACGGCGCCGGCGATGCCTCGCTGGTTGGCGCCGAGCCGGAAGGCGCCGGCATCGAGGCGCAGGGCCTCGGCTGGTCGAGCAAGCACGCGTCGGGCATTGCCGGCGATGCCATCACTTCGGGGCTCGAGGTCACCTGGACCACGACGCCGACCAAATGGAGCAACAACTTCTTCGACAACCTGTTCAATTACGAATGGGAATTGACGAAAAGCCCGGCCGGCGCCCATCAGTGGACGCCGAAGGGCGGCGCAGGTGCCGGCACGGTGCCGGACGCGCATGATCCCTCCAAGCGCCGCGCGCCGGCCATGCTGACCACCGATCTCGCGCTGCGGGTCGACCCGGCTTACGAGAAGATCTCGCGGCGGTTCCACCAGAATCCGGATCAGTTCGCCGATGCCTTCGCCCGCGCCTGGTTCAAGCTCACCCATCGCGATATGGGCCCGGTCGTTCGCTACCTTGGCCCGCTCGTGCCGAAGGAAGAGCTGATCTGGCAGGATCCGATCCCGGCCGTCGACCATGAACTGGTCAGCGAACAGGATATCGCATCGCTGAAGGCCAAGATCCTGGCCTCGGGCCTGTCGGTTTCCGAACTGGTCTCGACCGCCTGGGCTTCGGCCTCGACGTTCAGGGGTTCCGACAAGCGCGGCGGCGCCAATGGCGCCCGTATCCGGCTGGCGCCGCAGAAGGACTGGGACGTCAACCAGCCTGCTGAATTGGCCAAGGTGCTTGCCACGCTCGAATCCATCCAGAAGGCGTTCAACGCGGCACAGACCGGCGGGAAAAAGATCTCGCTGGCCGATCTGATCGTGCTCGGCGGCGTCGCCGCGGTCGAGAAGGCGGCAAAGGATGGCGGCAACGAGGTGAAGGTGCCGTTCACGCCGGGCCGCATGGATGCCTCGCAGGAACAGACCGACGTCGCCTCCTTTGCCGCGCTTGAGCCGAAAGTCGACGGCTTCCGCAACTATGTCCGGGGGCCGCAGCCGATGTCGATCGAGGCGATGCTGGTCGACCGGGCACAGTTGCTGACGCTGACCGCGCCGGAGATGACGGTGCTGGTCGGCGGCCTGCGGGTGCTCGGCGCCAATACCGGCAAGTCCAGGCACGGCGTGTTCACCGACAGGCCGGGCACGCTGACGAACGACTTCTTCGTCAACCTGCTCAGCATGAACACGGTCTGGGATCCGGCCGCCGGTTCGGATGAGATCTACGAAGCGCACGACCGCAAGACCAAGGCGGTCAGGTGGACCGGCACCCGCGCCGACCTTATCTTCGGCTCGCATGCGCAGCTGCGTGCGCTGTCTGAGGTGTACGGGTCCGCGGATGCCGGGCAGAAATTCGCCAGGGATTTCGTCGCGGCGTGGACCAAGGTGATGAACGCCGACCGGTTCGACATCGCTGCCTGATCCGAGCAAGGACTTCTCGACCCAAGAAAAAGGCGCGGGGCTTGGCCCCGCGCCTTTTTCTTGTCCAGGCTTCCGAAGTCAGTCCTTTTCGAAGACGCGCGCCTTGGCGACGACGCCGGCAATGGCGCCGCCGATCAGCGGCGCGACGATGAACAGCCAGAGCTGGCTGATCGCGGCGCCGCCCGAGAACAGCGCCGGGCCAATGGAACGGGCCGGATTGACCGATGTGCCGGTCACCGGGATCATGGCGAAGTGGATACCCGCCAGCGTCAGGCCGATGACCAGTCCAGCGAAGGCCGTCGCATGCCTTTCCGCGGTAACGCCGAGGATCACGGTGACGAAGGTGAAGGTGCCGATCAACTCCCACAGGAACGCGGAAGAGACGCCCCATTTCGTCTCGTCCCAGCCATTGGCGCCGAAGCCGCCAGTGTGTCCCCCGGCCTGGCCGGAGACGATGATCCACAGCGCCAGCGATGCCAGGATGGCGCCAATGATCTGTGCGATCCAGTAGGGGATGACGTCCTTGGCCGGCAACCGGCCGGCAAGGAACACGCCGAGTGTTACAGCCGGGTTGAGATGCGCGCCCGAAATGGGGCCGATCGCGTAAGCGGCCGCGATAAGGCCGATGCCGAAGGCCAGCCCGATGCCTTCTTGTCCCAGCGGCAGCGCGCCGCCGAAGCCGCCCGTCACCACCGACCCGGTGCCGATGAACACCAACAGGAATGTGCCTAGAACTTCCGCCAGATAAGTCTTCATTGCCCTCTCCTCGTGACGATCCGCCGGTCCACGCTTTCCGCGCCGCGAATCATGGCGGCAAGAGTATTCCCAACCGAAAAACTTGGAAAGCTGAGTTGTCGCATCCCTACCGTGCTTGCAGCCGCCAGTTAATAACATTAGAGAGCTTGCATTTATTGACGATCTGCTGTTGACCGCACCGGAAGATTTATTGATCGAGCGGTTTTCGCCGATCTCAACAGGCGGCCTGCCGTCGCGAGAGGGGGCGGGGTTCAATCTCACCGTGAAAGGCTCTAAGAGCAGACCGAGATGATGCGCTCGATTTGGTGGACTGAAGAATGCGACTAGGCGGACGGCTGGCTGCGGCCATCGAAGTGCTGGAAGACATTGGCCGGCGTCACCGGCCGGTGGCCGATGCGCTGAAGGACTGGGGCCTGTCGCACCGCTTCGCCGGCGGCGGCGATCGCGCGGCGATCGGCAACATCGTCTACGATGCGCTGCGCCGCAAGCGCTCGGCAGGCTGGCTGCTGGGCGAGGACACGCCGCGCGCCATCGGCTTCGGCGCCCTGCTGCTCGAATGGGGCCAGACTGCGCGCTCGCTCAACGAAGCGCTCGACGGCGACAAGTTCGCGCCGCCGCTGCTGACGGCTACCGAACTCCAGGCAACCGACGAGCGGCGGCTTGCCGACGCCTCGCCCGCGGTGCGCGCCGACATACCGGATTGGTGCGAGCCGCTTTTGCAACGCGCGTTCGGTGAGGCCTGGGTCGAGGAGGGCGCGGCGCTCGCCACCCGCCCGCCGCTCGACATCCGCGTCAACACTTTGCAGGCCGATCGGGCCAAAGTGCTGGCGGAACTTGCCGAAACCGGCGCCAAGCCAGCCCAAATCGCGCCCCAAGGCATTCGCATACCGCCGATCGACGGCGACGGCCGGCATCCCAACGTGCAGGCCGAGCCGGCTTTCCAGAAGGGCTGGTTCGAAGTCCAGGACGAGGGATCGCAAATCGCCGCCGCTCTTGCCGGCGCCGAGCCTGGAATGCAGGTGCTCGATTTCTGCGCCGGCGCCGGCGGCAAGACGCTGGCGCTGTCGGCGGCGATGGGCAATACGGGTCATGTCTTCGCCCATGATGCCGAGAAGGCGCGGCTGGCGCCGATCTTCGACCGCATCCGCCGCTCGGAAAACCGCAACGTGCAGATCGTCACCAAGCCGGCGGAATTGTCGCCGCTCACTGGCCATATGGACCTCGTCCTGGTCGACGCGCCTTGCACCGGCAGCGGCACCTGGCGGCGGCGCCCGGATGCCAAATGGCGGCTGACGCAAAGGCAGCTCGACGCCCGCAAGGGCGAGCAGATGGCGATCCTCGATGCCGCAAGCAGCTTCGTCAAGCCGGGTGGCCTGCTAGTCTACGTCACCTGTTCGGTGTTCGACGAGGAGAATGGCGACCAGGTCGCAGCGTTTTGCCAGCGCAATGGCGGTTTTGCCCCGGTCGACCATCGCCGGCTCTGGGACAGCCGTTTTCCCGGCCATGAAACGGCGATGCGGCTCGGCGCGCTGGGCGGTATCTGCCTGTCGCCGGCGCTGAGCGGCACCGACGGTTTCTACATCTGCGCGCTGCGTAGGGCTTCCTGAATGGAGCGGAAAGCGAAGCCGTCCTGCGCGCCCTCGAGACCAAATTGCTGCAGTGCAGCATTGGATGATTGCTTGCCGCTCACGCCTCTGCAATAAGCTTTTCCGGCAAAAGTGAAAGCAGCGACGGCCATGGCAGCAAAGATCGTACCCGCTCCGGACTATGAGGACCGCGTCAGGGCGTCCTTCGCGCGCCAGCAGGCGATGGCGACCATCGGCGCCGAATTGACGCTGGTGACGCCCGGCATCATCGAAATCGAGATGCCCTATTCGGCCGCACTCACCCAGCAGCACGGTTTCCTGCATGCCGGCGTCATCTCGACCGCGCTGGACTCGGCCTGCGGCTATGCGGCCTTCTCGCTGATGCCGGAGAATTCCGGGGTGCTGACCATCGAATTCAAGGTCAATCTGCTGGCGCCGGGCAGGGGTGAGCGCTTCCTGTTCCGCGGCTCGGTCACCAAGCCCGGCCGCACCATCATCGTCGCCGACGGCCAGGCCTATGCCTTCGCCGCCGACGGCGAAGCCAAGTTGATCGCCACCATGACCGGCACCATGATGACGATGGTGGGCCGCGACGGGATTGCTGGGTGAGTCGCAGGTTCGCCGCAGGCGAATTCATCGTGCCAGTGGCACGATGAAAGGCCACGAACGCCGGGAGCTGCCGCAGGCAGCGGGTCCCGGCGAGCAGGCGGTGAAGACTGCAGGACAGGGAGGAGTAAATCATCATGACCGACAAAGTGTCGCGCCTGTCCGGCAAGGATGTCCTTTTCGTCATGGCTGCACAGGCCGAATACGGGCCGCATCTACAGCGGCTGTTCACCCCGCTGATGACCGGTGTCGGCCCGGTCGAGGCAGCCGTCCGGCTTGGCGCCGAATTGTCCTGGCTGAAGTCGCAAAAGGCGCTGCCGGACCTCGTCGTGTCGCTCGGCTCGGCCGGCAGCCGGACCTTGGAGCAGACGGAAATCTATCAGGCGGTCTCGGTCAGCTATCGCGACATCGACGCCTCGCCGCTCGGCTTCGAGAAGGGCGCGACGCCATTTCTCGATTTGCCGGTTACGGTGCCGCTGCCGTTGCGCATCCCGGGCATAAAGGAGGCGACGCTGTCGACCGGCGGCGCAATCATCACCGGCGCGGCCTTTGATGCAATTGCGGCAGACATGGTCGACATGGAGACCTTCGCCTGCCTGCGCGCCTGCCAGTTGTTCGACGTGCCCCTGATTGGGCTGCGCGGCATTTCCGACGGCGCGGCTGATCTCAGGCATGTCGGCGACTGGACCGAATATCTGCACGTCATCGACGAAAAGCTGGCGGATGCCGTCATGCGCCTCGAACAGGCGATCGGCTCGGGCTTGCTTCGGACGGCATCTCCCGGTGACGTGACGGGACCGGTCTGAAAGTCAGGTTCGCAACCCATTGCGTCGACTCGTTTCTTTCTCTAAACGCTCGCCATGAAAACAGCCAATCAACCCGACACCGTCCTGATTGTCGATTTCGGCAGCCAGTTCACCCAGCTCATTGCCCGCCGCATCCGCGAGGCCGGCGTGTTTTCCGAGATCGTGCCGTTCCAGTCGGCCGAGGCGGCATTCAAGCGCATCAATCCAAAAGCCGTGATCCTGTCCGGCGGTCCGGCCTCGACCACGGATATCGGCAGTCCGCGGGCGCCGCAGATCGTCTTCGAGGCCGGCGTGCCGGTGCTCGGCATCTGCTATGGCCAGATGGCCATGTGCGTGCAGATGGGCGGCGTTGCCGAAAGCTCCAATCATCGCGAATTCGGCCGCGCCTTCGTCGAGATCGAGAAGGAAAGTCCGCTGTTCGAGGGCCTCTGGGCAATCGGCCAGCGTCACCAGGTGTGGATGAGCCATGGCGACCGCGTCATCTCCTTGCCCAAGGGGTTCGAGGTGTTCGGCAAGTCGGAAGGCTCGCCCTTCGCCATCTTCGGCAATGTCGAGCGCAAGATGTATGGCATCATGTTCCATCCGGAAGTGGTGCATACGCCCGACGGCGCCCGGCTGCTCAGGAATTTCGTCCACAACATCGCCGGCATCGAGGGCGACTGGACGATGCGCGCCTACCGCGAGCACGCGGTCGAGGCGATCCGCAAGCAGGTCGGCAAGGGCAAGGTCATCTGCGCGCTCTCGGGCGGGGTCGACTCCTCGGTCGCCGCGCTGCTCATCCACGAGGCCGTCGGTGACCAACTCACTTGCATCCTCGTCGACCATGGCCTGATGCGTAAAGACGAGGCCGCCGGCGTCGTTTCGATGTTCCGTGAACATTACAATTTGCCGCTCATTCTGGTGAACGCGTCGGATCGCTTCATCGGTGCGCTCGAAGGCGAGGCGGATCCCGAGAAGAAACGCAAGACCATTGGCCGGCTCTTCATCGAGGTGTTCGAGGAAGAGGCCAAGAAACTCGGTGGCGCCGATTTCCTGGCGCAAGGCACGCTCTATCCCGACGTCATCGAAAGCGTCTCCTTCACCGGTGGCCCGTCGGTGACGATCAAGTCGCACCACAATGTCGGCGGCCTGCCCGAGCGCATGAACATGAAGCTGGTCGAGCCGCTGCGCGAACTGTTCAAGGACGAGGTCCGCGCACTTGGCAAGGAACTCGGCCTGCCCGAGAGTTTCATCGGCCGCCACCCGTTCCCGGGCCCGGGTCTCGCCATACGCTGCCCCGGCGGCATCACGCGCGAGAAGCTGGAGATCCTGCGCGAAGCCGACGCCATCTATCTCGACGAGATCCGCAAGGCCGGCCTCTATGACGCCATCTGGCAGGCCTTCGCCGTGCTCTTGCCGGTGCAGACGGTCGGCGTCATGGGCGACGGCCGCACCTACGAATTCGTCTGCGCGCTGCGCGCCGTCACCTCGGTCGACGGCATGACGGCAGATTTCTATCACTACGACATGGCCTTCCTGGGCGCCGCCGCCACCCGCATCATCAACGAGGTCCGCGGCATCAACCGCGTGGTCTATGATGTGACGTCGAAGCCGCCGGGAACAATTGAGTGGGAGTGATTCAGGCCCACTCAAACGCCGCCGAAAATACGCCAATCCGCGGCGTAACTGTCTGATAACAAATATAAATCCTATCTGGGACAATCAGCCACAATCGGTGCGCAGAGAAGATCGCCAACCCCGGCTGATGACGCGAACGACGTCTTTGCGCCGTATATCAGTCGAACAGACTTGCTCTGCAAACTTCTGAAAGGGGACATTTGTCCCTGATCGCAGCATAGCAGCATATGACCCTGGCAGTTGCATTGGCCCCTCGAACGCAAGGTCGGCTTTCTAGCCTAAGGCCATCCCGAACGCGGCAGATCCGCTATCGACCGGGTGTTCTCACGCCTCCTGTCTGGCGTGGATATCGGCTCCACCGGGGCCGAAAGCGTGCCGCGCCAAGCACGCGCACTCAGGCCTCTAGTGGTCGAAACGCTTCATCCAAGCAAAGGAATCGGTAGTGGGGCGATATTCGGCGCCGAATGCGCCATCATAGCCGGCGTCCGCGATTGCGCGCAGGAGCCAGCCATAGTCCACCTCGCCGTGATCGGGCTCGCTACGATCCGGTACGGCGGCGAATTGGATATGGCCGATCTTGTCGGAAAATTGCCTTACCGAGTTAAGCAAATCGCCTTGAATGATCTGCATGTGATAGCAGTCGAACATTACCTTTACCGCACCGTCTGTCGCATCGATCACACGCAATGCGGTGGAAAGGTCGGAGAGGAAATAGCCCGGCGCATCGCGCGGGTTCAGGGGCTCGATCAATATGCCGATGTTGTGCCGTGCCGCCGCCTTCGAAGCGTACCGCAAATTGCCGGTGAACGTCGCGAAGGCTTCGTCGCCGATTGCCTTTCCTGCCATCACATGGATGTTGCGACAGCCTGTTACGGCTGCCCATTGAACCGCCTGGTCGATCGCCGCGCGCGCTTCCGTTTCACGGCCCGGCAGCGCGGAGAGGCCGAAATCGCCCGCCCCAACATCCCCCCGGGCCGTGTTGATGCCAAGCAGCGGAAGACCGGTTTCGGCGAGCAGCGCCGCGACCACCGATGCGTCGGTATCGTACGGCCAATGCATCTCGACCGCCGCGAAACCGCGCCGCTTGGCCGCGCGGATCGCATCCGGAAGCGCTAGGTCACGAAAGAGAAATCCCAGATTGGCCGAAAGTTGCATCAGTCGTCCCACTCCACGTCAAAGTGTTCCACCAACTCGCGAATTTGCGGAGCCGCGAGGATCTTGGGCCGCAAGCCCTGGGTGAGAAGCGTGAGCTTGGCCGTTTCCTCAAGTTCCTCCATCGCATAGGCGGCGGCTTCGAGATCCTTGCCGGCGACGACGGGTCCGTGGTGGGCCAGCAATACGGCCGACCGTTTCCCGGCGAGTCCGCGCACGGCGTCTCCCATCGCCGGATCGCCGGGCCGGATGTAGGGCAGCAGTTTCACCTTTCCCAGCCGCATGATCGAATAGGCCGTCAGCGGCTTGAAGACGCTGTCGGGATCGACGTCGGGCAGAAGCGAAACCGCGACAGAATGGGTCGAATGAAGATGGACGACCGCTCCGGTGCGCGCGCCGCGTGTCTCGTAGAACGCCTGATGCAGCGGCATCTCCTTTGTCGGCTTGTCGCCGTCCAGGAACCGTCCCTCAGCGTCGAAGAGCGACAGGCGGGCGGGGTCGAGCGCGCCAAAGGACGATCCTGTCGGCGTGACGAGCAGCCGACCATCGCCGAGGCGGGCGGAGATGTTCCCCGAGCTTCCCGCAGTGAGGCCGCGCGCGAACATGGACGCAGCGATGCTGCAGATCTGATCCCTGAGTCTTGTTTCATCGCTCATTGTAGAACGCCTCCCGTAAGGACGTCGGCTGCCTTTTCGAAGAACCCGGCCGAACCGAAATTGCCCGATTTAAGGGCGAGCACCATATCCGGGTCACCCGCCTTCAACGCCGGAACACCGGGGTCGATCTCCGGTCCGATCTCGAACGACGAAATGTCGAGCGCCGATACGACAGCCCCCGATGTCTCGCCGCCCGCCGTAACCAGCCGGCGCACGCCACGCGCCGAAAGCTGACGCGCCAGTTCGCCGAAAAAACCTTCAACTGCCGTCGCGACGCGCTCCTTCCCGTAGCGGTTCTGTGCGGCGGCGACGGCTTCGGGCTCGGCCGACGAGAACACCAATGGCAAGCCGTGGTGCTGGTGGCCGATCGCCCACTCGGCATATTCAACAGGATTGGCCGTGCCGTCCACGACCGCATCCACCTCCACAACGCGCGTCGGATGGCTTTTCCGGTGCTCGGCAATCTGGCGCCGGCTCATGGTCGAGCACGAACCGCAAAGCGCGGCCCCTGGCCCCTGTATTCCCTTCCAATGCGTGGCCGCCGTGCCGATCAACCCGGCCCGACGAAAGTTGGCCGGAAGTCCAAGCGCTATTCCCGAACCGCCGCTGAGCAGGACATCGGCTTCGGCAGCCTCGCCAATGGCGATAAGATCCTTGTCCAGAATGGCATCGACCACGACGTAGCGAGAGCCGCTGGCAGATGCCGCCTCCAGAGCATCCCTGATCGGGAGGGGGCCTCCCGCTACGACATCGTAGGGGACATGGCCGATCCCGCGCGCGGTCTGTCGCGAAAGCCAACGCCGCAGATCGGGATCCGTCATCGGCGTAAGCGGATGCTTCTCCATGCCGGATTCGCTCAACAGCCGATCGTTGACGAAAAGATGCCCCTGGTAGATCGACCGGCCGGTTGCGGGAAACGCCGGACAGACGATCGCGCGTGCCGCTCCCAACGCGTCGCCAAGAGCGTCCAGCACGGGACCGATATTGCCTTCGGGCGTCGAGTCGAATGTCGAGCAGTACTTGAACAGATATTGGCGGCAGCCTTGGCGTCGAAGCCACTCCAACGCCGCGAGCGACTGCTTCACCGCCTCCGAGGCGGATATCGTTCTGGTCTTCAGGGCAACGACGCCCGCGTCAACCGAGCGGTCGGAGGCGGTGTTGGGAACGCCGTTGTACTGGACCGTGCGCATGCCCCCCTTGGCAAGCGTGTTGGCCAGGTCGGAAGACCCGGTGAAATCATCGCCTATGCAGCCCAGAAGCATCGGAATTTCCCAGTTTCAACTTTCACGGAACTTTGGCGACCATGCCCTAACGGTTAAGGGATGGTCTTCGGGGCGTCGTCCGCCAGGTAAACCGCGATCAGTTCATCGACCGTGCTTTCGGCCACAAAGCCCAGACTGGTGGCCAGCCTGGGCGTGAAGGATTTCGGCCACCCGGCAATAATGGCCTCGATCGCCTCGTCCGGCTTGCGGTCTATCAACGCCTCGGCTTCGGCCCCTGCCACGCGGCGGAGCGCGGCAATCTGGTCGGAGACCGTGGCCGCGACACCCGGCATGTTCAGCGTGCGCCGGGCGCCCAGCGCGGATGTATCGAGCATCGCGGCATGGATGAGGAAGGCTACCGCCGAGCGCGGGCTCGCCAGCCAATGCTTGACGGTCTCCTTCACCGGCAGCACGGAGCGCTGCCCGGCGAGTGGCTCGCGCAGGATGCCGGAGAAGAAGCCCGAGGCTGCCGCGTTGGGAGTGCCGGGCCGAATGACGATCGTCGGCAGGCGTATCCCGACGCCGTCGAGGAAGCCGCGGCGCGAGTAGTCGGCCAGCAACAGCTCGGATATCGCCTTCTGGGTGCCGTAGCTGGTCAGCGGGGCAAGGATGTAGTCGTCGGGAATAGGGTCGGGCAGAGGCGCGCCATAGACAGCAACCGAGGAGGTGAACACCAGCCTGGGGATATATTTCCGCCGGGTTCCTTCCAGCCGGATCGCCTCGAAAAGAGCGCGCGTGCCGTCCATATTGATGCGATAGCCCTTCTCGAAATCGCGTTCCGCTTCGCCGGACACGATGGCCGCGAGATGGAAGATCACATCCGCGCGGCGCGCGGCCAGATCCTGCGCTGCGCCGGGAGCGGAAATATCGGCGGCAATGGCTTCGACAAAACCTATGTCACCGGTTGGCACCGGCGGCTTCGTCACGTCCGCCAGCGTCATCCGGTCAATCTTTCGATCTCCAAGCGATGCTGTCCGCGAAAGCTCGGCCGCGAGTTTGCGGCCGATCATTCCACCAGCGCCAATGATGAGTATATGCATGGATGCTCCGTTCTCTTCCGGGACTGGTTTGTGATGCCGCTTCAGACCTGCCTGAGCGCGCGCACGACTGCGTAGGCTTCGAGCGACAGGGTTTGCGTTCCGTCATGCGTCAGCCGATCGAGCAGATCCGGTTGGCGCGATGCCGCGACGAAAGATGAGGCGTCAAGAATTGCAGCGCGCGCGAAGCCTTTGGGGAGGCGCACCTCCAGCGCGTTGGGCGAGGGGTTGCATAACCACAGCTCGGTGCCTTTTTCGGTAACCGCCGCGATTCCTCGCACTGCGCCAGGGACCGACGATCGCAGCGGACGGAGCGGGCAGCCTTTGAGCTTCGCCAGGCCTCGCACGATGTGCCAGACAGGATAGAGCTCGCCCTTGCCTTCGAACCAGGGCTGCGGAAACGACGTCGGCACGGAGAGGACGCCGAACGGGCCGACCGCGGCGCCGAGCGCGATGGCCGCCGCGCCGCCTTCCGCGAAGGCGGCGAAGTAGCCGAGGTTCCAGGCCGCTCCCATGACGCCCCGCTGGCGCGGATCATTGAAATTGACCGCCTGCCGGATGTTGGCGGGATTGGCGACCGGCGCTTCGCCATAGGGATTGTCGCGCAACCCGATTGCGGACGGCCCAACGGAATATGGGCGGCCCTTGGCGATCGCCGGCACGGTCCTGACAATATGCGGCAGGCATTCGAGCGTCTCCATCAAGGAGCGGTCGTCACCAGCATGAAAAATCGCCGCCGTCGTGAATGTCACGAGGTCTATCGCCTCGGCCGGGGGACGTTTGCGGTTGAGCTCGGTGAAGAAGCTGAACATGCCTCCGCCGATGCGAGATGCGGGGAAGGCCGCGCGCGCGGCCGCATAGAGCTTCGCCGCATCCGGCGCTGGCGGCCAGATGCTGCCGGGCAGCGTGCATTTGAGATCGGGTGCGGGCGACACCAGAACCGTCGTGAAGCGATGATCGAGCCTCGCGGCCACCTTGCCCAGGGAGTCTATTTCCGCCGCGGCGCCAGCATCGTCGGCATGCTCGACCACTGCTTCGAGCCAGGGTTGGGCGCCCATTGCGACGGCGATCTCGACCTGCCTCGCCAGCGTTTCGGCATCATGGCCGAACCGCGGATCGTAATGGCAGATGACATGGGCGACGCCGAGCTGGGCAAGCGTCTCGACATGCCGCAATGCGGCCGAAGCGTCATCGGGATGCAATCCGACGCCGAGAGGTGGAATCGCGTCCGCCGCCTCGCCGAGCGTCAGGGCGGCGATGCCTCCCGCCTGACGCGACGGACCCTTGGGAGAGCCCTTGACGGTCAGGGTGATCTTCTGTTCGACGACCTCGCCGGGCTCGATCCTGTACGGCCAGGGCAGAGCGAGGGGACGAACATAGGTCTTGTAGGAGGCGTCGGTCCAGTTCCGCTGGTCCTCCATCTCGAACGCGTCGCCCTCCATAAGGCAGCTGACCTCCAGCCCGCCGGGAGTACGATGCGAGATTTCACGCAGATCCATCATCGGCTGCACCGGATCGATCTCCACAGGAAACCGTGTCTCGGCCTTCTCGCCGCTTGTGTGCGTGATCGTGGCGGCCGCGCCGCTTATCCCCTCTATGGGATGCAGGACGACAAAGCCGGTCCGGTTCGTGAGAAGCCCGGTCGGCGTGGTTCCGCGAGCCGAATAGGTCAGAACGCCTGCCGCGGTACCAGCGATGGCCACGTCATAGCCGAAGGTCTCGCCTTTGCTGGCAACGCTTGCGCGATAGGCCACACGAAAGCGATCGTCGTCCTTTTCGACGACCAGGTCGGTGATTTTCGGAATGAGCGTCGCCCAGTCCTTGTCGCGGACCACGAACGAGATTGCGCGGATCACCTTTTCGCCATGCATGCGGAAGTCGCGCAGGTTCGCGCCGTCGAAAAGCACGCTGAGGGGCCCGGCGCTCAGTAGCCACTCCTCTGCCGGTAGTTCTTCCGTGCCGTAGAGGCGGACGGCTCGGGAAGGATCGGACTGTGTCATAGGATTCTCCCGGTCTCAAACGCGGCGCGATTTCCAGGTGATGAGGCGCTCGGCCAGCAAGGCGAGGATGATGATGGCGCCGATGGCGGTCCCCTGCCAGAACGGCGAGACGCCGAGCAGGTTGAGGCCATTGCGGATCATCACCATGATCAGAACCCCCATCAGCGTGCCGAATATCGTGCCTCGTCCGCCGTAGAGGCTCGCGCCACCGATGACCACGGCCGCGATGGCGTCGAGTTCAAGCTGGTTCCCCCCGATCGGGTCAGCCGACATGATCTGCGCCAGCGAAAAGGTCATCGCCGTCGCCGAAAGGGCACCGGACGCCACGTAGGGAAAGATCGAGTAGAAGAGGGTGTTGAGGCCGGCCGCCCGGGCGGCTTCAATGTTCGAGCCGACCGCGTAGATGGTTCGCCCGCCCTTGGAATATGTCAGCCACGCCCAGGTGGCGAGGTAGAGCGCGATGAGGAAGATGACGTTGGCGGGGATGCCCAGCAGGTTCGTGTAGACGATATTCTGCAGCCCCATGGGCAGTCCCGAAATCGAGCGCTGTCCCGACACGATGTAGGCGAGACTGCGCCCCATCGCCATGACCCCGAGCGTCACCACGAAGGGGGCCAGGCCGAACACTGCGATGAGAACGCCGGAGAAAAGCCCGATCAGGGCGCCGCAACCTATGGCGAGCGCGATCGCCACCGGAATGGGGAATTCCTTCAGGAGTAGGGCGAGGATGATGCCGGTCACGCCCGCGACCGACCCGACGGAAAGGTCGATGCCGCCAGTCAGGATCACCAGGGTCATGCCGACGGCAACTATGCCAAGCACCACCGATTGGTCGAGTATGTTGAACATGTTCCGCTCGGTGAAGAAGTGCGGCGAGATGAACGACAGGATCACCGCAAGCACCATGGCGAGGCAGAGCATCCGGAACTCAAGCGTGCTGGCGAATCTGGGCATCGCAAAGGATCGTGTGGGCGCGTTCATGCGTCGATCTTTTCGTCTTGAGGTGTATCGAACAGGCCGGCGATCCGGGCCGACAGAGCCCCGGCGTCCGGCAGCCTGGAGCCGGCCGGCAGGCTGAGCCCAATCCATCCCAGATCGTGCCCTCGGCGATTGGACAGTGGTGCAAGCAATGTAGAGCGGCCGTCATTCTCGGTCACGATGCCGGGTTGACGCCTTCCAAGCGCGAGGGGGATTGCCGTCTCCTGCGCAAGATAGACATGCCCGGCCGCGAGTCCCATCGTTGCACCCGGCGTACCCTCGGCGAGGGCGAGGCAGACGAACCGGTCGTCGTCGATCAATCCCCAAAATGCCGTGCCGCCATGGCCGGCGACAAGATCGCGCAGGAATGCCGTGTTGCGCTCGGCTGAGCTTCGGGGCGCGGCGAGCAGCGTCAGGCTCTCTTCGCTCAGTCGCGAGGCGGGCAGGTCGGCGATGGTATAGCCGTCACTCACCACGACGACCCGCTCGCAGATCCCCAGTAATTCCTGGAAATCCGAGGAGATCACGACTACGGCTATCCCCCTTTCGGCCACCTCGCGCAGCAGTTCGTAGATTGCCTGGCGTGTCCCTATGTCGACGCCTTTCGTAGGCTCGTCGAGGATGAGCACTTCGGGCTCGATCAGCAGCCAGCGCGCGATAATGATCTTCTGCTGCATGCCGCCGGAGAAGTGCAGAAGGTTTGCATCCATGCGGTCGGTCGGAAGGTCGAGACGCGAAATCAGCTCGCTGGCCTGCTTGCGGCGCGCCGAATGGCCTCGCCCGAAACCCCTGTGCTTGCCCATCTGGGCGAGGAAGAGATTTTCGCCGACCGTCATGTCGGGCACGATGTTCTGGGCCCGCCGGTCCTCGGCGACCATTCCGAGACCGGCGCGGATTGCCGCGATAGGGCTGTTGGGGGCAATCTCCTTGCCGCCGACAAGGACGCGCCCGCGGCTGCGGTGGCGCAGTCCGAATATCGCTTCGGCGCTCTCCGAGCGTCCAGCTCCGACAAGCCCGCCGAGGCCGAGAATTTCACCCCTGCGCACCGTGAACGAGACGTCACGCACGAAAGGCGGGGCTTTGAGCCCAATTACCTCCAGAGCCACCGGCTGCTCGTTAGTGGTCACTCGCGAGACGGCCTTTCGATACACATTTCCGATGTCGCGTCCCACCATGTGGCGGATGACGTCGGCCTGCGTGAGCCCCGCCGTAGGCACGCTTTCGGCCACGGTCTTGCCCTCGCGCAGGATTGTGACGCGATCGGTGACTGCGAAGACCTCCTCAAGCCGATGCGACACGAAGGCGAGTGCCTTCCCGCTGTTTTTCAGCCGCCCCATGATCTCGAACAGCCGGTCAACCTCGATCGGCGAGAGGGAGGCCGTCGGCTCGTCGAAGATGACAAGATCGGCGTTGAGGGCCAGCGCCTTGGCTATTTCGACGAGTTGGCGTTGCGCTGCCGAGAGCCGGCGCACCTCGATGTCGAGTGGCAGTACGTGGTCGTGGCCAAGTTCCGACAGGATGGTCTGCGCCCTGTGTCGCAACTGGCTGAAAGACAGACGGCCCGGCATCGCGTAGCTGGGTAGGAAGATATTCTCCAGCACGCTCATGTCGGGCGCCAGGCTGGTTTCCTGTGCCACGAGGGCAATGCCGGAACGCAGCGCGTCGCGCGCGGATCCGACGGTCAAGGGAGCACCCTTGAAGAGTATCTCGCCCGATGAAGGCGGCAGGTGTCCGCAAACGATCCGTGACAGCGTCGATTTTCCCGCGCCGTTCGCGCCCAGCAATCCGCAGATCTCGTACCGGCAGAGCGCTATCGACGCGTTGCTGAGCGCGTAGGCGTTCCCAAACAGGCGGGTGACGCCACGAGCCACGAGAAGCGGCTCGGGAATCTTGCTGCTGTCTACCATCCGAGGACACACTCCAAGTGGTACGAATAAAGCGTCCGGGGGAGGGTGCCCCCGGACGGCCTATGTCGGCCAGGCCCCGATTACATCTCGTTGGCGAAGACCGTTTCCTTGATGGTTGGAAGCTCCTGCTCGATGTTCTTGCTGGTCACGATCTTGATCGGCACGAGGATTTTCTTTTCGGGAGTCTTGCCGCCGAGATGGTCGACCATCGCGCGTCCCGATTCCTGCCCCATCAGATATGGCTGCTGCATGCCCGAAACGACCAGTTCGCCCGACTGCAGCAACGGCACGAATTCCGGCACGCCGTCGAATCCGGCAACCAGCACGTCGCCGGTGAGGCGGGCCGCCTTGATTGCCTGCAACGCGCCCAGCGTCGGGCCGTCGGTCTGGACGAAGAGGCCCTTCATGTCCGGATTCGCGGTCGTCATATCCTGCGTGAACTTGAAGGTTTCGTCCGCGGTGTAGGTCTGCATCTGCTGCAGCCCGGCTTCCTTGGTGATGCCAGCCTCTGTCATCGCGTCCTTGAAGCCCTTGGTGCGGGCCTGGCCGTTGAGGCGGGCCTGGCTGATGCCGACAATGCCCACGCTGCCGTCCTGCTTGCCGGCGGCCTTCATTGCCTCGGCCAGCGCTTTGCCGACGCCGTTCGCGCCCTGATAATTGTCAGAGATGATGAAGGACACATAGTCGCCGCTGTCCGTGCCGATGTCGGCGATGACCACGGGAATGTTTGCCTGCTTGGCGAGATCGAGCACGGCCGGCGCGGTTGAACTGTCTGTCGGAGAGATGATGATCCCGGCGACGCCGCGGGCGATCGCGTCCTTGGCATTTTTAAGCTGGGTCTGGGCATTGTTGCCCGAATCCAGCGCCTGATAGGTGTAGCCTCCCTTGGTTGCGACATTCTCGATGCCCTTGGAGAGGTATCGCCAGAAGGCAAGATCAAGGCCTGGAGTCAGATAGACCAACTCCTTGGATTCGGCGAGAGCGGCGGTCGCCGTCCCGGCAATGCCGGTCAGCGCGACAACGCCCGCGAGGGCTGCGGTGGCAAAAAGGCGTCTTGTCAGCATGGGAACTCCTCCTGTTGTGCTGCATGGTTGCCCGGCAATCCGCCCCTATTCTTATCCCTTTCGAGCGGATTGCGTTAAAAGCTGCTTGGTCGTGGTGTAGATGCGTGTTTCGTGGACCGCGAAGGCCCTTGCGGCCGCCTCGGAATCGCGCGCCTCAAGTCCCGCAAGAATGGCACGGTGATCGGCGATGCTCGTTGCGATGCTTGAAGGCTGGGCGACTGCTCGCCGCCGATGGTCGAGAAGGTAGGAATAGAGATCGGCGGCGATATCCGCCAGCGCGGCATTGCCGCCCGCCCGATAGATGGCCGTGTGAAATTCGCGATCGCAAATGAGGAAGCGAACGGGATCGTCGATCGCCGCTTCCTGCGCCTCGATCGATTTTTGCAGGGTCTCGAGCGTCGCGGCTTCAACCCGGACGGCCGCGGCCCGCGCCACCTGATCTTCGATCAGCAACCGCGCCTCATGCACGTCGTCAAGACTGTACCTGGAAATATCGCGATAGCGGGCCGATTGGACCGCGAGTTCCCCGACTTCCGTCGAGGCCACCACTGTCCGCGTGCCTTGGGCGACGGAAAGGATGCCCTTTGTGGAAAGGATTAGGATCGCACCGCGCACCGTCTCGCGGCTTACCGATAAAGCGCCCGCAAGTTCACGCTCGCTTGGCAACGGGTCCCCCACGTCAAGAATGCCGGTCGCAATGAATGTCGCGATCTTCTGGACGACGAAGTCCTTCATCGAATGCTTCGGCACGCCGCCAAGCGCACTCCCGTCGTCGGTCAGAATCGCTCGTAGGTCCATCCGTCCTTACATCCGAAGAGGTCTAGTGGTCCGGTATATGTACCAGTAGGCCTGCTTCAGCTGTGCGTCAATAGCGAGACGCGGCCGTCAAATCTCGGCTGACAAGAGATATTGCTTTGGGAGCGGTGAGAACGTTCTCAGCCCGCATACTCTCCGGCACAGCTTCGCCACTCACCTGCTTGAGCAGGATGTCGACATCAGCGTCATCCAGGTGCTGCTCGGGCACAGCAAGCTCGAACGACAGCGCTCACCGGCGGAGCGGGAGTCTTCCTTCCATCGATTTCGGGCTGCTCTTGTTCTAACCCTAATACGGCCAATTTCCGGATAAATCGATATGAACGCCCGATACTCGTGATGGATAGGAGTGGCGGGACCATGCTAGCCACGAGGCAGACAGACCGCAGGCCTGTCGTGCTTCACTCCAGCTTAAGCGCTTCGGCTCATATCGAAGGTCGCTGCCGGATGGCGTGAGGGTTATCCGAAAGGGAGAGTCTCGATGTCTGGACACGGGTATGAGGGTGGGCGGCTCGATCTCCCCTTCGTTGGGCTTAGCACCTTCGGTAAACGGCCGATCTGCCTTGATTGGGACAAGATCGACGCGGATGTCGCCGTGCTGGGTGTGCCCTTCGACATGGGGACCCAGTACCGCTCCGGTGCACGTTTCGGCCCCCGCGCCATCCGCGAGGCCTCGACGCTGTTTTCCTTCGGTCATGCCGGCGCTTACGACCATGAGGACGACCAGATCTATCTGCCGCTCGACAAGGTGCGGATCGTCGATATAGGCGACGCAGATATCGTGCATACCGATACCGTGGCCAGCCACGCGAATACGGAAATGGCGGTCCGCAAGATTCTTGAACGCGGAGCGCTGCCCGTCGTTCTGGGCGGCGACCATGCCATCAACATTCCCTGCGTCAGGGCGTTCAGCGAACATGGCCCCATTCACATCGTGCAGATCGATGCGCATCTCGACTTTGTCGACGTGCGTCATGGCGTGCGCGAAGGACACGGCAATCCGATGCGCCGCGCGGCCGAACAGTCGCATGTTAGCGGCCTCAGCCAGATCGGCATCCGCAACGTCTCCTCGACCGCCCGCGACGGTTACGAGGATGCGCGCCAACGCGGCTCGACGATCCTTTCCGTCCGCCAGGCGCGCAAGCTCGGGGTCGAAGGTGTTCTGGCGACCATTCCGGAAGGCGTACGCTACTATGTGACGATCGACATCGACGGTTTCGATCCGTCGATTGCGCCGGGCACTGGCACGCCTAGCCATGGCGGCTTCCTGTATTATGAAGTAATGGAAATGCTCCGGGGCCTTGTGAAGCGCGGCGACGTCGTCGGCATCGACCTCGTCGAGGTGGCCCCGGCCTACGACCCTTCGGGCATCACCGGCTTTCTCGCAGCACAGGTACTCCTGAACTTTCTCGGCTATATCTTCGTCGAACACGAAGCGCGCGGACGCTGAACGAAAGGAATTCAACGATGCCAACAAACGCAAGTAACGGTCAGGTTCACGTCATTCCTGCCCGCCAGGGCGTGGCGACGCGCGTTGCCCAAGGCCAGGTGATCACCGTCATCAACACCCACGGCACCCAGGTGGTGGACACCT
Organism: Mesorhizobium sp. B2-5-3; assembly: GCF_006441005.1. NCBI lineage: Bacteria > Pseudomonadati > Pseudomonadota > Alphaproteobacteria > Hyphomicrobiales > Phyllobacteriaceae > Mesorhizobium > Mesorhizobium sp. B2-5-3. Next base: position 53,043 of record NZ_VFUS01000009.1, read on the forward strand.
GGGCCTTCTGCGCCGACGATATCGCGGAATTCATGTCGATGGAGCACAGTCGTGGAGCCATGCTCAAGGTGAACCCGAAGAACGGCGACACGCTGTGCAGCAACAGGCGGCGTCCGATGCTGACCCTGATACAGGACACGTCGGGTGGCGTGCACGATACGCTGATCGCCGCCTGCGACCGCTATCGCTACCAGCAGTTGGGCCATGTCGGGCACCATGACAACTGCACCGACAATCTGGCGACGGCCCTCGGCGCGGTCGGGCTGACGCCACCCGAAACCCCTTCGCCGCTCAACCTGTTCATGAACATTCCCGTCGGCGAAGACGGTTCGGTCACCTTCGAGGCACCGGTGGCGGGACCGGGCTCCTATGTGTCGATGTGCGCGGAAATGGATTTGATCGTCGCGTTCTCAGCCTGCCCGCAGGACCTCATTCCGGTAAACGGTCAAGGCTGCGTTCCAACCGAAGCGCATTATCGGATCGACGCCAAGGCGCCGCGCCTTTAAAGCGCAGTCCTGCATCCAGACCATTGATCCCGAAAAAGCGGCTCCCGCTTTTCGGGATCAATGCATAAAGGAGTTTTTACATGCCGCGTACCTTGGGCATCTTGTTTTTTGCGTCGGCGGCTTGCCCTTTTCCGGCCGATTTTTCGGCACTCCCCACCCTTTTGCGCAGTTCCTGAAAAAAAATCCGCTGCGACAGCGACGCTTTCTTGTGCTTTGGCGCGATGATGACGAAGGGCGAGCGGATCTGCGCCTCGGGAATAAGCAGCGCCTTAAGCCGGTTGTTCTGTCTAAACGTGACGGTCATGTGATCCGGCAGATAGCCGACGAAGTGGCCGCTCAGGATATACATCGCCTGCGCCTCGATATTCGAAGCATAGGCGCCGACATGCGCGTTGGGGAAATGCTGCAATTCCGACTTGTTGGCATAAGGGCGCACCACCATCTGCGATGCTTCCACATCAGCCTTTGTCACCAGCTTGCGGGAAAACAGCGGGTGGCGCTCGCTGCAGTAGAGCGAGTTGATTTCATAATGGAACTCGGTCTGCGAATAGCCGGGCAGCAATTTGATGCGGGGGGAGATCGCGAAGTCGATCCCGCCCTTGGCGGTTTCCGCGATAAGCTGTTCAGGCGAGCCGATGGTGATGCGCAGATCGACTTCGCTGGCTTTCTTGATGAACTGATGAATGACGTCATCGAGGCCCAGGGCTGAATCGGTAACGGTGGCATCGACGATTCCGACGCGCAGCACACCCGTCGCCTTGGAGCGCAGTTCGCCCAGCTGCATCTCGAACGCCGACAGCGCTGAAGTCAGCGAATGGGAATATTCATAGACCGCGGTGCCCCTATCGGTCAGTTCGAAGCCGCGCCTGCCGCGTTGGCATAGCGAAAACCCCAGCCGTTCCTCCAACGCGTTGATTTGGAAACTGATCGTCGATTGGCTCATCGCCAAAGCAAGCTGTGCTCCGGTAAATCCGCCATGCTCGACCACCGAGCGGAAAACCCTGAGCGCACGAATGTCGGCAACCGACAGACGCATTCTGACACTCCTCCTTGAGCCTCTCAGACGGTGTTGGGTATCAGCCTTACATCGTCAACTTCGATGTATAGTCTATTCCTTCCATGTTTATCAAAGATTCAATCCTGCCATGCTGCCCTACCAGATGGTGCCGTGCCGTCATGCCACTGGGGAAGCAAACAATCGGGCCGGCATTGCAGCCGGCTGACGACCTGGAGGTTTAAGGCTCGTCACGCATGCGAGATTCCTGAGCGCGTAAAGAAGCCTCGGACTCCAAATAATCCATAACAAACGGGAACATACGAAACTGGAGGAAGTTATGCGATCCGCTTTGAAACTGTGCACTTCGACGCTGTTGGCCGCGTCGCTCTCGCTCGCCGTGGCGAGCATTGCCACCGCCTCCGATCTTCTGGATCGGATCAAGGCAAAGGGGGAAATCACCATCGCGTCCGAGGCCCGCTACCCGCCGTTCGAATATGTCGAAAACGGCAAGATCGTAGGCTACGGAGTTGACCTCTTCGAAGAAGTCATGAAGGCGCTGCCGGACGTGAAGGTGAACCGGCTCGACCTGCCGTTCCAGGGCTTGCTGCCCGGTTTGCAGACGGAGAAGTTCGATGCCATCATAACCTCCGTCACCGTTAACAAACAGCGCTACGATACCTACAGGCTGTCTCTGCCAATCGCCGACGCGTCGTTCTCCTACGTCAAGCGCAAAGGCGACGCCGCCTTGAACACGCCCGAAGACCTGAGCGGCAAAAATGTCGGCACGCAGGCCGGCTCGGCACAGCTCAAGGGCACCGAGGCCTTTTCCGAGAATTTAAAGGCAAAAGGCCTGGCGCCGATCGCCAACATCCAGACCTATGTCGACTTCAATGAAGCCTATGCCGATCTCGCTGCCGGGCGCACGGATGCCGTCGTGAATTCCCTGCCCAATCTGCTCTACCTGCAGACGCAGCGCGGCGACGTCTTCGAAACCATCCGCACAACGTTCGGGGACCCGACCTATTTCAGCTGGGCCTTCCGCAAGGACGACGACAGCAAGGCGCTTGCCGACTTCATCGATGACCAGTTCCGCAAGCTCGCCACCGATGGAACCATGGCCAAACTTCAGGAAAAGTGGTTCGGCTTCACCATGAAACTGCCGACGGACGCTCTGCCCGAACCCAAGAGCTGACGAGTCGGCGTCCAACGCCCGGATAAGGGCGAGGCTTTCCAGCCTCGCCTGCCTAAAAACGCACAGGCTGCAAGCCTGACCTCAAGTCCATAAGGTCTGACGACTTGGCAATGTTCGCCCTCATCCAGAACAACCTGCCCATCATGCTCTGGGGCGCGGGCATGACCATCCTGGTGTCGGGCGTCGCCATCATCCTCGGCATGCCGCTCGGCCTCGTCCTGTGCTTCGGCGTCACCTCGAAGAAGGCATGGCTGCGCTGCTTTTCGCGCATCTATCAAAGCGTGTGGCGCGGCACGCCCATCCTCGTGCAGTTGCTGATTATCTATTATCTGCTGCCGCTCATCGGCATCAATGTAGCGCCCATTCTCGCGGCCATCCTCGCGCTGACCCTGAACACGATCGCCTTCCAGGCCGAGATATTTCGCGGCGGACTTTTGGCCATTCCACCAGGGCAACTGGAGGCGGCGCGCATGGTAGGCATACGCAAATGGGCGGGGCGCCAGCATATACTCGTGCCCCAGATATTGCGCCTCGTCATCCCGTCGCTGGTCAATGAGACTATCAGCATCCTGAAAAACTCATCGCTGGTCTCCGTCATCGCGGTGACGGAACTGATGCGGGTAAGCCAGCAGATCGTCGCGACCACCTATCGCCCGTTCGAAATCTACATCACCGCCGCCGTCATCTATATCGTCATCAATTTCCTTCTGTCGCTGATCGGCCGCATGGCCGAGCAACGGCTGGCGCGGAGGGCCTGAGCCATGGCGCAATTCTTCGACCTGTGGGTGCAATATGGACCGCTGATGCTGGCCGGCCTGGCGACGACGGCCTGGATCTGCGCACTTGCCACAGCCCTCGGGCTGGCGATCGGCCTGTTGCTCGCCTGCCTCGAGAGCACGCCGTTCACGCCGCTGCGCTGGGCCGTTCGTGCCTATATCGAGATCATGCGCGGCCTGCCGATCCTGATCCTGCTGTTCGTGCTCTATTATGGCGGCCCGAGCATAGGCCTCCGGCTGAGTGCCGAAGCGGTGGGTGTTTTCGGCCTCGGCTTCTATGGTGCCGCCTATTTCGCCGAAATCTTCCGCTCCGGTTTCCAGTCGATCTCCAAAGGCCAGATCGAGGCGGCGCGCATGGCCGGGCTCTCAGGCACGCAGATCATCCGCCATATCAAGCTGCCGCAGATGCTGGTCATGATCACGCCACCGATGGTCAACCAGATCATCATCCTCATCAAGGAATCCGCGGTGCTGTCCATCATCACCGTTGCCGAGCTGACCAAGAACACGACGCAATTCGTCAACGAGACCTACGCGGTCATCGAACCTTATCTCGCCGCCGCCCTACTGTACTGGCTGCTGGTCGAGGCAGTCGCGCAGCTCGGCAAATATGTTGAGCGCCGGGTGCGGTTCTAGGCCGCTCAACCACCAATTGGGAATAAACGATGGCCACTGAAACCACCGAGCCCGTCATTAAGATCCGCAATTTGACCAAGGATTTCGGCACATTCGCGGCTCTGTCCGGGATCTCGCTCGACATCAACCTCTCCGAAGTCGTCTGCATCATCGGACCCTCGGGGTCGGGCAAGAGCACGTTGCTGCGCTGCGCGAGCTTCCTCGAGGAATATACGAGCGGCGAGATCGAGATCGAGGGCCGGTTGCTCGGCTACAAGCGCGGTGCCGAAGGACTGGTACGAGAAAGCGACCAGAACATCGATTCCGTGCGCCGCAACGTCGGCATGGTGTTCCAGCACTTCAACCTATGGCCGCATATGACAGTGCTGGATAACGTGACGCTGGGATTGCGTCTTTCCAAGCGCGCTCCCGCCGCCAAGGCGAAGGAAAGCGGGCGCCGTGCGCTGGCCAAGGTCGGCCTCGCGGATTTCGCCGAGCGCTACCCCTCGCAGCTTTCCGGCGGCCAGCAGCAGCGCGTCGGCATCGCCCGGGCGGTCGCGATGGAGCCGCATGTGATCCTGTTCGACGAACCGACCTCCGCACTCGATCCCCAGCTCGTCGGCGAGGTTCTCGACACCATGAAGCAACTGGCCGTCGAGGGCATCACCATGGTGGTGGTGACGCACGAGATGGGCTTTGCCGCCCAGGTCGCCGACCGTGTCGTCTTCATGGACCGCGGCAAGGTGATCGAGCAGGGCCCGCCCGCCAAACTCTTCAACGATCCGCAAAGCCCGCGCTTGCGTGAATTCCTCGACACTTGGAGACAGCGCAACATGCTGTTCCAGAGCGAGCCCGCCGCCGGCCAGTAGGGCAGCGGCACAATCGACACGACAAGACGGAGGACCGTACCATGAGCGAAGCTTTGAGCCCGGCAGGTGTTCCCCGCATGTATGGCGACGTGCCACCCTTCATGGCATTTCCCTATGTGCGCGATCTGGCGGGTCTTTCCGCCGACGCTGTGGTGGTGGGCATGCCCTATGACGGCATCGCCACCTTTCGCGGCGGCGCGACCCGCCGCGCCCCGCAGGAAATCCGCAAATACTCGCTTCTTTACGGCAGCTACAGCTTCGACTGGGACCTCGACATGCTGGCCCATATCACCGTCGCCGATGCCGGCGACATCGATGTAGTGCCGGGGGACAATGCCGCCAGCTACGCCCGCCTCGAAGCGCGGCTTGCCGCGGTGCTGGTCAACGGGGCGGTGCCGCTGACCATCGGCGGCGATCACGGCATCAGCTATCCGGCGGTACGCGCGGTCTCCGATGCCGGCGACACCCCGGTCGGGCTCATCGTCTTCGACACCCATCTCGATCTCAGCGAATCCTTCGGCGGCGACCGCCTCACCCGCGCCTCGCCCCTGCTGCGCATTGCCGAACTCGACAAGGTGGCCCCCCGCCGCATCGTTGTCATCGGCGCGCGCGGCCCCCGCAACCTGCTCGAATGGACCCCGCTCTACCGCAAGCTCGGCATCACCGTGTTTTCCATGGAGGAAGTCGAGCGCCTCGGCATCGAAACGGTTGCCGAACGCGCACGCGCCATCGCCAGTGCCGACGGCGCGCGCCTCTATATCAGCCTCGACATCGACGGCGTCGATCCAGCCTTTGCCCCTGCAACCAACAGCCCCGAACCAGGCGGCCTTACCTCGCGCGAGATCATTCGCGGCGTAAGAATAGTGGCCCGCGACGGCTTTGCTGGGTTCGACCTCGTGGAGGTATCGCCGGATTTCGATGCTTCCAGCGGCACCACCAGCATCCTGGCCGGCCGGCTGCTGGCCGAGGCCCTGTTCTGCCTCGCGGCCAAGCGCGCCGGCAAGCAGAACGCCTGGCGCGACGCCCACAGGTCCGACTTCCAACAGAAATAGCACCGCCTTCGGAGTGCGCCTCGCGGTCAAGCGACCCGATGCGCCAACAGGACACAAGACCATGAGCATTACAAATTTCCAGCCACTCGATTCCGGCAGCGTTCCGCGTTTTGCCGGCCCTTCAACCTTCATGCGCCTGCCCATGGCTACCCCCGAGCAGGTCGACATCGCGCTGATCGGCGTCCCCTTCGACGGCGGCACCACCAACCGGCCGGGCGCGCGCCATGGACCGCGCGAAATCCGCAACCAATCCAGCCTGGTGCGGCGCGTCCACCATGTCACGGGCGTCTCGCCTTTCGAACAGGTTCGTGCCGGCGACTGCGGCGACGTGATTGTAAACCCGCTCGACCTGCCCGGCTCGCTGGACACGATCAGCGCCTTCTTCGAAAACGTCCACCACTCCGGCGCCCGGTCTCTGGTCGTCGGCGGCGATCATCTGATCACGCTGCCCATCCTGCGCGGCATCGCCAAGGAACCGGCCGGCCTCATTCACTTCGATGCCCATTCCGACACCTATGACGAGTTCTTCGGCAACCGCTATAATCACGGCACCCCGTTCCGCCGCGCCGTCGAGGAAGGCCTGCTCGATCCCAAGCGCATGGTCCAGATCGGCATCCGAGGAGCGATCTCCGATGTGGAAAACTACGATTTCGCCCGCGAGGCCGGCATCCGGATCATCTTCATCGAGGAATTCATGGAGCGCGGCGTGGACACGGTGATGGCCGAGGCGCGCTCGATCGTCGGCGACGCGCCGACCTACGTCTCGTTCGACATCGACGCGCTCGATCCGTCTTTTGCCCCCGGCACCGGCACCCCTGAGATCGGCGGCATAACGACGCGCGAGGCCCAGAAGATGATCCGAGCGCTGGCCGGCGTCGACATCATCGGCGCCGATCTGGTCGAAGTCTCGCCGCCGCTCGATCCTTCGGGCGTCACCGCGCTAACCGGTGCCACCCTCCTGTTCGAGCTTCTCTGCGTCATGACGATGCAAATACCGGCTAAATGAGACCCATGTGTGGAGTGCGCCCCTCGGACCGGACAGGATGAACAAGCAGAATTGACTTGGAAGCCGGGCTTTCGAAGGATGGAAGCCCATGGTGACTTATCGCACGCACAGCATCGAGTTCAAACGTCAGGTAGTGCAGGAGTTCCTGTCCGGCGAGACGCTGCATGGTCTCGCCAAGCGGCACGAACTGCCGCGTAACCTGATCCGCATCTGGGTTCAGAAATACGAGGCCGGCTCCTTCGACGAAGACGTGGCGGCGGCCGACACGATGCAGACCTATGAGGCGCGGACTGCAGCGCTGGAGCGGCTGGTAGGCCGGCAAGCCTTGGAAATTGAGTTTCTAAAGGGGGCTCTGAAAAGCGCACCACGTCCGAGAAGCGGGACTACATCCGGATCAAAATTTCTCCCGCCTCCAACGCCCCTGCTACCGATTGAGCCCCGGAGGCGGGGCAAGGAAGCCATAGTTGCGTCGGGAACAAGCGGCGAGACCGATCCGCCGATCTCGAATTCCCATCCGAAGAGTTCCGCGTAAAGCGGCGCAGGTTCGCAGGATCACGCCCTATTATTTCAAAGTGGATGATTGGCTTGGCCATGATGTCCAACCTTTTAGACGGTTCGGAAAACAGTCGCAGCCCGAGCGGCAGCGGCTGCTGGCTCGGCAGGTGAAACACCTCCCAGGTCGCCCGCATCTGGCCACAATCGTTCTGTGCGACAACACCGCGGGACCGTCAGATCGGGGCGACGATGCGGAGAAGGCAACGGTTCACCGACAAAAAAGGCACGAGAGAAAAGAGCGCATCTCGGATGTTGCGCGCGAGTCGATCGAGGTCGAGCGGGCGGCACGGGATGCGAAGACAGCTCGGCTCCGAGAGCAAGGGCTGATGACTGAGATTCGCAGCTCAGCACCTAAGAAGGTGCAGCCCCGATAGCTGCTTAAGGGAGGCAGCGATGCTCGATACCCATACAGACATTGCGCGGGCGGCTATTGAAGCCACCTTCCTGCCACGTCGCGCCGCATTTCCGCGCGATATTGATCACTCCCGACGCGTGCTCGCGGCATCACGCGAGCTTCTGAAACGGCTGCGCCAAAGCCATGGCGATGACACCTCCCGAGCTTGGGAGGATGCAGACCCGGTTCCCTTCGCTATCTCAGCGTTCGAGCCGATGTTCTCCGGGCAGTGTTCAAAGATTTGGTGTTGGGAACATACGCGCCCAAATGTCAATGGCGCGATCTGGCTAAGACCCTGGTACTCGAATACGCCGGGTGCGATCAGGTCGAAGTTGGCTTGCTGGATTGGATCACCAGGAAGTAAGTACCTTGTGCCAAGTCGAGTTGAGCGCGTGTTCTAGATCCACCAGGCGCGCCACGAGGGGGTTGCGACGTCTCGACTTCAGGAGTTTATCTCAACTGTCCGAAGGGCGATTTGACATACCCAACCCGCCGCCAGCTATGGCGGAGGTCGGGTTCGTTCTAGGTCTCAGTCGTAGACTTTGACGATCTTGCGGGTGCCCGGGTCCACCAAAACCGTGCGGTTGTCGATCACCACATACCGGTATTTGACATTGGGGACCTCATGGAGCTCGACCGTGTCCGGCAGAGCCGTGCCGACATTCAGCTCAAGTCCGAGAAGGTTCACGGAAGCCAGCGGTTGCTTCTTCACGTATTTGCGCACGACGGTGTCCTGTTCCGGTGTGATGACAACATCCTGTGCCGCAACTGCGCCGACGCCGGCCAAAAGCAATAGCGCGGCAGCGGTGCTGGTAAGGTGGATCCTCATGGTTTTTCTCCTGTTGTTCCGGCGACAGCACAAGTCTTCTGCGCGCCAGGCAACTGAACACGTCGGCAGGCCGAACGTTCCTCGATCAGGCTTCAGTCGGAATCCTGACCAGACCAAAGGCCGATCACAAAACGCAATGGTCTTATCTCTTGAGACTAGGCGGAACGGCTTAGGGCTAGGCTAGTTGCTTCTCCAGACTCGGAGAAAGCAGATGGATAAAAGCATTGGCCAAGCGCGTTGGTTGCTCGCGCCAACTTTCGCCGCAGCCGTCACATTTTTGGTGATCGGCATATTCCTTGGCTGACATGTCGTGGATCGGCACAGCTACGTCCCTTCCTGTGCTGATAGGGCCCGCAAGCCGCTTCGGTGGCTGGCGGGCCCTCTATTTCCAGTATGTTTGGTGAGCAAAAGACAATGACATCGATCCAGAGAACCAATGAGAGTGGCAACGCAAACCAACCGGCAAATGACAACGATGATCATGCGCCTGCGCTACTGGACGCTGTTTCTTTGACGAACGAGGAAAACATTGCCGACCTTGTCAGGCGAACCGAGCGCGTGGCGATTTTGGTGGTGTTGGGAATGGGGGGCTGGTTGATGTTAGTCCCCGCTATCTACCTTGTACTGAGCCACCGAATATGAATGAACAATTACGCCAGCATATCCTAGGATCGCGCATCTTATTGGGCTGCAGCACCTGATCTGGAACTCGAGCGCGGCCCATTGTTGACCGGCTCGCTATCGTCCATACGCGCAGCAGACGTAGCGCCGGAAACTTCAGCGCACCTCTGCCGCCGTCAACGCAAGCTGCGCCGCGATGGACTGACGCGACGTGGTCCAACCTAAAACACACCACCAATGCCTATGCCGCCACTGATGTCCGGTGGGGGAGGCGCGGGACGTCTCGGGGCGGCCTGCGAGCGTTTCGCAGTCGTCCGTACGGAGCCGTTTCGTGAAGGGGCGGCGTCCGACGCTATCTTAGCCGGCTTGGCCTTCACGATGACCGGCTGCTTGCAGATTCTGCCTGAGCGCAAAAAGAGATCGCCCAGCAGTCCGACGCTCGGCTCCGTCGTCGCCGCGACTTGCTTGGTATTCTTGTAGTAGTCGGTGAGAGCACGGATTGAACCCGTGCCCCAATCTCCATCAATCTGCATCCGGTAGCAACCCAAGCGACGAAGTTCGGTCTGAACGTTGCGCGCAAGATCGGCTGTCTTGTCTTTGTCCGCCTCGCCCATAGATGCGCCGACAATGAGCGTTTCGAGACCGGAGACGACGCTTTGGCGAGCGTCCTCAACCCTTTCGGTCGGAGACAGATTGGCGACCTGTGTGCCAACCGGCTCCGGTGAACTGGCGGACGGTGCCGGAATCTCGACCGACCGCAACGTCTGTCCGACGATTAGCACGGCGGTCTGCAGGTCATTGGAGGCAAGTTCGACTTGCAATCTCTTCTTTGCCGCAGGGTCCGCAAGGATGCGTGAAAGGCTTGCGCTCAACTGTCCCGGATCGAGTACCTGTTGCTCCGTGAAATAGAACTGCTCACGCAGGTTCGATTGATCCCACGGCACTTGACGGCCAACCGTCAACGCTTCGGTTTCGTTGCGGACGCGGATCATCATATCCGAAATGCTGAGCCCGGGGATCTCGAGATTCTTCAGCAGCGCAATGGTGAACGGGCTGTTTTCGCCGCCGCCATCGGCCGTGACATTGCCTGGCTGGGTGGCAAAGGCAACGAACGTGTTTTCACCGACTTCAACTTGCGCCAGACCATTGCCGGCACCGGCACCGAGCGGATTGTTGCGGCACGCGTCCAGGAATATGAACGTCTGGCGGTCGCGGCGCGCGAACCGCGCGATCACATCATTCAGCTTGATGGCCGTGGCGGTGAGTTTTTCCAGGCTTTCAGGATCGGGCGTATCGACCGGGAGCAGGTAGTTTTCGCCGTTCAACTGCACGCCATGACCGGCGTAGATAATCAAAACTGCGCTGACGGTAGGCAGCCTTGCATCAGCTTCTCGAAAGATTCTGGAAAAATCTTGGGTCGAAAGATCGGTGCCCGTCAGGACCTCAAAATTTAGCCGCTTCAAGCTCTCTGAGAGCTTTGCGGCATCATTTGCGGCATTGGGGAGATGCTCAAGTCGGCTGCTTTGATAGTTCGAATTCCCGATGACGATCGCTAGCCGGTTGCGTGGCTGCGGCGCCGCGCTCGGCTCGACCGCGGCGCGAGCACCAGCTGAGCCAAGAAGCAGAAAAATGAGAAACAGTGGGACACGAAACAGAAGTCTGTTGCAGTGGGTCATATCAGCATGCTCGCTCCGGCCTGCCTCAATCTTGGTCCAGCAACTTCCCAACGCACCACGACGCAACCACAATCAGCCTGAGCGCCTGCCCTCATACCGGCGAAGGTCACCAAAATTTATACCAAGAATCCTGTCAAAGATAGGGAAAAGGGATTTGTATGCGATCAGTCATTGGACTGTGGAGGACAAGATGCCGACCAAGATCAATCTTGCGCTGCCGGTTTATGGAGCAGCCTACAAAAGCGTGTTCGTTCGCAGCTTGTTCGCGGTCTTAACTCATAAGAGCCTGTCCAACTACGCCTTCACGTTGTCGGAAATCGAGTACACGGATATTCCATTTTCGCGGAACTATCTGCTCACGAATTTCTACTACAATAAACCGGATTGCAGCCACATTCTGATGATCGAAAGTGATATGGGCTTTTCACCTGATCTTATCGCGGCGATGCTGGCGCTGGACAAGCAAGTCGTCGGCACCCTGTATCCGCGGCGCCGGATCGATCTGCGCAAACTCCATTCCCTCTCGACACTGCCCTTCGACAAAGCCTTTGCGCAAAGCCTGGAGTTCATCGGAACCGTCGTCGAACCTCGGCAAGAGCAAGAAGGCTTTGTCCGGGTAACGTCATGCGGCACGGGCATCTTTCTGGTCTCCCGCGACTGCGTGACGGCCATAATCGAGAAGTTACCCGAGACGGTGGACCGGTCTCGTTACAGAAAGAGCAAGTACACCGCTCAGTTCGAGAATTTCCTGACGCCATTTGCGAAGATTGTGACGCCGGAACTGGACCTCCCTACCGATTTCTCGTTCTGTCACCGCTGGGTTGAGCAGTGTGGTGGCGAAATATGGGCAAGCTACCATCGCAAGATTGCACATGCGGGAGATCTGACTGTTTCGGCGGCCTATTCTGATCTTTAAAGATGCCTTTGAAGTTTGGCCACTGCTTTTGACAGGCTCATTTAAGTTTACGGTAGTGTCCTTGTCGCCACAGATAGCCTTATAGTCTCCTGAGAACGAACGCCAAACCATTGCCGCCCAGCAACGCGACGCGTACAGTGCCGGTTAAGCAGTCAACGATCCCCTGAGATGGATCGTTGATCTATTTAATTGCCTTGATTTGTGACGGTATCGATTTCTCGTAAGGTGGGGTCGAATGAGAGTGTCGCGCGAGGCCTATCAATTGACGGGAGTCTCGTTGCTCGCCTTAGCGGCGGCGTCCACGTTCCAAGTGTCTGGCGCGGCGGCCTGCTCCGCTACTGCAAACGGCGGCGGCACTCCCTTCCAGGCAACATCGGTTACCGTGAACTGCACGACGACCGGGGATTTTCAGGACGTCGATGGCGTATTCACCACCCGATTTAGCGGGTTCGAGAACTCGTCGGAAGTCATCGTCAACGACTACGACGGCAATGGCGACGACGTCGTGAGAATTTTTGGCGGCCTCCTGACCGATAAAGCGGCGACAACACCCGGTGTAGGCGGCCTGCCTGCGGGAGGGTCGACCTCCTTGCAGCCGGCGGACGGTACAATCGAACTCCTCGGCGGCAACGACCGGTTTGAGATGTTCTATGGGGATTTCTTGGGGGTTCCGTACGCCCCAACCGTCGCGGCCAATCTCAATACCGGGGCGGGGGATGACCTGGTCGTCATCCAGAGCGGCAGTATTCAGGACATTGACCTTGGAGATGGTGCCGACAGCGTCGTGATATTCGGCGACGGTACACAGGTTGGCAATGTGACCGGCGGCAGTGGTGACGACCTGTTATCGATCGGCATCCTCACTACCGAGGAGGGAATTTTTTTCAGTGCGCCGACCGTCGGCGTTCTCTCCGGGGGCGATGGCAATGATACCATCATCATTGCGGGGGGCACAGTTGATGCCCTGGATGCCGGGGCTGGCAATGACCGGGTCAGCGTCAGCGGCAGTGCCGCGGTCGACCTCGACCTCGACGGAGCGGGCGGAAACGACACGATAATGGTCGCTGGCAACGCCACCATTGGCGGCAGCATATTCGGCAATGACGGCGACGACACCGTCAACATAAACGGCGGAACCATAGGCGCCACGACAGGCGGCAACATCACCGGCGGCCAAGGCTTCGACAGCGTCTCGGTCGTCGGCGGCGACATAAAGGGCGGCATCGACGCCGAACATGTCCATTTGTCGGGTGGCACGATCGAGGGTGACATTACCGGCCTTGGACCCAACACGCTAACCATCGATCATATCGGCGCCGTCGAGCCGCTCATCCTTAGCGACGGGGTGCTATTCAGCGGTACAGGCGCCAACGGCACAGTCGTCGACACCGACCTTGCCGCCGGCGGCAAGAGCCAGAACTTTGCCGGCTTCGACAATTTTTCGGCCGACCATTCGACCCTTCGCTTCAGCGGTGGCACGCAGGGCATAAACCAACTCAACCTCGGTAACGGTTCAACGCTGTTCATCAACGGCAACGTCACTATGCCGGGTTCGATCATCGCGACAAATTCCCTGATCAACATGATGGACGGTGTCGCCGACGACGTGTTGATGCTCGGCGGCCTCGCCCTCAACAGCGCCACCATCGGCCTCGACATCAACCAACAGACGCTACGGTCGGATCAACTCGTTGCCAATGCGTTTTCGGCTGCCGGCACCAGCACCATTGTTGTCAATCTGCTGGGCACCCCCCAATTCGCCCAAGTGACCAATATCCCGATCATCGTCTCGGCCAGCGGACCGGTTGCCGGCACCTTCCGTCTCGGAAGTATTTCCGGCACGCCGGGTTCGCTTTTCAGCTATGAGATCGTAAACGGCCCGAATGGCGGCTTGTTCCTGCGTGCCACGCCGGCCAGTTTCGGCATTGCGGCGGCGCCGACCAGCGCGACCAACGCGGGCGCGGTCGAGGTGGCACTCGACGCTCTCTACGGCATAAACCGCGACGCGATCGATGCTGACCTCCACCTTTCGCCTGCATCCGGATCTGGAATGGTACCGGTTTCTTCGAGCTTCGGGGTCTTTGCTTCCGGCCAGTTCGCTCATACCGAGCATGACGGCTATAACATCAGTGGCGGCGGCTTGAATGGCCCGGGCCCGAGCTTCGATGCCAATGATTTTTCGGCCGCCATCAGCCTGGACTTCAATGCCGCCAAGCATTTCCAGTTCGACAATGAGTATGGCCTGAACATCGGTGTATTCGCCGGCTACGCCTCGACTGACGTCAATCTCGGGGCCTTCCAGGGATTTGATGCCATAGGGGAAGGTAACAACAAGGCCGGACTGTTCGGCGGCTACGCACTGTTGCGCAAGGACTACAATTACGCGCTGGTCTCGGCCTCCGGTTTCTTCGGCCGAAGCGACGTGATGAACGGGGTGCTTGACACCACCGGCAGCTATGACACCGAGGGCTACGCGGTCACGGGATCTGTCGGCCACATCTTCGCGCTGGGCGAACGCACCCGTTTCGATCTGCGTGGCGGCCTGCTTGGTGTTTCATTCCGCGGCGATCCCTACACTGACAGCGGTGGCAATCAGTTCGGCAAGAGCCTGCTTTCATTTGGCGCCATCAAGTTCGAGCCTGGCATTTATGGCGATTACACGCTGAGCAACGGTATGGTGTTCAGCCCCTATGCGCGTGGCGAATTGCAGCAGCGTTTCGGTTACAAGAACACGACCGAGATCGGTACCAGGACGATCGCCTTCGACGATGCGGATTTTTCCGTGGCGCTATCGGCGGGGTTCAACCTGAAAGTCTCGGAGTTGACGACCGTCAACGGCGAAGTCCGTGGTAAGGCGTCGTCGGATAGCTCAACTATTGGCGCCAAGCTCGGACTTAAGATAGCTTTCTAGCGGTTCCTCGATCCGCGGATCATCCGCGCCCGCGCTGAGTTCCTGACGTGTCTGGGATGGGAATAGCAGGACCTTCAAATCCCCCCGCACTCAGGCAAGGTGCGGTATCGCGATGCCGGGATCGCGGGCTGGCCAAGCACACCAACCGGGATGCTCGCCAATTGGCAGCAAGTGCTCTATGCTCTGTGGAGACACCGCATGGTCGTGATGTCGATACGGGGTTCTGTTGTCGTAGGCAGGGGGAGCCATGTTCGAAGTTCTCGGAGTCTGGCGCAAAGCACGGTCAAGAAGCAGAGTCGCCGCGAAGACGCTTGGCTTGATCGTTTCGTTGTTCGTGTTGTTTTTGCCCGGACTGGGAACGGCGAACGCGCAGACGAACTGGGCGCTCGATCCGACCGCTTCGGTCCTCACCTATCAGTCGGTCAAGAAGAACACGATCGTCGAAACCAACAAGATCAGGAATATTTCCGGCAGCCTCACTTCGACCGGCGACGCCAAGGTCTCCTTTGACCTCAACTCAGTCGATACCGGGGTCGACCTGCGCAATGTCCGGATGCGGTTCCTCTTCTTTGAGACCTACAAGTTTCCAACCGCCGAACTGACAGCGAAAGTGGATCCGGCGGCATTTGCCGACCTCGCCACCAAGCGACGTATGAAGGCGGTTCTTCCATTCCGTCTCAACCTGCATGGGGTCGACAAGGATCTTGAGGCCAATGTCGTGGTGACCATGGTCAGCGACACCATGGTGTCGGTCGCCTCGGAGGCCCCTGTCGCGGTGCATGTGGAAGACTTCGGTCTATTGCCCAATGTCGACAAACTCCAACAGGCGGCCAGTGTGACCAACATTGTTCCTACCGCATCGGTGTCGTTCGATTTCGTGTTCACGGCCGACGGAAGCAAGCCGCCCCCCGCCCAGACCGTTGCGACAAGCACCGAGGTCGGGCCCGTCGCCACCGATGCGACGAAGACCAACTTCAACGATGAGGAATGCCTCAACAGGTTTGCGGTGCTGTCCCGTACCGGGGCGATCTATTTTCGCCCCGCGAGCGCGCGGCTCGATGCCCAAAGCCGCCCGCTCCTCGCTGAGGTCGTCGGTGTCGTCAGCAAATGCCCAGGCCTAAAGGTCGAAGTTTCCGGACACACCGATGCCGATGGACCGGTTGCAGAGAACAAGCGCTTATCGGAGCGCAGGGCCCAGGCAGTGGCCGACGCCATTGTTGGAGCGGGCATTCCGCGCACGCAGATCACGGCGACCGGCTACGGCGAGGAACGCCCAGTCGCCGGCAACGACACGCCGAAGAACAAGGCGCTCAATCGGCGCATTGAGTTTTCCGCCACCAAGCTCGTCAACTGAGGAAGGATCTGTTGTCCCGGTGGGTTTCGATCTGATCGCCCGTCGCAGTAGCCTTCTGCGCGCAATCGGGCTCGCGGCAGTTGCGCTGCTTTTCACTTTGACGGCAGCCGATGCCGAGCGCCGTACAGCGCTGGTGCTTGGCAACTCCCAGTATCAGCACGCCCCGGCACTCGCCAATCCGGTGCGCGACGCCAAAGCCATGGCCGAAAGCCTGAAGGGTCTTGGTTTTGACGTCGTTTCCGGCTTCGACCTGACCAAGTTGCAGACCCAGACGACAATAGCGCAGTTCGCAAAGCAGGTGCGCGGGGCGGACATCGCGCTTTTCTTCTATGCGGGCCATGGCTTGCAGGTTTCAGGCAGCAACTACCTTCTTCCGATCGATGCCGCCCTGGAGGACGAGACTTCGCTCGACTTCGAGGCGGTGCCTGTCGATTTCGTTCTGCGACAGATGTCTCGCGAGACCAGCATAAGGCTTATTTTCCTCGACGCCTGTCGCGACAATCCTCTAGCCGAGGTGCTGGCAAAGACCGCCGGCGTCAGGGGAGCAAAAAGCGGCCTTGCGGAAATCTCGATCGAGAATGGCGGTGCCGGTACGCTTGTCGCGTTCGCCACCAGTCCAAATCAGGTCGCCTATGACGGATCCGGCAAACATTCGCCGTTCACCTCGGCGTTGCTTGCGCACATTGGCGAGACAAATGTGTCCATCACTGAGGCGATGAACCGTGTTACCGCCGATGTGTTCAAGGCAACCGCTAGCAAGCAGCGCCCCTGGAGCAACGTCTCGCTGACCACCGAGGTCGTCCTGCACAAGGTTGATCTCAACGCACCGCTGATCGTCGGTGAGGCGGGCGTTCCCGGACCGCAAGGCGGCTCGGATACGCGCAATGCCACTGCTAATCCGTCGAGCTCCGCCAATGACGCCCAACTCGCACTCAATGTGCTCCGTCAGAAAATCCCAAAACTCGCCTCTGACGACCCGATCTTTTTCGACGTTCCGATCGATTTCGGCGACCCCGAAATCGATGGGAAGAGTATTGCGGAGCTCATAAAAGGCGAGCCACGCTTCAGTCCGGTGGAGGGCCTCGATAATTCGGTATGGCAGGGCAAGCACTGCGACGGCTGCCATGAGTGGAACGAGACCCGACTGTGTGATCAGGCGAAGAATTTCGCCGCCAACGATGTCTCCGTTCTGCGCTTGCAGCATCCGCTTGGGACACGCTTCAAGGTGGCGCTCGCCAAATGGGCTCAAGGGGGTTGCAAGTAGGCGGGACGGAGGGCGTCCTCCAGTTCTGTGGGTGCCGGTCGTGTGGGCGAGTGCCCCTAAGATGCATCCGTTGACTGGTGGAGGGCCTCGATCTCGGCCATCTGGATACCGATTTCGACGAACGCCGACAGCACCGAGAAACGGTCCACGAGCGCCACGCGTGCCAGACCGGCCAGAATTCCGGCATTGATTGCATAGGCAGCAGGAGAAGGTTGCAAATCCAGTGCCGGCATCGCGGCCACGGCTGACCGATCTTCACGCGATCCCGCAGCCAGGATAATCCAGCCGACCGGGGTTGTTGGCGATTTCGCCGCGGCGGCTCTGATCTCTGTTCGATGGCGGGGGCTGTCGGGTTCGCTCACCCAGTCGCGGACAAGACCGAGCAACCGGTGATCGGTCTCATCGAAGAGGTCGCTCAGATGGCTTAGGCATTCGTGGGCCCACCAGACTGCGGCCCGCTCGGGAAGCAGGTAGGCGCAAAATGTAATCGCTTCCTCAGGAATGCGCCCGGCGAGGAGGTCGCGGCAAAACGCGATCGAGTGCTGTTCGGTCGGAGGAGTGCGCATGTCCCTGGTGATAGCGGGACAAGCTGCGAAAAGATCCCGTGCCGTTTTGAATCGGAGCCCATGGGCCATGAACGCCGCGCTTTCATCGAGGAACTTTGGCCACTCAAGCCTCAGGCACGGCGCGGGTCAAGTCTCAAGCCGTGCCACGGCCAAAACAGTCGCGATTATCGCACCTCCAACGTTTGGCCACAGACAATTGCGCTGGAATTTGATATGTTCGCGGTCGATCAAAATCGGATACTCAAACAGGAGGAGCGCTATGCAGTGGAGTCGTTCAGCCTTTGTGTTGGCGGTCGTGTTTTTCTCGAACCATGCTTCCGCCGATCCGGCTCGGAAATCAGAAGACATCGTGAAGTTTTTTGCCGGCGCAGCCGATCTTGGCAAATCTCGAGGAATTTGTGTCGGTTCCGAAGAGGAGTGCAACAAGAGCAACACCAATGGGCAGCAGGAAGGCAGATCCAACCTCGACATGCTGATCAATTTCGGGCTGGATTCGGCCCAACTCGACGCAACCGCGCGCGCTGAGCTCGAAGAGTTCGCCAAGGCTTTGAAAGACAACCGGCTGAGCACGTTCAACTTCGTCGTCGAAGGCTACACCGATGCGACGGGCACGCTGCGCTACAACGAAGGTCTGTCACAACGAAGAGCGAAATCGGTGGCAGCTTTCCTGACGGCCAGCGGTGTCGAGGCCGCGCGCATCAACGCCGTCGGCATGGGCGAGAAGAACCCTCGCAACGCCAACCCGTACGATCCTGCCAACCGCCGCGTGGAAATGCGGATAAAAACGCAATAACCGTCGAAACTGCGCGGCAAACCGAGGGGGAACCCTTCTGCGCAAGAAACTCATGCCAGACCTGACGCTCAGAGCGTATTTGAGATCGAGCCCATGAGAGCAGTGATGGCCTGTTTGTATTTTTCGAACTCCGGCGACGTCTGACGGATTTCGGTGGTCGTTGTCTGTGACCCGGCGTCGGTTGCCAGATGAGTCAGCTTCTGGCCCATTTTTCTTTCGGCCCAGTCCACCACGTAGCTGGCTGTCTTGCCGGTGAGGAACGGGTTGGCCTGGATGACGGCCGACCCCAGGACAGCGCTCAGCTGCGCCGAACCTGATGCCGACAGAACCTGATGCGCGCCTTCCATTCCAAGGAAATGACAGAGATAGAGCCGGCCGGCCGTGATTTGGTGGCCGCGCTGGCGCAGGTAGGCCTCGCCTTCGCGCGCCAGGTTGCGCACCATCTCTCGCGAGATCGTGGCGTCGTAGCGCAGGGCGAGTAGGTCGTCGGTCGACAGCGTGCGTGCAAGCTCCGGGCGGTAGGTATTCATCATCCTGATCCAGGTCTTGGTTATGAACTGGCCGGCGCCCGTCGCGGAAGAATTAGGATTCTTGGCGCGAGCACTACCGCCACTTTCGACGTGAACGATGCGCTCGGTGAGCGTTTCGACCGCGGAATCGTTCGATGCGACCGCGGTAACCGTGCCCAAGGGGTCGATCGCCTCGCCGTTTTGGTAAAGCTCGAAATGCAGGTGAGGGCCGGTCGATAATCCGGTGGTGCCGATATAGCCGATGACGTCGCCTGCCTTGACCTTGGTGCCGACGCCGGCTTCGATTGCAAATTTCTGCATGTGCGCATAACGCGTCTCGCGGCCGTTTTTGTGCAAGATCTTGACCAGATTGCCGTAGCTTCCCCCATCGCCCTGGAAGGTGATCTCGCCATCGAAGGCGGCTGCGATCGGCGTGCCGACGGGTGCCGCCCAATCGACGCCCTTATGGATGCGCACGGTCCCCAGAATGGGGTGCTTTCGTGGTCCGAAGGTGGAGGTCATGACGCCATTCACCGGCGTGACCATGCCGTTGGTGACTGTCAGCGAGCGTACCTGATCGTCACCTGTAACACACGCAAACTGGCCGTCGCTTTGCTGGAAGACAAAACAGTCGAGGCTTTTCTCGCTCCCCTGCACGCCCACATACAGAACCCGTCCCGCGCCCTCGTCCTTGCCCCTGGGCGTCTGTGAATAGATCATCACCAGACGCTGGTCCTCGCTTGCAAAGGCGTCCAGATCCTGTCCTCTCGAAAGATACATGATCGCCTCGCCGATCACGCCGGTTGGAACATTGTTGCGGGCTGCCGTCGAATAGATGGCGTCGAGCAGACGATACTGTCGTTTATGCGTACCTTCTTCCTGTGCGCCCGAATAGTTGAACAGATCTTCGCGAACCCAGGGATCAACACCCGACACGAAGGCGCCCGCGCCGTTGCGCGTCAGCGTGCCGACGAACAGGTTCTTGGCGTAGATCGAAACCTGCATCAGGGACATTGCGCTCGTGTCGCGCGTCGGCCTGAACCCTCGCATCGCAACGACGTAACCCGCTGCCAGGCCGTCCCGGTGGAAAAGCGCGCTCAGGGCCTCGCCTGCCAGCTTGGCATCCTGCGCGGAGAAGTGCGCATCCAACGCTACGCTGTCCAGACTGCGATCATTGAGAACCTTTACGAACGTGTCTTCGGTCGCCGCGAATCGCTGGTACTCATTGGTGACGGCTACGACGCTCGTGTTGTTCTCGATCTCGGTCTTCTGGAATGCCGGCAGGGCTGCATCGCCTGCATCGATCGTCTCACCCCATCCGGCTTCGGGATCGTCGCTGTCGGCTTTCTGACCGGAAGCCGCTTCAAGTTCCCTGGCGG
Source organism: Mesorhizobium sp. B2-5-3 (assembly GCF_006441005.1). Taxonomy (NCBI): domain Bacteria; kingdom Pseudomonadati; phylum Pseudomonadota; class Alphaproteobacteria; order Hyphomicrobiales; family Phyllobacteriaceae; genus Mesorhizobium; species Mesorhizobium sp. B2-5-3. Next base: position 73,823 of record NZ_VFUS01000009.1, read on the forward strand.
GAGGCGAGGGTTGAAGATCGTTCTCCAGATCGCCCGATGGCGCGGCAGCGGTTTTTCGTTGCGCTTGGAAGAATGCGAAATCCTCCTGCGTCGACGGTATCGTCGTCATGAATTTTTCGCTGGCGCTCAGCATGACGTCTGACAGGACTTCGAGCTGGGGAGAAACGTCGGCCTGATCGAGTTCTGCCGGACGCGGGACCACTCGGCCTTTGGTTGCGGCGCCGGCATCTGGCGCAAGGGTGATCCACATCGGGTCCCCCGCCAGATCGATCAGCGCTGGCACGTAGACGGATGCGTCGGCCGGCACATCGTCCGCCCCCTCGACCGCATGCAACTCCTCGTCTTCGTCGCCGAATGACCAATAGTCCGCGGTCAGGTAAAAACCGGCGGCCACGCAAAGCAGCACAGCCGAGGTCAAACCCACCATCAATCTACGCCATAGCGTGCGCCTGCGAAGGGCGGCGCGCGCCTGCTTCTTCTGTCTGAAGCTCGTGTCGATATGGTGTGTCACGGATTGCTTGCGGTCAGGAAGAAGGTCCACCGCACCTGTTCGAGGGTGTCGACTTCCAGAAACCGGGCGGTGATGTGGCCGCGCTGCCAGCATTCGTCACTGCCGCGGATCGAGAAACGTCGCCGTTCGATGCACATTTCGGTCAATCCGGCGAGGATGGCATGACCAAACACGTCAGTTGCATAGATGTAGACGTAGCGGTTGGTCAGTTCCTCCCGGATAACGTTCACGCATTGGTTTGCGCCGATGGTCCACCATCCATCGGTCTGGTCCGCATTGTCGACCTTCTGGCCGACGGCGAGATTGACGACATCGAGTGTCTGATTGCAGACCGTGAACTCGGCTCGCGCTTGGCTGGACAACAGCAGGGCGAGGGGAGCGCCCAAAATAATCGCGAGTTTCATGCGCGCCCTCGGGGCAGATAGGGCTGGAACCGGACCTGCTGCTTTTCGGGCAGGGCAGACCAAGCGGTCAAACACCAGCGGCGGCGTTCCATGCTAGGCCCACGCTATCCGCCGAGCCGGAAATACTTGGCAGTGGCTGAGAACCGAGATCCGTCGGTCTCGACTTCCTCGATGATTTTGGGCAACAGCGCCGAAGCCGGCGTGGGATCGGAGAAGGCAGCCGACTGAATGTCGCGAGGGCCCGTGATCACCAGTATTATCTGCGGCACGGACTTTCCAGCAGCCTTATCGGCCGCGCCGAGACCAATCGGGATCCTGAAGGTCGCCTTGTCCGACCCGGTGACGATGCGGTCGTCGAGATTGAACACCATTCCTTTGTGGTCGATCAGCAGAACGCTGGAGATGAGTCCTCTGCGCGTTACCAATGTACCGCTAATCGGCGTACCGTTCGGCACGGATGTTCGGTCGAGAACAAGCTGCGGCTGGTCGGCCGCGGTCTGTCCCAGAAAGCGCAGAAAATTGGTTACCTCGCATTGGCTTGGCTCAATGAGGCGGACGCTGATGTCTGGCTCGACATGGAATTTTGCCTGGAAATCGCCGAGCATGCGTTCGAATGGCTGGACGGCCGTGCCAAATCCTTCGATTGCGGCGGCCTTGTCGGTAGCAGATGTGACGGCGGCATAGAAACAGTCGCCGCCGCCGAAGGCGCGAACCCAGGCGACGCGTTGAGCGATATCGTCGACCGCCGGGGGGATCGCTGGTTTGGGCACGTTCAACGCTACAACGCGTTGGTTCGGCTGCTTGCCTGTCGGCAATGCAGAAATCTGGCTGTTGCCGTTGGCATCCACCGCTGGACCTGCATTCGATTTCAGTTCCGGGATTGGGGCGGCCGGCGGGCTGGCCCGTGGTTCGGGCTTTTTGGTCTCGACAACCTCCGTCTCAGCCGGCGGCGGAGTTTGGACCGTTTCGGCTTCTGGCGGGGTTGGAGCGGTCGTAGCGGGCGAAGTCGGCTTTTGCCTATCGCTGGCCGTCGTGTCGGGCTGGATTGCCGGCGATGCCCTTTCGGGCGGCGGCGCGTTCGTCGCGATTGGCTTCGGCGGCGCCTCGGTTCGTAGAGGTATGTCGACGGGCTTGGCCGACGGCAGTCTTTGAGCTGCCACAGCATGTGGCTTATCCTCGGCGGGCGGTGTGCCGGCCTGCGTTTCCGGCTGCGCCGGCGGAACAACCTTTGGCGGCTCGGGCGCGTTCGCTACATCCTGCGTAGCGGCGGGCTGTGACGTTTGGGGCGTGGGCTTTGCTGGCTCTGCCGCGGAAAGCGACGTCTTGCCGACAGTCGGCGTCGCGGGCGTCATGACGCCGCCCAGATAAAGGCCGCCTCCAGAGGCCACGGCTAGCGCCGCCAAGGCACAGAGCGCGATCGTTCGGGTCCTTGTGGATTTGCCAGGCACCTCGGCCATGGCCGTACGTGCAGCGCCGAGGGGGGGCGGGCGCGGCGGTCCAGACAAATGCGCGGGCCGCACATGCTGGACGAAGCGCGGCCTACCTGAACCCGTCGCGTCTGCGTCGTCGTGCCGCTCGACCTCATTCTTGCTGGCTGGAGCAGCGGCTTGCCCTATCGGCGGCAAACCCGGCCTAACGCGGGGTGTGAGGGAAGTCGGCGGGATTGTCTCCTCGTTGTCGTCACGTGTCATCCTGGCGATTTCGGCCATGCTGACGGGCCGGTCTCGCGGATCCGGTTGAAGCATGGCTTCGACAATGCCGCGAAAATCGTCATCGATATCGGAGAGATTAGGCACGGTCCGGCGCTTTTCGATGACTTCGAACTGCGAGCCGCTCATATCGACCGGCTTGCCGCGCAAGGCGGCAACCAATACCAGCCCAAGGCTGTAGATGTCGGACTGCTCTCTGACGTCGCCGCTGTAGAGCCCGAGTTGTTCGGGCGAAACATAGTTGTACTTTCCCGCGAACCTTCCGCCTATCAGGGTCTCTCCGCCCACCGTCGCCGAGCGTGCGATGCCGAAATCGATGATCTTCGCACGGTCAACCCGGTCCCCCGGCAGAATAATGTTATCCGGCGAGAGGTCGCGGTGTATTGCTCCGGCCTGGTGCACGGCGCTTAGACCGGAAGCGAGGCGATGGCACAGCTTTCGTACCTCTCCCGTCGGCATCGCCCCACGTCGCATGATGTCGAACAACGACGCTCCATCGACGAATTCCATGGCGAGGTACGGACGACCGATCCCCGGATCGATCGTGAAGACGTGATAACGCACCACCGCGTCATGCGACAGGTGGTTCAGGATAGTTGCCTCTTTGCGAAACAGGGACAAGATCGTTTGGTCGCGCGCGAATTCCGGCAAAACGATCTTGATCGCAACGTGGTCGCCGGTCTGGATGTTGTGGCCCCGGTAGACTTCGCCCATGCCCCCGAATGCGATCCGCTCGTCAAGTTCGTAGATACCGCTCAGTTGCGTGCCCACGGCAGTGTTGGCCGCGCCTGGCGATATCCGCGTCTTGTCGTCGGCGCTCATCAGCCCCGCCCCCGCGCTTTGTACGCAGCTGGACGGGGCGACTGGCTATCGTATCCGCCCGCGACCCTGACAAGCACGATGGTCACATTGTCTGTTCCGCCACGCGCCAGAACCGTTTCCAGCAGGTTTTCACACGCCGACTGAGGTGTCGCGGACACTGTCGCAGCCTTGATCTCAGCATCAGTGACATGCGCCGTCAGGCCATCGGTGCTCAGCACAAAGATGTCCCCCGGCAGGATTTCACCTTGCTGGAAATCGATGACAATCTCGTCGCTGACGCCGACTGCCTGCGTAATGACATTGCGGCGCGGCCAGGTGAGCGCTTCGGCTTCGGTGAGCATGCCTTTATCGATGAGTTCCTGAACCTCAGTATGGTCCTTCGATATTTGCGAGATCGAGGCCTCGCGGATCAGATACACGCGGCTGTCACCAGCCCAGAGGCAGGCGAACCGCCCGTCTATGGCAAGCAGGGCGGCAAAAGTTGAGCCGATTGTTATCCCGCGAGACTGGGATATGCGGCGGATCTCGGCATTAGCCCTGCTCAGCCTGTCTTCGAAGCGCGCCCGAAGATCCGGTGCGGAGCTGGCAATCCCGATCGTTGCCAGATGATTGACGATACTGGCTGAAGCGACTTCTCCGGCGTCGTGACCACCCATCCCGTCGGCGACCAACCACAGGCCAGCCTGGGGCTCGACCAGGTAGTTGTCTTCATTGAGCTCCCGCACACAGCCTCTGTGGCTCACGCCGAAGCTTTCAATGGGAAGGGCGACATTGTTCAATTTGCCACCAAACGCTTCACCCAGCGTCCTCCGCGACGCGCCTTCGGGCGCGTTCGTGCCACTTTGCCACAGGCTCAAACATTAAAGTATCGAAAACTAAAATATGTGTGTGCCTGGTTTTGCGCTTCTGCGGCTTACTGCCCAGGATCATCTCAATCTCAGAACGCCTTGGGACAGGTGAACTCGGAAAGGGCAGGGAGCAGGAAGGGGTTGGTGCCGGACCCTGTCTGGATCGTGTAGGTGACGTCGCGCCCGCCGATCACGAAGTGGGCCTGCATGCTGCCCTCGTTGCCCGTGATAGCCGCCTTGTTCAGAAGCCGCGTCAAGGCCCACGGCCCTTCGAACGTGATGGCGGACTGGCGCCCTGGCATTTCTGGTGTCAGGCTGAGGCTCGCGGATGGGGTAGCCGTACCGGTCGGCCAAGTCACCGTGCTCGGCCCATTTCCGGTCTGGTTGCTCTGAACGGTCTGGCCATCGACATCAAGTACGGCCATGTCGGCATCGCCATGCAGCGAGAAGGGTATGAAGGTGACGCTGACGGAGGGTACTGAAGCGCCCGATGGAAAAAAGGCAATGCGGATTTCCGCAGCCAACTGGAAGTCCTTCAAGGTCGATTTCGACAAGTTGCGTCCAAAGCGCGTATCCTGTTTCCAACGCCAGTCCTGGCCGGTCATGTCGGTCAGCGAGGCCAGATTTTGTGCAAAGAACCGGTCCATCAGTCCGCCTGGGGCGAACAGCTTCGCGAAATCGGCCATGGCGACGTCCTCGGTGCTGCTCCCGTCGAAGGGGTAACGGCCGTTGATCGCTGCCTCGCAGGGGGCTGTGACCGTCTGGTCGAGTATCTGGTTCAAGTTTGTCACCGAGGTTTCGGCGACGTTACCTTCGAACTCATCTGCCGTCGTGTTGACCATCCGGCCGAGTTGCTTGGGCAGACGCGAGACATTGGCGCGAAGGGTGGCAATCTGTAGCTGCAGATTACCGTTGAGCCGCTCCACCTGCGAAGGAACTTCGGTGGCCAGTCGCAGGCTTTGATAGATGTCGCTGAAGTTCTGGGTTAGTGCGTCGATCGGGCGATGTCCGGCGGGCCCGTTCACCAGGACCTGGAATGATTTGAATCGCGCTTCAATGTTCGCGCCCGGATTCAAGTTCTGTACGTCAGCGGGCTGTGCGCCGGCGCGGATTTGCGATTTGCCGTTGGCTATGTGTATGCCGATACGGGCTAAGCCCTTGGCTAATTCTGCGGCGCTGCGTTGCTGGTTTTGAGCCGCGGATTCTGTCTCGGCGCCAGGACCGTCACCTAGGTCCCGTGTCAGCGCCGTCTCGTTGGCGATCGCCGAAAACAGCCGCTTTATCGGCGAACTGGGGGAGGCAGCGGCTGAAAGCGCGGTATAGTGCGGCTTGTCTGTCAGCATCGCCTTGAATTTCAACTGGTCGAGAACGCTGTTCCACGCCGCGGCGAACGCCTTGCCGTAGCGATCGAGAAGTTCGGGGCCGAGCCTGAGCAATTGCTGATCGATGTCGCCTTGCTCTCCGCCACCACCGAGAACCCACTGCTCGTCGACGAGCATCTGCGCAATGCGCGAGAGTTGGGCAAGGTAGAACCTGTTGAAGCCGGCATTAGTGTAGAGACCGGGAACACGAAGGTCCGCCAGATCGCTGCCATCGATACGTTCGAACAGCAGTTGCGCTTCGGGACCACCTTGCTGGGAAATGGAAAAGTCCTCCAGCGCCGCCGCGTAGATCGCCGACTTGATCAAAGCGGTCGCTCGATCGGCAAGGCTCATGCGTTCGAGAGAGCGTTGTGCGGCTTCAACAAGGGGCTGGTTCAGTTCGAAAACGGGGTCATAGGCGTCGTCCAAGGCGAGCATGGCGCGCAGGTGCTTTTCGAGGTGCGCTCGTCCCTCGCGGTTGTTTTCGCCCGGGTATCGGTTCTGTTCCCAATCCTGCTTCATCCAGGAAACGATCAGCGCGTCATCGACCTTCGGCGCCTTGCCACCAAGCATGAGGTAGATTTTCAACGGCTCGTAGAGTGCGGCGGGATCGCCCATCTTGGCTTGGATCGTTCGCTCGGCCTGGATCAGCAGGCGCGAGCGCAACATGCGTTCCAGGCCTTTCCGATAAGCGGTCCGGGACGCGGAAAGAAGCCTTTCCCGCTGACTGAGGCCGAACGTCTCCCCGATCGGTGTCGCTAGCTCAGCGGCTTCGAACCCGGCCGGCAGGTCGCGCAACTGGTCGAGCGGGCCGATGACGTTTTCAAGGTCCACATCGGTAACCGTGGCCGCCTTGAGCAGCGTTTCCGCCGTCGCGCGATACTGGCCCATGGCAACCGTTGCGGACGCGATCAGCGAGCGGTTGGCCGCGAAGCTCAGAGCGAGCGTACCGAGTGCGGCAGCAGCGATCAGCGCTATCGTACCGAGGCCGCCAAATCTGGCCACCGCCGCCCGCCTCGCAGCTGATTTGTCATACGAAACCCATCCCGATTCGGCAAAAATGACGTCCGTCAGCAGATCATGCAAAAAGAAGCTTTTGCCGGTTCCGGAAAGATGCGGGCGGGAATTGCCCCCGAAATTGCGGCCGATTGCGCCCAGCACCTGATCGATGGGCGTTCCCTCTTGCGTGCCTGACGAAAAATAGAGTCCACGCAGGCTGGCGTTCACCTGGCTGCGGGACGGGTCGAATAGACCGGCGACAAAACTGGTTATGCGCCCCCTCAGCGCGCCGAACTGAGCCGGAAAGCCGAAGATGGAGATGCGCGTGACCGGATCAGCCTCTTCCTGGAGGCGGTCGGCCATCTCGTCCGCGAGTCGTTCCGCCAGCCCATCGAGTTCGGCAGGAGCCGCGGCGGCCATGTTCCTATCGCGCTCCGCCGTCTGGAATGTCGTGCCCCATACCTTGCGTCTGCGCGCCTCGTCGAAACCGCCGAAATAATCCGTGAACCCTGAAACCAGATCGGCCTTGGTGAAAAGCAGATAGACGGGAAACTGGATCTTCAGCGTCTCGTGAATTTCTCTCAGGCGGCTGCGTATCTCGACGATGTGGGCATCAAGCTGCTGATCATCGAAGCTCATCACATCGGCAAGGCTGATGGCCAGGATGACGCCGTTTATCGGTTGTCTGGTGCGGTACCTCTTGAGCAGTGACAGGAATGCGAGCCAGCTCTTCTTGTCAATCTCGGGATTGGAGTCCTGCGTCGTATAACGACCTGCGGTGTCGATCAGCACGGCCTGATCGGTAAACCACCAGTCGCAGGCACGTGTTCCGCCAACACCGGCCACCGGTTGGGCGTCCCCCGAACCGGCAAGCGGAAAATTCAGGCCTGAATTGACCAGAGCCGTTGTCTTGCCGGCACCCGGCGGGCCGATGACAACGTACCAGGGGATCTCATAGAGAAAGTTGCGCTTGCCGCTCGACCGTTTGAGCGCCGCCACGGCCTCATTCATCCGCGCTTCGAGCACCCGAGAATCGTCATCGCAGTCGTCATTGTGCGCAACGACGGCTTCGAGCGCTTTTTGCGCCTTCCTCGCTTTCCAGAAACGCAGCGCGTAAAAAAGCGCCAGCAGCGCGAGGATCACACCAATGATCGTCGCGCGCAGCCACCCAGGTCCGAGCGGCCGGATGTCGGCGAAGCGGATCAATGGCCCGCCAAACCACACTGCCGCGGCGAAGCCGGCCAGCGCGATCACGCTGAATATCCGCAACAGCCAACGCGTCATGGGTGGTTCCAGCGGGCCGTGCTCACAGTGTTTCCTCCCTGGGGATCATCACATCGACACGGCGGTTCTTGGCGCGGCCATCCGGTGTCGCATTGTCGGCGATTGGCTCGTCCTCGCCCTTGCCCTCGACCGTCAGTCGCGAGGGATCGCTGAATTTCACTGCCATCAACACTTCGACTGCCTTCGCCCGGGCGACGGAAAGGTCGAAGTTGGATTTGAACGCGCTCGACTTTCGTGGTTTCACATTGTCCGTGTGGCCGACGATCCGGATTGGTCCAGGCTCGTGTTCCAGAGCCGCGGCGATGTCGGTGGCAATGGGCTGGAATTCCGGCCTCGCCTCGGCCCTGCCGGACTGGAACAGCAGGAGATTGTTGATCTCCACGACGATGAAGTCGCCCTTGGTGCCGATGGTCAGCCCGCCGCCTTCGAGATCCTTGGCCAATGCCGCACGAATACGATCAATCTGCGCGGTGGCCGCTGGTGGGGTGACTTTCGCCGGCTCAGCCAACGGCGCCACGCCGGCGCGTTCTATGACGACTGGTGTTAATGGGTCGAGCGCCAGCAATTCACCCGCGACCGCCTCACCTTCATTGGTGATGAAGACCCGCAACGCGAAGAACGTCGCTGTCAGCAACGCGGTCGCCGCTGCCGCGACGACCCAAAGCGGCAGGGGGGCGGAGGACTGCGCCATCGCCGCCGCTAGGCCCTGCCAATGCGGCGAGATGTCTCCACCGGAACGCGGCCTGAAATAGCGAAGCGTCTCGTAAACGTCGCGACGAACGCGTTCGAGATTGTTGTCTTGTCGCGTCACGCCTCGATACTGGCCTTCGAAACCCAGCGACAGGCAGGCATGCATCAGTTCGAGCAGATCGTAGTGTTTTTCGGGACTGGCCAGGATCTTGTTCAGCGCTTCGTAGAAGCCGGTGCCGGTGGGCTCGAGGTGAAAGAATTGCCGCAGCATCCCGTGTGGCGCCCAGGCGTCATTCCTGGGCCAGGGCAGGTTACCGATGAGATCGTCGGCGGTTTCGCAGAGGGCGAATTTCGCAATCCGGGCATCCTCTTCGGCAACGCCTGACTTCTCAACTATCCGGTCGAATTTCTCAATCGCCTCGGTGATATGTTGCGCCAATGGCGCCGCCTGTCTTTCAACGGGCAAGAGCCTGAGCTGTCCGAGCAGCATCAGCAAAGGTGCCGCCGCGGCGAGAATGGGGTTTGCCGCGGCGTATTTGATGCCGCTCCCGGCGTTGAATAGGCTTTCCTGCTCGATGCCTGTCCTCGGCGCAGTCCCAGCAGAGCCTGTCGGCGCACCAACATCGCCGGGGCCACCTTGATAAATCATGGTTCCGGATGCCCAGCCTGGCGACCGCCCGCCGCCTGGATCGAACACCGTCGAATCCTTGATTGGAGAGGACTGGCCTCTGTCCGCGACGGGCAGCTCGGGAATTAGCGTCGATTTTTGCTTGCTCCGCGGATTTGCGCGAATGACCGTCTTGCCCGCCGGGCCGAAGGGGTCGTCCTTCGAACTCATCGCAGATCGTCCGTGCAGGCGGGGCGCCGGCGATGGGGTGAGATGGGCGCAGAACGGTTTCCGGCCAGGTAAAGGAAAGGCAGCCGCTGCCGGCCGTGGCAATGGCTAGAAGATGCTATCACGCAGTGACATGACATTTGCCGCAGACCCTCAGCTCAATGAGTCTTACCCGCTTGGCGAACTGTCTTATGCGATCGTAATCTCAGAAATCGTCGATTGGAACCGGACGCCGGGCGTCAGCGAGACTTTTCTTCGCCGACTGCCGTGCCATGCATTTTTGGCCATATGCTTTTTGGCCATACGTTTCCCGGGGCCGTGCCTTCCTGGGACCTCCTATTTCTGCTTGCCGGCCTTGGCGTAGGCCTCGCTGAAATAGGCCAGGAATATATCAAGCATGCCGTTTTCATGTGCCTCCTCCATGGTCCGCCATGTCGCGACATAGACGTCCCAGGCTTGGCTCTTCTTCTTCGTAAACGAGGTAGGCGGGAGTTTCCTGCCGATCGCCTCGGGCGACAGGTCGTCAAGCAGCCGGGAGAGCGCGGTTTGCATCGCGGTATAAGTGGCAAACTCGTGAGTCTTGAGATCGCGGAATGCATCTTCGATGCTGCGCCTGGCATCAAGATAGCCGGTCCTGCGCCGGGCGAACATGATTTCCAGGATGTCGTCGGTTCCTGGAACGAACTTCATCGGATTGTTGTCGGCGGCGCTGATCATCGTTCGCTGTGTGCTTTTGGCCAACATTTTCGCGGCCGCGCGTGCTTTCAGCAGCAGGGTCAGCTCCTCGACCACGTCCCGCAAGACCGCGCCGATTTCGGCGGCAACCTCATGGGGGTCGCGCGATTGAAGCAATTCCGGCGAAATGCCGGCTGCGATCGCGATCTCCCGCAGCACCTCATCCCTGGTTGAGGGCAGGGCAGGCGACGAGAATGTCGGCGCGGAAATGCGCTGTGCGGACCGTTGCTGCGCGGGCTCGAAGAAAGGCCCATCTCCGAATTCCAGCGGCCGGCCTGTCGCGACCGGCGTTTCCCGCTGTGTCGAATCGCGGCTGGGGTGGTCTGCCGTGGCGCGCTCTTCTTCGACCGATACCAAGACGACATAGCGGCCGATCAGCATCCGGTCGCCATCGACCAACCGATGCGGGCCGCTCATGCGCTGGCTCGATCCATTGATGAAGGTCCCGTTGCGCGAGATGTCGTGCAGCCAGAACGCGCCCGCCTCGTATCGAACCTCGCAGTGCCGACCCGAGATGAACTTGTCGGGGTCGGGCAAGGTCCAGTCACAAGCATCGCGCCCGATTTCGAAGCCGCTATCACGCGCCACGTAGATGGTCGAGGTGCCAGCGAGCAGGGCGTCGACATTGTTGATCCGCAGACTGATGTACATCCAAGATCGCCGTCGATCGTTGATCGATACTCCAACATTCTAGCAGCTTGCAGGCAAAACAGGACAGCGGCGTTTCAAGCCGACGAGTCGACGGATAAGATTCTGTCGCCCGCCTGTCCTCTTTGGTCAGCGGGAAAACATGTGGTAGGCTAAACATGGCCTGGCGTGGCGGATTTGGAAAGTTCCTGAACGTAACACCGCTAATGACACCGTTGATATAGCGGGAACTTCAAATCCATCACATTGGCGGCCGCGTCCAGGAGGGGGCTCGACCCATGCCGAATGAACGTGCCACCGTTGTCCGCACACCGGTTGGCTCCGACTTGCTGACCTTCACGCATCTTGTCGGACGCGATGAGATCAGCCGTTGCTTTGCCTACACGGTCGGGTTCGTGAGCACAGACTCCGATATCGACCCGTTGAAGATGCTGGGCGGGCCTGTCTCGATCGAAGGTGAATCCGATCCAAAGCGCTGGCTCAGTGGAATCGTGTCGGAGTTTCGGCTCACCCGCATGGAGGACCGGCTAGCCTACTACGAGGCCGTCATGAGGCCGTGGCTCTGGTTTCTCGGCAACACCACAGATTGCTATATTTTCCAGAACAAGAGCGTCGTCGACATCGTCAAGGATGTCTTCAAGAAATACGGCATCTCCGAATTCGATCTACGCCTGCAAGGGTCCTATCCGGCGCGTGAATATTGCGTGCAATACGACGAGACCGATCTGGACTTTGTGCAGCGGCTGCTGGAGCACGAAGGTATCTTCTATTTCTTCGAGCACGATGACGGCAAGCATACGCTTGTCCTGGCTGACGCGATGAGCAAGCTGAAGCCTGCGCCGGGCTACGAGAAAGTGCTCTATAACTTTGAAGGTCAGGGCTCCCGGCGCGACGTCGAATACATCACCGAATGGATACCGGGCAGCTCGGTGCGCCCAGGCGCCTATGCCCACACCGATTATGATTTCAAGAAGCCGGGCGCCGACCTTATGGCCAAGTCGGCCCAGCCGTTCAGTCACAAATTGTCCGCGGGTGAGAACTACCGCCAGCCGGGCGCGCATCTCGAAGTAAGCCGGGGCGACAGCCTGGCTTCGATCCGGCGCGAGGAGATCCAGGCCTTGCACCAGCGCATCGCCGCGGCCGGCACCGTGCGCGGCTTGTATTCCGGCTGCACGTTCAAGCTGGACGGTTTTCCGCGCGAAGACCAGAACCAGGAATATCTGGTGGTCAGCGCCGAATACAGGCTGTTTGACCCCGGCTATAGAGCCCAGGCCGACGTCGAAAGCGAGAGTTTCAAAGTGGTCCTCGGTGTGGCGCCGACAGCCTTGCCCTATCGCCCGCCGCGGACCACGCCACGACCGATCATGCGCGGCCCGCAGACGGCGACGGTGGTCGGTCCATCCGGCGAGGAGATATTCACCGACAAATATGCGCGGGTGAAGGTCCAGTTTCATTGGGACCGCGTCGGCAAGAAGGACCAGAACAGTTCCTGTTTCGTACGGGTGTCGCAGAGTTGGGCCGGCAGTGGCTGGGGGTTCATCCAGATACCGCGCATCGGCCAGGAGGTCATCGTCGACTTCATCGAAGGCGACCCGGACCTGCCGATCATCACCGGCCGGGTCTACAATGCCTCGCAGATGCCGCCCTACGGCCTGCCTGGCAACGCCACACAATCGGGCTGGAAGTCGGATTCTTCCAAAGGCGGTGGCGGCTACAACGAACTGATGTTCGAGGATAAGGCCGGCTCCGAACTGGTCAATTTCCAGGCGCAGAAGGATCACAACCTTCTGATCAAGCATGACCGCACAAAGCTGGTCCAGCACGATCAGTCCGACCGCATTGACCACGACGCCAAACACTCCGTCGGCCACAACCTCGACGAGGACGTCGGCAACAACAAGACGGTCAAGATCGGCGTCGACCAGACCACCAACATCGGCTCGAACGATACCGAAACGGTGGGCGCCAACCGTTCGCTGACGGTCATGGCCAACGAGGCCATCCATATCGTGTCGAACTCGACGGAGAACATCGACGCCAATCATTCTCAGACCGTGGGGATTGTCCAGACCGTTACCGTGAAGGCGGCGCGTTTCGACACCGTCGGCGCCGCGGAGACCCGCTCTGTCGGCGGGGCACAGATGAACACCATCGGTGTTACACGGTCGGTCACTGTCGGCGCGGCGCAGAGCCACGATATCGGCGCGTCGGATAGCTGGGACATCGCGGCGGCGCAGAGCGTCAATGTTGGCGCCGACCAGAGTTTCGCTGTTGGCGGCGCACAGTCTTCCCAGATAGGCAAGGCACGAGCAGCCAAGATCGGCGCAGATGATGCCACTGACATCGGTGGAGCGCATGCCCTCAAGGTCGGCAAGGGCAGCGGTATCGAGATTGCCGAAGACAGTTTGATCAAGGTGGGCAAGAATTTGGTGATCGAAGCCGGCGACTCCATCACGCTCAAATGCGGCGACGCGTCGATCACGATGAAAAAGGACGGTACTATTGTTGCCGACGGCAAGGACATTACGATCAAGGGCAGTGGCAAGATCAACATTAAGGCCGGTGGCGACGTGGTCGTCAAAGGAAGCAACATCCACAACAATTGAGGGCATCATCATGCAAGTGCTGGATCGTATCGACGGCGTCGTGATCGGCCTGCTGATTGGTTTCGCAGACGGGGCGCCGCTAGTTGTCTTCGTTGGCAATCCACGCGAGACAGCAATTGCGGCGCGCAGTCTGACCGAGCTGGACACTTCGTCGATCGGGTCGGAACTGGCGTTGCTTTTTGAAGGTGGCGACCCGATGCGGCCGCTGGTCGTCGGACGTATCGTCGATCCAGCTCACAAGGAGAGGAAACTGTCAGTTGTCCGCGAAGGCGACCGTGTCGTCATCAGCGGAGAAGAACGGATAGAACTGCGCTGCGGCCTGGCATCGATTATCCTAGAGAAGGATGGGCGCATCACAATTCGCGGCAACCAACTGACGAGCCACGCAAGCGGCACCAACCGCATCCGTGGCGGAGCCATCCATCTCAACTGAGGCGTTCACGATGCAGCGGATCGCGTCTATCGCTGCCATGGTGGACCAGCACGCCAGCGACGCGGCTTTCCTCTGGTCCCGTCGACGACGTGAAATCGATGGTCCGATCCTGGGCGAAACCGATATCGGCCGTATCGACCAGCGCCTGAATGCAAATCTCGAAGGGCTAATGGCTTCCGGAAAGGCCGGCTGGGAGGCGGCTCAGGCGCATTTCGCCGACTACGCCGAGCCCGGCGAGCTTTTCGTGCTCTGCGTGCTGGCGTTGCATTGGGGCGAGGCCGAAACAGTTACCTCGGTGGTCGACGCCGCGGGAACGCTGGGCGAGGATGGCGCGTCGGGCCTGTCCGGCGCGATAGCGCGTACGCCGCGCGAAAATCTGAGTTCGTTCGTGGCGGAATGGCTGGACGCGCGCGATGCGCGGCTGCGCGGCCTCGGCCTCGCGGCACTCTGGCATCATCGCGTCGATCCCGGTACCCGCCTTGGCGATTTGCTGGGCGATCCGGACTCGAATATTCGCAGGCGTGCATTTCGGCTTGCCGGCGGGCTCAAGCGGCGCGACGTCCTTCTGACGGTGCTGGACGGACTCGACGGCCACACGTCGAAGGAACGCCTGATCGCCGCACTTGCGGCTTGCCTTCTTGGTCAAGCGCGCTTGGCTCACCCGGTGCTTGACCAGATCGTACTGGCAGAGCCGGCCCTCGCGCCTGCAGCGATCGAGATGCGCCTTTTGACGACGCCCCTGAAGGCCGGCAAGGGCTGGCTGCAGGACCGTCTGAAGCAGCCTGCCTTGCGCGCCACTGCGACAGCGGCAATCGGCCTCTTTGGCGACCGGTCGGTCATGCCGTGGCTGATCGCCAAGATGCGTGAGCCAGAGCTTGTCTTCGCCGCCGGGCTGGCGTTGCGCGATCTGTTCGAGGTAGATCTCAATGATACCGACCTGTTCACGACAGACGCGGCCGCGCTCGGCAAGGAATTTGAATCCCTGACCGCCAGCCCGCTTCCGGTCGCCGATCGCGTGTCCGCGTGGTGGGACGGGGGACGCGGCGGGAGCAATCACGAGACCTTCCATTCGATGCGCAGGCTTCGGCTGGACGCAATACGCGCCGCACTCGCCAATCCGGATACACCCCTAATCGATTGGCGCCGGACGCGCCGGTTCCCGGCCTGGATGTGAACGAACAACGCGCGAGTTCAGCGGTCGGCCCCAGGGCATAGTCGTTCACAAAACGTCAGCCGCCACCATCAGCGCCATCGCCCCTTCGGTAGCGCCGTTGCCGGTGGTCTTCTGCTTGATCCCGTGGCGCTTGGCAGCGCCCTCAGCCTCTCTTGACCGTGCTGTATCGCTCGACAGGCCGCCTCTGTCGTCGAGGCGCTCCCAGGCAGAATGTGGCCCATAGCGCTTCCTTTGACTAAGGATGCACCATCAAAGCCTGGGATCAAAAATATAGCTGTTCGTTCAGGCGCATAGAGGATGGTCCTCCTCGGGTATGCAGGGGAGCAAGTGATGGCACCTCCTGGAACAATAATTCACCTTTCGCGCCAAAAATTTGTTATTATTGTTATGATATAGGCCCTCTGGGCGGTGTTGGGGGACATGACCGACTCTTTTCCATTGGTGCGCGCTGCGGAAGCCGAGGATTTGGCGGCGCTGGATCACGCGGTCTTTGCCGGCGGCTGTTTCGACAACGCCAAGACCTCGGCCGCCGCGTTGTCGAAAGATATACTGAAGCTCTATTACGCGCAGTGGGACAGTTTCCTGCCCGACGTCAAGCTGGCCCGGTTGACCGCCCTTTCGGCTCATAGGGAAAACCTCAAGGATCTGTTGAGCGCAGACTCCGCCCTCACGTGGTTGGTGACGGCAATCGTGTGCAAAACCGAACTGATGCGCTGCAATGACGAACCAGCGCCCGCTTGCGACAACAAGGCCGTCGACGGCTCGCCGGTTATGATGGTGAGCGACACGGGCAGTTGGGCGTGGCTGCGAATGCTGCGGACGGCGCGGTTCACCGCGACATCACTCGCGGATGTCTACAGCCTGCGGGTAGGGGCAGTAGGCTATTACGGGGACTTGACGCTCAAGGCGTCAAGTATCGACTACCCCTACAATTTGCAAATGTTCAAGAAGTTCTCCTGTCCGGCGCAGATATGACGACAGGTTTTTTCGGCAAGATCCCCTCGACAGGTGACTTTATCACCTGGAATTTGCCGCGCGTCCTCACCGACCGCTGGGACCGCTGGATGTCGATTGAACTGCGTGACAGGCCCGATACGGGCGAGCTCAATCCGCGCATATGGCGCTTCTCGGTCCGTGCGGGCATCTTTGGCGACCAGCCAAATGCGGGCGTCTGGCGCATGAGCGAAGACAGGGCCGGCCGGCGCTATCCGTTTGCGATCGTTCGACTCGGCCCACCGCCGGAGGCTACCGACCGATGGTTTGATGAAATGGCGCGGCTGATCTCGGGATGCGTCGACGATTTCTGGCCGCCGTCGCGGCTACAGCAGCGCATCGTGGAACTGCCGCCGCCGGGCTATGGCGCGTCGCCGGAACGCATAGCCTTCTGGACGGACGACTGGGAAGTGAGGGAACTGGCTTTTGCCGACATCTACGACCTCGCCGACAATGGTCTGATTGCCATGCGTCAGGCGTCCACGCCAGCCGAGGCCTAAGGCATGCCCTGCACGGTGTTCGCGGAAAACATGGGGTGGTTCCACAAGGGCAGCAACGGCCAGGCGATCGCGCCGGGTGACGTCTGCTTGACGCCGCCCCCGCCACCCGCGGGGCCGGTTCCGGTGCCTTATGTCAACATGGCGTTCGCCAAGGACCTGATCAAGGGAAGCAAGAGCGTCAAAGCGGATGGCGGCAATCCGACGGCACTGGAAAACGTTTCCGAGTGCTCGATGTCCACCGGCAATGAACCGGCGACGCCAGGTCTCGGCGCGGGCGTGGTGACGCACAAGATCAAGGGCAAGGCCAGTTTCACATTGTGGTCGTTCACGGTGAAGGTAGAAGGCAAGGGCGTTTGCCGGCACGGCGATCCTGTGCTGCAGAACACCATGTGCACTCCGCCGAATTGCACGACCCTTGGCGCATTAACGACGCTCAGGGCCGAGTTGGGTGACCTGTACAACACGCCTTGCCCGAAGAACAAACCCTATAGTCAGGCCTGCCGGCCGGGCCGCTCGGCCGAGCAGCGCGACGCGGTCAATGGCAAGCCTTGCTGGGAATGCAAGGGCAAGAGGGCAACCGGCACCGCCCCATTCCATCGGGAAAAGAGGGGGAGGAGGAAGAGCAAGAAGCAATGGACCAAGAATGAGGACGGCTCATGGGAAAAGAAGGAGTATCGCACCCACGACCACCAGCCCCCGCTGAACGAGGCATGGGACAAGGGCGGCTGCCATCTCGGAGTGGAAAAATTCAAGGAGATGATGCGCAAGGCGAAGTTCGCCCGACCGCATTGTGAAGAGCACTACATGAGCCAGGGCTCGAAGGTTAAGGCGAAGGTAGCCAGGAGCAGGAGATGAGAGGCACAATCGATGAACGCGCGATACGACGATCTCCAGGCTGAATATGTCGCCGATCTCCGCAAGATTGTGCCGCCCGTGATGACCTGGTGGAGGGAACGCGCTGGGCGCGGTCCTGAAAAAATGCAGGACGCAAAATCCCTCAACGCGTTCGAACAACGATGGCCGATGGGTCCCGTTGCTCATCCCAGAGTGCTTGAGGTCGTCCGGATCTATTACCTGCGCATCCTCGAACTGAACCGCGAGAACGAAACAAACAAGCAGCCGGACGCTGCGCCGGAGGAGGGCGATTGGGGGTCCGATGACGACTCAGATGACGTCGACTTTGCGCTCCCGGTCGATTTGCTGGTCAACGACCTCAAGACCGCGGCTCCTGATCTCTTTGAGATCATGAGCTTTCTCGTCTTCGTTCCGGTCGGCCTGTCTCCAGGCGGGGAGTATTGCTGACATGGCGTTCAAGGTCGTCCACAACATCGAAAAAGGCGTAAGGCAGCTTTTGAACGCGCCCAACGATCTCGCGGGCCAGGTGCCGGACCAGGGCAAAGCCAAGCCGATTGCCGAAGCGACCGAGCAGCACAGGGAAATGTACGCAGAGTACATCGCCAACTTCGAGGTTGCGTACAAGGTTGCGGACAACTGGTGGCAGGGCAACGTACAGGCTTTGGTTGAGGAGGGTTATGACCACGACGAGGCGGTTGACCTGGCATTCGACAAGCGTCTGGCCGGTCCAGCATCGGCGCCCGAAGTCGTCTGGTTCTTTCGCAACTACTGGCTCGAATTCGACGAGGTCAACCGCTCGTTGCCCGCGGCCGATCGCGTACCCCCGCAGGTCGCGATGCTGCAATGGCTGGTCGAGGAAAAGCACGAGGATTATGTGCAATTGATAACGTGTATGCCGTACTGGCCGATCGGTCTTGACGAGAACGGCAACTGGACGTGACCCATGTCGTTCGATGTCGAGGTCGAGAACCGAACACCATTCAGCGCCATGACCCATGTCCAGCATGACGCGGACGGCCAGGAGGTGCTCGTCGCAATGTTTTCGGCGAGCTTCGAGGCGCCAGAACGGGACGCCAGGCTGGACATTGCGGCGGCTCAGTTGCCCGTGATCCTCGGAGATGTGCCGCGTGGCGTGCCGGGCCTATCGTCAAACCGTTATGACGCCGACATCGCCCCGCGAAAGCCGGCTTCCGAGATCGTCGTCAACGGCACCGCCTATTCGCCGAAGGGCAAGCCGGCGCATGAGATGCAGGTCGGCTTTCGCGTCAACGGCCTGCAGAAGGTGCTACATGTGATCGGGGACCGCATCTACGACGCGGGCGCTTACAGTGAGCCGCACCCTTTCCGAACCATGCCGGTCATTTATGAACGCGCCTTTGGCGGCATGACTACCGCCGCAGCCGATGCCGAAAACCCAGTCGGCATCGGCTTTCGCCATGCTGTCTCGGCCGACCCGTCCGTCAGGACACATGCGCCCAACATCACCTATCCGGACCAGATGTTCCGCGGCCCGCAGGATCGGCCGAGGGCCGCAGGCTTCGGGCCGATTGGCAGGAATTGGCGGCAGCGCCTCCAATATGCGGGCACCTACGACCAGGCCTGGATCGACAACCAGTGGCCCTTACCGCCCAAGGATTTCGATCTGCGGCACCACATGAGCACGCCCCCCGACCAGCACCTGCCGCGCATCGTCGGCGGCGAAGACGTGCGGCTCATCGGTCTGACGCCGTCCGGCTGCTGGGATTTCCGGATGCCGCGTGTCATCGCGCCGATCCGCCTGCTCTTCGCCGACCGGGTCGAGGAGCGCGAGTTTGTGGCCGACACGGCCATCATCGAGCCGGACCTCTGGCGCATCACCCTGAAATCGCGCATCGCGCTCCTCACCCGCCGCAACGCGCCAGCGCTGCGTGCAATCGTTTTCGGCCAAGTCACGCCCGCGCTGCTCGCGGCGAAGCGCAAGCGCAAGCAGTATTTCAGCCACTATGGCGGCAACGGGACATTGCGTGACCGGCCGTTATGGCAACCGTGAAGGCGCCGGTCTACCTCGCGGGCGCGGGCGCGGTCACGGCCGCCGGGTTGAACGCGCGCCAGACACTGGCGGCCATTCGCGCTGGCCTGTCGGCATTCAATGAAATCGTGGTCGAGCCATTCCCCGCTACCCAGATCGCCGCACGCGTACCGACGACCTGGAAACTGCGCAAAACCGATGGTGAGTGGCTGGTGAACATGGCCGTTCGGGCCATCATGGAAGCACTCCGTTCGGGGCCGTTCGCGGCGGCGGCGACGGCGCTCGTCATTTCGCCGCCTGAGAGCTTTCGCAGCCATCCGGCTTTTGCGACCGTACCGTTTGTCGATTTTCTGCCTGCCGTGATGCTAGGTTGCGGCGGCAGCTTCCATCCGGCGTCGATCGCGGTGGATGGCGGCGCGGCGGCCAGTGTCAGCCTGCTTGAACGCGCGTCAGACTTGTTCAGCAGGCCGGGTGTCGAACAGATCATCCTGGGCGGGGTCGACAGTTTCCTCAACGACGTCGACCTGGACCGACTGCGGCAAAGCGGGCGCCTGAAGTCGTCGGACGGCGCTCAGGGTCTGGTCCCCGGCGAAGCGGCGGCCTTCGTCAGGCTGACTAGCGCGCCGGAGGGTAATGGCGCAGTTGCTCCCGCTGTCGTCAATATCGGCGTCGCGCGCGAGGAAGACAGTGTCCTCTCCGACCGTTTCAGTCAGGGCCGTGCCATGCTGAGCGCGTTGCGCGCGGCGGTTGCGAGCAACGGGCCGAAGGAATCCGACATTTCCTTTGTCGTCAGCAATTCCAACGGCGAGCGTCATCGCGCACTCGAGCAACTGGTTGTGCACCCGCGCTTCTATCGCACGCTGCGAGAATTGACCCCGACGGCGTATCCGGCGATGACCGTCGGCGAGGTTGGTGCTGCGGCAGGTGCGCTGGCGTTGATGCTGGCGGCGGACGGCATGCGACAAAACTATGCGCCGGGGTCTGCAGCGATGCTCGAGATAGCGTCCGAAACAGGCCTGAGGACGGCAGCCGTGGTCGCGGGAATGCGCCGGCGTTGAGGCCGGAAGGGGCGTGAGCGCCGCCGTTGGCGGAAGAGGGCTGAGACAGATGTCACGTCGCCTGGCGCAATGCCCTTGCCACCACTTCCCCTATGAAAGAAGCCCATGCTCTCAGCGAAGGCAGTAAAGCCCATCGTCAGACATCCTCGATTGCGGGCTTGGTGGCGCGCAGCTTCGGCAAGGCGTTGTCGGCGAGGTCGTGGATATCAGCGAAGCTAAACTCGATGACGTCGAAGTCATCGCACCAGAACGTTATGGCGGAAGCGTCGCCCGTGCTCGTCTCTCTCAGCAAGGCCAGCGTCTCTGCTAGCTTGGTGGTTGACCAGTTTCCTTCCACAGCGCCGTTAAGGCAGGCGGCGATTTCGTCAAACCATCTGGCGGTAGGCTCCGGTGGCGGTCCAAGCCGCACAATGGCAAAGGGGTATCGGCGCCCGACACGGTCCTCGCTCATGCGCCATGCGCCGGCGCAGGGCAGGTCACCAAAAATACCGGGCTGCATGGTAAAGCGCCAGACACGCGAGTCCAACTCACCTTCATCCGGCCGCGCCAGCAATTCCATCGACATCCAGCGGTCCCAGCGGTCGATAAAAGTCCGCGGCAGGTTCCAAGCGACGAAATCCCCCGTCGCCGGGATCTTGCCGTAGAAGCCGGGCGCGTTCATATCTGCGCGGGACATGTGAACTTCTTGAACATTTCGAGGTTGTAGGGGTTTTCGACGCTGGCGGCCTTGAGCTCGAAATCGGCGTACATGCCTTTCGTGCCCAGGCGCAGACTGTAGACATCCGAAAGCGAGGTTCCGGTGAATCGGCCGCTGCGCAACATCCTCAGCCATGCCCAGCTGCCGGTCTCGTTGAGCATGATTTCGGGCGATCCGTCGATCGGCTGGAAGGCGAGCGAAATGACCCCGGTGCCGTCCTTGCCGGGCCAGGTCATCGGTTGCGGCCGCGTTGCGTTGTTGTAGTAGACGAGGCTCTGGCCATCGAGATTGAGCGTGACGCGCGTGAGGTTGGGAGACAGATCCTTCGGTTCGAGCGTGAAGCTCATCACCGGTCCGGCACCCCCGGGGAAAAGATCGTCGCGGATGTGCCTGGCCTGCTCGAACGCCGCCAGCGCCGAAGGGTCGAGGCCGAAATCGGCGCGCCACTTCCAAGGCTCGCCGGTCGTGTCGACATAATTGATCAGGTGGTCGTTGATGAAACCGTCGATCAGCCCGGCGGGCCCGAACAGGCGGGCGAAATCGCGCACGTTGACGTCGACCGCACTGGCTTCGCTGAAGGGATAGCGATTGTTCAGCGCCGCCTGGCAGAAAGGCAGTATGTCGGCCCGCCAGATGGCGTTGAGTTCCGAAGTGACCGCCTTCTGAGTCAAATTGCTGGTGTCGCCGGCTATCCCGCCCAACCAGCTGTTGATGGGATCTGGCAGGATCTGGGCCTGCCTTGCCACCGCGCCCGTCAGTTCGGCAAGGCCCCCCTGTTTCTTGATGGCGTCCTGTGGATTGGGGTTCGCGGTGACCGTTTGCAGGACGTTCGAAAGCGCGGTCAGTGCGACAACGGCAGCATCCAGCGCCGGTGGCTGGCCGTCGACCTCTGCGATGGTGCTCTTCAGCGGTTTGAAATGTTCGGCCACCAGATTGCCGGTCAGGTCCACCTCACTGGCGGATCCGGCGCGGGGAAGTAGTTTCGCACCCGATGTCGCCAGTTTGCCCAGCTTGCCCAGCTTGCCGAGCAGTTTCGAAGCGCCCTTGGCTGCCGCCTTGTCGTCGGCAGGCGCTTCGTCGGAACGGGTCAGTTCTGTCTCCTGAACGACCGCCGTAAGCAGCCGCTTCAGCGCTGAATCCGCACTTGAGAGGTCTTTCAGGTTTTCGCCGGCGACATTGAGATCGGTCAATGGCGCAAGCCTCATGTCGCGCAGGAAGCTATCCCATTGCGCGATGTAGTCGTCGTAGTAGAGCTTCAGAATATCCTCGGACAGCGCCGAGACGGATGTCTCGGCATTTTCCGAGCAACCGCCGGCGAAAACCGCACGATCGAGCGCCGCCTGGGCGGCGACATCGTCGATGCGGTCGAGAATGACGTCGTGAAAGCCGGAATAGGTGAAAGCGCCCGAAATGCCGACGCGTAATGTCTTGCCCGAACGCCGTGCAAACACTTTGCCGCCGTTTGGGCCGGCGAAATTGGCCGGTATCCACTCCTTCAGCCCGGCCACTGCCGGATCGGCCAACAACTGCTTGTAGCCACGCGCCGGCAACGAAATCGTGCAGACCGTTTTCAGAGCTTCGGCAACCAGGGCCTGGTCCGGCGCGACATAGCTTTCGTCGACCGTCATCCGGTGGATCGCGGCAAGCTGATGCTCTTCGGCGTCGGCTGTCGGAAATGGCGCCGCGGCCGCGAATTCGGGCAGACTGTTCACCCACCAGTTCTGGGCGTAGTCTGGATCCATCTGCGACAGGCCCGTCATCATGCGATAGGTCTTGAGCGCACCGAGCATGAAGTCGGGATCGCGGATCTGGCGCCACATCGTCGCCTCGAGCAGGGCCACCATCCGGGGCTCGAGCACGTTGCGGAGGGCGTGGTCATAAGTGTCGGCCTGTGCCCTGACCAGTTCCGCCGAGGCCGATGGGCCAAGCAGATCGTGGGCAGCGCCCGGCGGTGCAGTCCGGGCATTTGCGACCGCGTCCATCGCCTCGAGCGCGCCGTCCATGGCAGGCCGCTCCACCGATGCCGGGGTTGCGGCAGCGGAGGTCAGCGGCGTTTGCAGCGCTTCGAACTGGCCTGCCTGCGCCGAGATCGCATGGCGGTTGTCAAAATAGGACCAGGTGAACAGCCCGCCGGCCAGCAACGTCGCCGCCGTGCATGCTGCGGCCGCACCCCGCCACATCCAGGCGCGGCGGCGTTGCGCCAGCGGGTCGAATGTACCGAGGCCTGCTTCCTTGAAGATGACTTCAGTGAGAAGGTTCTTCAGGAAGAAGCTGCGTTTCTCGACCCGAGATGCGGGCAGGGCGCGCCGCGGCGGAAGACCGAAGGAGGAAGACAGCGCGGCGGTCAGCCGGTCGATAGGCGCCCCTTCCTGCGTCGCCGATGTCAGGTAGAGGCCGCGCAGCCAGGCAGCCTCCTCATACCGGCTTTCGCCGAACATGGCTTCGACCAGCACCTGAATCGGTTCGGACAAGCTTGTCAGTTGGGCGGGAAACCTGAAGATTTCGGCACGGGCGGCGAGTTTGTCCTCGTCCTCCAGGCGCGTCACCAGGCGCCGCTCGAGTTCGGTCGCCAGCGTCGCGATTTCTCGTTCGATGGTCTTGCCATCCACGCGCGCATCCAGCGCGAACGTCGTCCCCCACACCTGTTCGCGCGAGGCGGTCGACAGGCCGCCGAAGAAGGGCTCGAAGCCCTTGATCAGGTCGGCCTTGGTCAGCATCAGATAGACCGGCAGGCGGATTTCAAGCCGGTCGTTGAGCTCGGCCAACCGGCGGCGGATCTTGCGCCCGTGCGCCTTGATGGCCTCGTCGCCCTCGGAAAGGACGTCGATCGAAAGCGCGACGATCACGCCGTTCAGCGCACGGCGGCCGCGATGTTTCTTCAAGAGGTCGAGGAAACCGAGCCATTCGGCCGCGTCGACATCCGGCTGGCTCTCATGCTGGACATAGCGGCCGGCGGTGTCGATTAGAACCGCGTTTTCGGAAAAGAACCAGTCGCAGTTGCGCGTGCCACCGACCCCCTGCAAGTCGTCTGTGAGGTCGATCGGAAAATTCAGTCCGGACTGCCGCAAGGCGGTGGTCTTGCCGGTGGCCGGCGGCCCGACGATCACATACCAAGGCATCTCGCGCAGGAACTTGCGCCCGCCCAGCTTGCGGCGCCTCAGTTCGGTCATCACCTCGGCGAACTTGGCGCCCACGGCGGCGACGTTCTCTTCGCCTGGGCTGAGCGGCTTTTCCACCGCTGGCGCGGCAATCTCGGCGACGAACATGCGGTTGGCGCGGATCGCCCGGCGCTGGGCAACGATCAGCCAGACCAGCCAGAAGATGACCAGCAGCGCGATGATGACGATGCGCACATTTTCGGAGGCGAAGGGGTCGTAGGGACCAACCCTGACGATCGGACCGAAGATCCAGATAACCAGGGATAGCAGCGTCAGGCCGATCAGCGTCCACAGCCAGCGCGATGTCAGGACCGCCCAGAGGAAGCGCAGGATGAACATCTCACAGCCTCTTTTCGACGAGCACCTCGACGCGGCGATTCAAGGCTCGCCCCTCGCGCGTGCTGTCGCTGGCCACAGGATCGGTGGCAGCCCGGCCCTCCGAATGGACGCGATCCTGCGGCACTCCGTTTTGAACCAGCATGTCGGCAATCGTCCGGGCGCGAGCCTCGGATAGTCGCTGGTTGGTCGACAGCGGGTTGGTCTTTTGCAAAGGAACGCTGTCAGTATGGCCGACCACCGTGATGTTTCCGATCAGCTCCTGATTGGCGAGGATCACCTTGGCGATCGAACCGATCAAGGGTTCGAAACCATCGGTCAATTGTGGCCGCGATGACTGGAATAGTTCGGGGTTGGAGGCCTGGATGATCAGCTTGGCCAGTGAAACGCTCTCCGTGCCGCTGAGAGCAGATTTGAGCTCGGCCGGCGCCCCCGCCTGGAATTCCGGCAACAGCGCAAAATCCACTTTTTCCGGTGGCGGGGCGTCGACTTTGGGCGACGCGCGGGTGATGTCGCCGCGGGCAGGCGGTGGCAGGGCACGAACAAGTGCGGAAAGCTCGACCGCCTGGCTGCTCAGTCCCATCGACAGCCCGATATGGATCGCCGCGGCTGCAACCGCAGCACCGAGCGCCATGACCCAGATCGGCACGATGAAGCGCTGCGGCTGGTCGGAGGCGATGACACCTTTCCAGTTTGGCGCTAAAGGCGCGCCTTCGGCGTCGGCATTGCGCAGGAAGCGGGCCGCCGCCACGCGAACCGCATTGAGCGAGCGGTCGCCTGAGCGGCCGGGCACGCGATATTTGCCACGGAAGCCGAGCGCCAGGCAATGGTACTGCAGTTCGAGCAATTCTCGGTCCCGGTTAGGATGTCGTTCCAGTTCGTCGAGTCGCGTGAAGAATTGCGTGCCGGCATCGACATCGCCGCGCAGCATGACGACGAGCGGCTGCCGCGGCCAGGCACTGGCCCCGCCCCAAGGCGTGTTCAGGGCCAGATCGTCGAGCAACGCAGCCACCACCCAAGCTGCCTGGTCGGCTCGCTCCATCGAGGACCCCGTCGACATAGCCGTGTCGCGTGCCCGAACCAGTTCTTCGAGCAAACGGGTGCGCAAGACTTCCGGATTGTCTGGCGGCATTGCGCTTTCGAGCTCGGGAGCGAACTCGAGCAAGGGCGCAAAGGCGTTGACAAGCGCGTTCGGGTGGGTGCGAGAGCGTTTTGCCAGTGCGCCCGGCGAAAGTGGCGCCATGGGCCTTGGCATCGGCGCGCCGCTCAATCGTATGCGAGTGCGTTCGCGATCCTCCGACAGTCCGAAAGGATCATCGCGGCTCATGATCTCACCTGTTCACCGAATAGCAGTCCACCTGCGGCTCGCTTGGCAACACGCCCGAAACACCGATGACGAAGCCTGGTGCGTCGAGCAGCGAGGCCCAGTGTTCGCTTTTCTGATCCAATTCGAGGCACAGTCGATCGCCGTCGTAGGGGATTTCGCGTGGCTGGGAATGAAGCGGTTTTAGCGGAATGCCGGGCAAGCGCGATTTCCACAGGCCCTCGAACTCGTCGGCCGAGCCGACGGTCGCCTGATTGACGAAGATCTTGCGCAAGGCATCCTCCGACAGCTCCGAGCCGACCCGGATGACGATGCGGCTGGCCACCAAAAGCTTTGGGTTGTCGATGCGAATTTTCCAGACATTGGTCGAGTGCCGCATGACAGGCAGCGCACGCGATTTCGGCTCGATGTAACGAAGGCTGAGAATGAGCGAGCGCAGCGCATCCGCCAGCGCCGAATAGGCAGGGCCGGGCGCCATGTGATCGTAAGCGGGCAACTCGCCCAGCCGCCGCGCGCTCGATCCGTAAGTTGCCATCGAACCAGCGAGCCCGGCGAGTTCCAGGTAAAGCTCGGCCGGATGGAAGACATCCTGCGCCAGCATGTGAGCCAGTCGCGGACGCGCCGCATTGGCGAGGTTGAGCATCAACAGGTCTTCGACGCTGCGCCCAGGCCCGCCCATGACCATCTTGCCATGCGCCTCGGCGATCTGGTCGAGGCCGGTGACAACTTCCAGAAGCAGTTGCCGATACCAGGCCACCGCGCCGGTAACCAGTGCCGGTGGCAGGAAGCTCTCGTCCAGAGAGACGCCGCCATCGGCTCGAACTCCGTTGAGGTCGGCTATCGGCAAGGCGGTGTAGCCACCAACCGACTTGCCAGGTGCAAGCAGCAGCGCCTGCGGACGGGCGATTTCGATTTCTTCAGGATCCGAACCGCCCTGGACAGCGTCGCGCACCGAAACAATCCGCCCATGATATCGCGCTCCAGAGGCGGCGGCGTGTGCCGGATCGAAGCCGACACCACCGGGAGGCTCCAGCGGCAAGGCGACCAGCACCGGCCCTGCGCTCGTCTCGGGGGTGACCGGCAGCGGTCGCGGTGCGTCCATCAAATCCGGAATGGAAAAAGGTGTCCCATCCGGGAAGATGCCCCGGGCCGACAGGATCGCGATCTGGCCGGCTTCCAGCAATGCCTGGTCCAGCGTCAGCTGTCGAAAGCCGAACGTATGCAGTTGTCCGGCCTGCAACGCGCCGCGCACCGTCGCCTCGAAGAAACGATCCTGCTGCTGGAAATGCTGGGTTCGCAGGAAAAGTCCTTCGGACCATAGCACCCTGTTTGCATCGCTCATGCCGCTACTCTCTGCATTGAGCTCCCTTACCTTGGCCGCTAGGCGGAGATGCCGCCGCTGCCCAACGTGACATTGATGGCGAACTTTGATCCCGGCGACACCGACTTGGTTGTCCGCCAGTTCCTGCCGCCAGGTTCGCGGATCAGTGCAACGAAGCCCAGAGCCGTCGCGTCCGGCTCGACCGTGATGGTCTTGGATGCGGATTTTCCGGGCCCGACGGCGATCTGGTCGGAACCGATAAGATCTCCTGCGAGTGCGCTGCCGGCATCCCCCTGCAGCGCAAAATAGTCGGCGGAATTGAATTTACCGGTGCTTTTTAACCGCATCACGAGGACCGTCACCGGCCGGTCGCCGCCACCTGGCCCCGGATTCATGCCGGCCGCGCCGGTCACGTTGACGGTGATCACCGACGGCTTTGGCGGACCGCTCTGGCACGCTGCAACCAGCCCGGTCGCGCCCAGGGCAATCATCAATTCACGTCGGTCGATCATGGCTTACTCCTCCTCATATGCATCTCGAAAATCGGTGCCGATCTCGCCAAGGAAGCTCTTTTCCGCGCTTTCGGCGATTTCGCGATGGCGTTTTTGATAGAGCTCCCACAGCTTGGCGCCGCGCCCGCCCGAAAGCAGGGTGCCGATCGCCGAATTCGATTTCAGCTCGTCCTCGATCGCTGCGGGATCGAAACGATCGATCATCCGTCGCAAAGCGGCCTGTATGCCTCGCCAAGCGCGCACGTGATGTTGCGCGAGATCGCGAACTGCATCGGCGATGGCCGCCTCCCCGGCGAGAAATCCGGGGCTGCGCTCGGCGATCAGCGTCACGATGGCGTCGTCGACCGACGGCAGAAATTTGAGCGGATTGACTTCGGAGGCACCGACCATTGTCTGGGCGACGCGAGCATTTCCTTTCTCCTCGGCCCGCTTGCGCAGAAGCTGCATCAGCCCTTCCATCATCAGCCGGTATTCGCGGCCGAACTTCTCCATTTCCACGATGCTGTCGCGCCCGGGGAAATCGGCTTCCTCGACGCCCATGCCGCGCAAGAAGGCGGCGCGGAGCGCCATCTCTGCGGGCTGCGCGCTTGCCGGCGGGCGGGCAGGTTTGGAAGCAGCACCCATGCGCGCTGGAGGCAGGACATCGGCCGGTTGCGCGGGAATATCCCAGGGATTGGCGGATGGTGGCCGTTGGGCAATGCGCTCGCGCTGGCCGGTCGAGGCCGAGTTATTTGTCGAACTGGGCGAGGAGACCGGTCCGAAACCAAAATCATCGTTGAAGTCGGACAGCTTTCCCGCTGCGGATTCGCCTCCGTGGCTGGAAGAGGGGGGCCGGTCGAAGCTGAATGGATCCGCCCGGCTGCCCACCCCGCCCTGCTCAACATAAGCGGCGGCGCTTTTTGACACCGGCGTTGAAACCGGATCGAGGCTGAACGGGTCGTCGAAAGCAGGCGAGTTGCGCTGGCCGGAAGACGCGCGCTCGAACGCCCCTGGGATCGGCTGCTCGAATGGGTTCGGCAGATCAGCAGGTCGAGGCCGTTGCGGCGCTTCTTCGACCTTGGCGGAAAAGAAGTCATCGCGGCCGATGCTTACCGGCGCCCGCGATGCCGCTGGCAGACGTTCTGGTACCGGCTGGATGACTGCGGGCGCTTGAGCGGCCGCGATCTGCAGGTCGACACAGACGACGTAATCGCCCAGCCTGAGCCGCATGCCGCTTTGAAGGCGTGCGGACTTGCCTGGACCAAGCGGGCTATCGGAATCGTTTATGAACAAACCGCTGCTCGATGTGTCGGTGACGAAATATCCATCTCGCCCGCCAGAGATTTTGCAGTGAGCGCGTGAAACGAACATGTCGGGATCATCGATCTGCCAGCCTGCATCGGCGCTGCGGCCGATCACCAGCTCACCTTCGTCCAGGCGAGTTTGCCGCACCGCCTGGGTGCGTGGCCCTTGCTCTAGCGTTAGCAGCAGACTCATGCCGCGCCCCCCGCCATTTCCGGCCGCCATCCGACGATTGTGCGCAGCCGCATATCATCAGCATCTCCCCTTTCAGCGGGTCGCGCAAGCCAGGCGGTTCGGCCGAGCTGCACCGCTCCAATACGGGGCGGCGGCACTGCTTCACGCGCAAGCACGATACGCAGATCGACATCGAGAGATTCTCCGACCATGTCGCGAACCGCGTACTGGAACAGTTTGAGCCGCTGGCTGCCCGGCAGGAATGTCTTGAAATCATCATACTTCAAAGGGCCGACCCGCAGTTCGATCCTGCTTTGGCGGGTGAAAACGCGTGGGCCGATCGTCGCCCCCCGACCGAGCACAGCAAAGGATCTTGCGAGGCGGGTCTGGAGGCCTGCTGGTATCATTGTCCAGGCGGCGACGAATTCCTTGATCTTTACCGGCACCTTGAAGGCTTCCGCCAGGAACAGTGTCAGTCGTTCCGGGCCCTCGACCTGGCTGGCGAGCGAAGCCGCCTGGCGAAGCTTCACCATGTCGAGATCGATGTTTCGGGTGCCGGGAAGTCCGATACCGGCCATGGCCGCAAGCATGGCGCGAACCCGGCCACCGACCGCGCGTTCAACCTGAACGGCCGGATTCGCATCCGCCCACGCCCGATAGTAAAGGGCGATCATGCGGTGCTGCAGAATGTTGACGAAGTCGACGAAAGTAGTGTCGCTGGTCAGCTGTGCGTTGGCCCCGGCGAACCACCGCTGCGACAGCCGGTCGAGCACCCAGCGCGTCAGATGCAGCGGCATTGGACCCTCGGGGCCCAAGAGACCCAGATTTGCAATCGTGACCCGGGCCGGCTTGCCGTTGTCGGCTTCGCGGAAATGGACCAGGTCCCTGGCCGAGAAGGCGAGGCGCACATGCTGGCCAAGCCTTGCCGGCTCACGGTCGGGACGGCCGGAATGGCCGAACACGGCATTTTGCTGTTCGAGACGGCGCAGCAATTCGAAAAAGTCGAACCCTTCGGACAGACCTTCAGCGGGGTTTGGGCTGGGCTTGTCTAGATCAGGGAGCGATTGCCGGGCGTCATCGGCCATGGCACATCCTCCTGCTTCTGCAGCAGCCGCGTGCGGGTCCGCACGAAACCGTTTATTCCGGCATATCGGGCGAACAGCCGCGCCAGCAAAGCCGAAAGCAGCAAAGTGCTTTGGCCAGCCAGGATGGATTCATCGACATGCAACGTAACCTCGGTGCCGCGTCCGAAGCACATCGGCCCCTCGATCTGAAGCCGCTCCACGACGGGCCGCGAGTCGATGCGGGCGATCGAATGTACATTGCGAGCTAGGCTGGGATCGCCTCGGTCGGCATAGATATCGAGAAGCGCATGCAACGGGTCGACGCCGCGGCCCTCCTTGGCAAGGCTGAGGAAGTTGAGCATGAGCTGTGCCACCAGCCGCCAGGCGAGATCGTCGGCGCGCGATTCACCCTCGGCCCCTGTGGGCAGTGCTGCGGGGATCGCCGGCTGCGGTGGACGCAGGGCTCCAAGGAGCCTGACGATTTCGACCGGGTCGCCGGCCTCAAGCGTCAATGTGGGATTGTCATCGAGGATCGGCAGGTCACGATTGGTGCACAGTGCTACGACGTCGAGACGCTTCAGAGGTCGGTACGCCGGGCTTGCGGGCGGTCGCGATACGGCCAGGAAAACGTCGTCGCCGGTGTATGACGTGCGCGTTAGACCGTCGCGCCGTTCGTCTTCGGTCGCGCGCCGAGGGCGCCGCTCGGTTGAGTAGACCCACCCACTGCCGCTGTTCTGCCCCAGGCTGAACAGTTCCGGAATTTCGGCGTCGTTGCCTTCGGTGTCGGCGTCCTCGACACGAATGATCCGATAGATTTCAAAGTCGCGCGCCCGCGTGCGGTCTGCATGCAAAACCTGGCGTGTCTTACGCGCATCGATCTCGACGACGTTGCACTCACGTTCGAAAAGATTGATGATCGGCGTTGCGAAAAGTTCGAAGTCGGCCGATGTCAGATCGGCCAACTCTGGCACCGGACGCCTGAATTGGAAGACGATCTCAAGCCCACCGTCGCATCGACGCACCACAGGCTGTAGCCCCGAAACCCGCACATAGTGGAAGCGCTCGGGCATTATGAAGTATTCTCGCAGCAGGCGATATCCTTCGAATGTCGGGCGGGTACGCGGCATCAAGGCTTCGTCGTCGCTGATGCCAACCATTTCGGGCGCTGGCAAGGGCGACAACGGGTTGGTCTTGCCCTCAGCGCGTGCGCCAACGGTTGAGCAAGTGCCGAAGATCGCGTCGAATAGCAGCGGCGCCTTGGTTCGCCCGGCAAAATAAATATCGAGCCGGTCGAGCGTCAATTCGTGGAGCTTGCCTTTTCCGGTCGGGGCCAGCGTGATGCGGAGCGCCGCCTCGCCGCGCACACCGCCGACCGTGGCCATCCCGGCCGCCGCCAACGCGCTGCGGTCCTGAAAATAGCTGACCGAAGTGATTGCTATCGGCCACAGGGTCGTCTCTTGCGCGGTCGAGAAAGTGCAGCGCGTCGAAAGGCCGGGCCGCAGGCTGGAAACCAGCCGGGTGTTGCGCCTGACGACGTGGCCGTCGAGCATGGTCTGGACCTGCTGGCCTGGTTTGAGCACCACCATCGCCGTTGCCGGCGCCGGGGTGACCAGATCGGGATAAAGAACGTCGAGCACACTGCGCGAAAATCGCGAACGCTCGGCGTCGACCTTTAGCCGGGTGCGCGCCGCGAGGAAAGCCACGCCATCCAGCAGCCGCTCAACATAGGGGTCCGGACAGGGGACCGTGTCGAGGGAAAGGTTGCGCGCGACCGCTGGATGCATATCGGCAAATTCGGCCGCAAGGCCGCGGATGTGGGTCAACTCCTCCTCGTAATATTCGACGAAGACCCGATCCATCTCAGGCGTCCCTGATTTCGGTCCGCGCCGCGCCGTTATCGAGATTGATCGTAGTGCGCAGGCGCATGCGTTCCGGTGTCGGGGTTAAGATCAGCACACCGTCAATCTCGATCTTGAGGCCCGCGGTCTTGTCGCCAAGCGTCACTGTGACCTTTGTTGCGCTTTCCTTGAGGCGGGGCTCGAAGGTGGCGAGCACCGCACGGATCTCACGCGCCAGCACATCGCGATCAAAGTCGCGCGAAGACCTGCCCGAGAAGGAGGGGACGCCGTAATTGACCACGCTCCGGCGCACCTCCGGGAAATCTGCGAGCGATGGTGGGTTGTCCGATACCTGTTCATTTTCCAGATCGGACAGGAGCGGCGTGGCCTCGAAGCGCTCGGTGTTGAAGAGCGCCTCGACGTCACGCCGCACTGCTTCTCTGAGGACGCGGGCTGACACCACAACGCCGCGACTTTCGATCTCGACCCGATGCTGGGTCTGAAAGGCCAGTCGATGCAGACGCCGTTTTTGCTCGGCTGTGAGTTCGGCATCAGCGTCGATGGCCCGCGCGCTGGCGCCAACGAGGGCGTCGACACGGTCGGCGCCAAGCTCGTCGAGCAAGACGTGGCGCAGCCCGTCTATCTCCGAGGTCAGACCAGGCAGGTCATTGACTAGGCGATCCCAAAGCGACGGCTGGACGGCCTCGCTTTTTGCCCGCAAGCTGCCGGTACTGTGCTGCTTGCCAGCGTCGGGTCGCCGACCCTCACTTGCCGACATAGACATCCATTTCGGCTTCATCATTGCCGTCATAGACGAACTTGATCTTCTTGTAGGCGAAGCTGACCTCTTCCTGGATCAGGTCTTCCTCATCCTCGGCCTGCGACATGTCGTATTCCATGATCGAGGCGTCGGTGAGGGTGACGACCAGATAATCCTTAGTCTCGCCATCGATCGTCCGACGTGCCGAGAACACCACTTCATCGAGGGCCTTGTTCTCGAACAAGGCTTTCTTGAGATAGGGCGAAGATTTGTCGTAGTGTTTGATGAACTTGATCATGCCCATGGACACGCGGCCCCGACGTGAGAGCGAATTCGGGTCATAGGGTGCGACCATCTTGTAGTCGACGCCATGGATTTCGATCTCATCATCGTGGCCGTCGCGGGTGCTGGGGCCCTTGATATCAGGAACCTTCAGAAAACCATCAATCTTTACTGGCATTGTCTCTCTCCACCATTGTCAAAAAAAAGATTGTTGTTGCTGCAATCAAGTCTTAACGGACGGCAGTTCCGACACCAGTCGAAGCGAGGCATTGATGCCCTCCAGCTGGTAATGCGGGCGCAGATAGAAGCGGGCGTTGTAGTAGCCCGGCCGCCCCTCCACGCTGTCCACTTGGACCTCGGCGGCGGCGAGCGGGCGCTTGGCGCGCGCCTTGTCGTCGGCAAAGGCCGGGTTGGCCAGCACGTAGCGGTTGATCCACTCGGTCAACCAGATCTGCATGTCGGAGCGTTCCTTAAACGACCCGACCTTGTCTCGCGCTATGGCTTTGAGATAGTGCGCAAAGCGCGAAACCGGGAACAAGTAGGGCAGGTTGGCGCTCAGCCGCTCATTAGACTGCGCATCGGGGTCCACCAGCCGGCCGGCGCGCGTTTCGTCGTCCTGTAACGAATGGGCACCGATGAAAGCCGCAAGATCCGTGTTCTTCCGGTGCAGGATCGGCATCAGGCCAAGCTTGGCGAGTTCCGCCTCACGCCGGTCATCAATGGCGACTTCCGTGGGGCATTTCATCGCTATCGACCCATCATCGGTCGGGAAGCTGTGCACCGGCAAATTAAGCACCGTTCCGCCGTTCTCGACGCCGCGGATCTGGGTACCCCAGCCAAACAGCTTGTGGCTGCGGTTGATGTTGACGCCCATCGGGAAGGCGGCGTTCATCCAGACATACTTGTTGTGATCTCCCTGCACCTCTTCCTCGAAGGTGAAGCCCTTCACCGGAACGGTGTCCGTGCCATATGGCAGCCGGGCCAGGACGCGGGGCATGGTCAGCCCGATGTAGCGAGCATCCTCGCTTTCGCGCAGCGACTGCCAGGAGGCATAGGCCGGGTTGGAAACGATCTGCTGCAAATCCTGAGGGTTCGGCAATTCCTGCCAGCTATCCATACGAAACAGTCGAGGCGAGGCGGCCGCGATAAAAGGCGTGTGCGCAGAAGCGCAGATGCCGGAGATGTTGCGTAGCAGACCGACGTCGCGCGGGTGGTTGGAAAATTCGTAGGCGCCGATCACGCAGCCGATCGGCTCGCCGCCAAGCATCGAATATTCGTCTGTGTAGACTTTCTTGAAGATCGGACTCTGATCCCACATCTGGCCTTCGTAGTCTTCGAGCGTGTCGGCCAGCTGCTCCTTGGAAATGTTCATCACCCGGATTTTAAGCTTCTGGTCGGTCTCGGTGTTGTTGACGAGGTACCACAGGCCGCGCCATGTGCCTTCCATTTCGCGCACTTCCGGCGCGTGCAGGATCTCGTTGACCTGAGCCGTCAGCATCTTGTCGATACCGGCGATCAGCGACTTGATCGACTTGATGGCATTGGACGAGATGGTTGTGGTGTCGGAACGGGACTGCGCTGCGAGCGCGAGATTGCGCACGAGTTGCTGCAGCTTCTCGCTGTCGTCTTTCTTGACCTTGAAATCCTTCTCGAGGAGTCCACTGAATTCTCCAAGGTCTATGGCTTCAGCCTCGGCGGCGAGGGTGGCGGTCTTTTGCTGTTCGGCCATGGTTTATTCTCCCGCCTTGTCGTCGTCAGTCAGCGCCTGGCTGGCGATCTTGCCAAGAAGTGGCTCGTTGTTCAGCAACTGCGCGATACGCTTTTCGGCGTCTACGCGGCCATCCATGAAGCCCAGCAATTCCTCGAGCTGACGACGCATCTTGAGGATCTCGGCCAGTTGCGGAACCTGCTCGGCGATCTTGTCGGGGGCGAAATCGCCCATTTTGGTGAAGGTGAGATCGAGCGCCAGTTCCTCGTCGCGCTCTTGGCCTTCGGCCTGCGGCAGCGTGTTCTTCACCCGCGCTTTGACGCGGGGTCCGAGCGCCTCCATGAACTTGGGGAAGCGGTTCGCGTCGGTCTCGACGAAGGAGCGGTCCAGAACCGACTTTGACGCTTCCTTGGTTTGCGAAGCACCGGAAAGGTCGGCCATCACGCCCATGACAAACGGCAGTTCGATCGTCGTCGGGCTGCCGTAGGTTTCCACGTCATAGGCGATCTGCACCCGTGGCGCGCGATTTCGTTCGATGACCTTGGCTTTGCTTTCGGCTGGCATGTGTCTTACCTTTCATCTTTCTGTGCCGTCTTCTTGACATCGGGAACGCCGGCAAGAAGCCGAAATTCCTTCAGTCCCGACGGGGCGAGATCTTCCATCAGTTCAACGAAATCCATATGCACCATTCGGCGCACGCGCCGCGCCAGGTGCGGGATCGGGCTGGACGGTTCGGTGCTGTCATAGAAGGCGACGACGAGATCGAGGCATTTGACGACATCGTCGCGCGAGGAGATCCGGTCGGGCAGGCCGCTGTCGCCGGATTCTGCGTAGCTTGCCACGCTTGCCATCGTATCGGCTCCATCGCCGTTGCGAACACGTGCTGCCGGTTCTGCTGGCGTCGCGACCGGCTTTGCGAGGCCGTTCGCGGCAGTGGCACCGGTCGCGTTTCGTTCGAGGGTCGTCAGCAGACGCTGCAGAAACCGCTTTAACTCGGGAAGCGTGGCGCCAGCGCCTTCGAGGCGGGAGTTAAAGGCGGCTTCGACGCTCTCGAGAGCGGCGATCGCGGCGCGGGCGTCGGCTATGAGCAACGTCATTTCTGGCCCGGCCTGATCAATCAGCGCCGCGCATGCGCTGCGCACCCGGTTCACCAGTTGGCTGTGCTCGCTTGCCAGCTTCGCCTTCTCGGCCGCATTCAGTCCCGAAGCAGCCTCCTGCAGCATGACCCGCTCGTCAAGCGAACCCTTCTCCAGATCCGCGCCCAGGATCGGCCCAATGGCGCGCGGCGCAAAGAATGTCATTTTCCGCAAATCTTTGAGTAGACCGTCCTGGCTGTTCTGAAGGTCGGTAAGCGCATTGATGCGGCGCAAGGCTGCTTCGCGCGGCGTGGCGCCGGGCCGCAGGGCCGGATGCATGGTCGTCCAATGCTGATCGACAGTTTGCGCGATGAGGGTCAGGCCGGCAGCCAGGCCGGCCAACCGATGCTCGTTGGCCAGTCCACGCGTAACAATGACGAGAAGGCGCAGGTCCCGGCCGTGAGACCGCAGCTCTTCAGCCCTGGTAAGCACGGTAGGCCAGTCTATCGGAACGTCGACTTCAGTGTTTTTGCTGCCTTGGAACTCGACTTTCTTCTGCTGTTCCGTCAGTCGCTCCAGCTCATGAAAGGCCGGGTCGTTGCGCAAATCCTCCCCTGACGGATTTTCACCGTCGAGCGGAGTAAGCCAAAGTGCGACATCAATCACACAGACCCCCAGCGACCGGCCCTCAACGGCACCTGACCCAAGGTTACCACACTGATGTGCCGTACGCCAATTAAAGCCGCTGCTTAAAAGCTAACGAAAGCTGACCACCGCGTGTTCGCTATGGGATGGCTTGGCGAGACTGCCGAACCCAGTCGGCAAAATACACCACACGGATGCGCGAATTCTTCTGCCGCCAGTGGTTCGGGCTTCTAAAGGCTGACGGCCCCGCGAACGGCCTTGGCGACGCCGTCCATCAGGCGCTTTGTCAAGCGACGGCTTATGTGGCAGGTTGTCGACTGGCAGATTGCAGGAGCAGGTTCGATGGAAC
This sequence comes from Mesorhizobium sp. B2-5-3, assembly GCF_006441005.1. Taxonomy (NCBI): domain Bacteria; kingdom Pseudomonadati; phylum Pseudomonadota; class Alphaproteobacteria; order Hyphomicrobiales; family Phyllobacteriaceae; genus Mesorhizobium; species Mesorhizobium sp. B2-5-3. Next base: position 110,821 of record NZ_VFUS01000009.1, read on the forward strand.
AGCGCCGGTCGTCACAGAGCTTCAAGCGTAAGGAACTGGTCGGCAAGCTCAATCCTGTCGGCGTGCGCGCCTTCAAGGCAGCCGCGGACACCGCCAAGCTGCGCGGCAACCCTTACGTCGAACTCGTCCACTTCATCGAGCAACTGGTGCTTTCCGATCGCTCGGACGTGCAAATGATCATCGCCGATGCGGGAGTGGATGCCAGCCGGCTCACGGCCGATATGACCCGCGCCGTGGACAAGCTGCCATACGGCGCCACATCGATCGAGGAATTTTCCGACCACATCTTTCATGCCATCCAGGAGGCCTGGAACTTGGCGACGCTTGAGTTCAGCGTCGAGGAAGTCCGCAGCGCGCATATTCTGCTCGCTTGCCTGAAGACCCCGGTCCTAGAAGGCCTGCTGTCGAAGATCAGCGGCGCATTCGACGAGATCGACGCCGACGCGGTGATCGCGCGGTTCGCCGATGTCATGGAGGGCTCACTCGAAGCTGGCACCTCGACCACGGTCTCCGCAACGGAGATGCCACGGCGGGCTCCGGGTGGGGATTCGGCGCTGGCGAAATACGCCACCGACCTGACCCAGCGCGCCCGCGACGGCAAGATCGATCCCGTCGTCGGCCGCGACCCCGAGATCAGGCAGATCGTTGATGTCCTGATGCGGCGGCGGCAGAACAACCCGATCCTGACGGGCGAAGCCGGGGTAGGCAAGACCGCGGTCGTCGAGGGCTTCGCCTTGCGTATTGCCCAGGGCGATGTACCACCGATGCTACAGGGCGTCAGCGTGCGCATGCTCGATGTCGGTTTGATGCAGGCCGGGGCAAGCGTAAAGGGCGAGTTCGAAAAACGGCTTAAGGCTGTAATCGACGAGGTGCAGTCGTCCGAAACACCGGTTATCCTTTTTATCGATGAAGCTCACACCTTGATCGGCGCAGGCGGCCCTGCTGGAACCGGCGACGCGGCCAATCTCCTGAAGCCGGCGCTGGCACGCGGTGAACTGCGTACCGTCGCGGCAACGACCTGGGCTGAATACAAGCAGCACATAGAAAAAGACCCGGCGCTGACCCGTCGGTTTCAGGTGGTAAAGATCGACGAGCCTTCCGAAGCTGTGGCCGTTCTCATGTTGCGCGGGGTGGCCGGAGTTCTCGAGCAGCACCACCGGGTGCAGATACTGGATGAGGCGATCGAGGCGGCAGTGGGCCTGTCACACCGCTATATCCCGGCGCGGCAACTACCCGACAAGGCGGTAAGCCTTCTCGACACCGCTTGCGCCCGGGTCGCAATCTCGCAGCATGCCACGCCGGCCGAGCTCGAGGATATCATACGGCGGCGCCAGGCGCTGGAGGTCGAGCACGGCATCATCGATCGTGAGGCGGCGATCGGGATCGAGGTGACCGAACGGCAGGCACGGGTCGACACCGGACTTGCCGAAACAGGGATCGCGCTGGCTGCCGCGCAACAACGTTGGGACCGCGAAAGAGTTTTAGTTGCCGAGATACTCGAATTGCGTGCCCGGCTGCGCGGCGACGGTATGCCGCTCGATGCGATGGAAACGCCAGCGGATGCCAACGCCTCTGAGTCTGAGTTGCCTGAGATCCAAACGCCCAAGGACAAGGCATCCGATCCCAAAGTGAAAACGGCTGTTGCCGATGGATTTCCACCTGATCCGGTCGCCGATCTTACCCGGTTGCGCGAACGCATGGCTGAACTGGCCGAAGCGCAAGGCGAGGCGCCGCTGATCCTGCCCTCGGTTGATCGAAATGCCGTGGCCGCGGTGGTCCAGGACTGGACCGGCATCCCCACGGGGCGCATGCTGTCGAGCCAGACCGAAAAAGCCCTCCGGCTCGCGGCCACTCTGTGCGAGCGCGTGGTTGGCCAAGAGCATGCCATGGAGATGATCGCCAAGCGTGTGCAGACCAGCCGCGCCGGGCTCGGCGCGCCGGAAAAGCCGGTGGGGGTGTTCCTGCTTTGTGGCCCCTCCGGCGTCGGCAAGACCGAAACCGCGCTGGCCTTGGCGGAGACGCTTTATGGTGGCGAACAGAACCTGATCTCGATCAACATGTCGGAGTTTCAGGAGGCGCATACTGTCTCGACTTTAAAGGGAGCGCCCCCCGGCTATGTCGGCTACGGCAAGGGTGGCATCCTGACAGAGGCGGTTCGGCGCAAACCCTATTCGGTGATCCTGCTCGACGAGGTCGAGAAGGCGCATCCGGACGTCCACGAAATCTTCTTCCAGGTTTTCGACAAGGGCATGATGGACGACAGCGAAGGGCGGCGCATCGATTTCAAGAACACATTGATCCTGCTCACCTCGAACGTCGGCTCCGAAGTCATCATGGACCGGACGAGGAACGGCACGGTTCGGACCGGCCTCGAAGATCTGGATACGGCCTTGCGCCGGCCGTTGCTGAAGGTTTTTCCGGCGGCGTTTCTTGGACGGGTGGTAACCATTCCTTACTACCCGCTGTCGGATTCGATGATCGAGGCGATCACCCGTCATCAGTTCGCCAGGATCGCTCGCCGGCTGCGTGCAACCAGTGGCGCGGAACTGGTGATCGGCGACGGCGTCATCGATCTGGTCAGGGCACGCTGCACGGAAATCGAATCCGGCGGGCGGATGATCGATGCCATCTTAACCAACACGCTTCTGCCGGAATTAAGCCGCGGCGTGCTCAACCGGTCGCTTGACGGTGAAAAGATGACGAAGGTGACCGTCGGAGCCTCCGACGGGGGCTTTACTTATTTCTTCGAGTAATTTGGGCGGATGGTACCGGCGCATCAAACGGCTTTTGCATCCCGCGGTGGATTGAAGGATGCCTTCCACGGCATGGCGCAAGAGCGCGGCGAGGCTTTTGTCCGCGCTAGCGTGCAAAAGGCAACCAAGCACGCAAATGAGTTCCTTTGGGCGGCTAGACCTCTCGCCGTCGCTTGCCGTCATAGTCCCCAGGTGTGCTCATTCTGGCCCCTGGATTATACTGAACGTGAATATGCGGAAACATAGGCCCTTGATCGTTCACCAGGACTAAATACTTGGCCTTGCCAAGTTCAGAGTTAAGTTCCTGCTGCAAAAAGTATCCTAAAAGGATTGACAACATACCGGTCCCGCGATCCGCCAGCTTTTTCGTCCTAATATCAACCGCATTGCCGGAATGATGCAGGGACCAGCGGGAATGATTATACCACTCTTTTCCAGCAGTAAGCTCAAGCTCAAGCCGCCTCGGCGCATGTTGTCTGAAAACGCGTCGAATTATCGGAATGGCCTCCTGCATTTGCGGGCTGAGGCCGCTTTCAATCGTTCTCTCCCTCATCGCAATCTCCATGAAAAGAAAGCGTCATTCCCTTACCACAACTATCACACCTACGCCTCATCCATGAATATCGCAGGGCCGAGATGGAGCTTTTTGTGAGTGCAAACGTGACGCCTCAGATCGTATGCAGCCGGTGCACCATGCCATGTTGCCGTCGTCGCCCATTTTGGCGAGCGGTTCTCTGTCATGCATCGTGGCAGGATCGTCGAGTTCGGCCCACCACCCGATCATTACTGCCCCCCACTCAAACGCCGCCGAAAATACGCCAATCTGCGACGTAACATACTGAAAACAAAAGTAAAAAAATTCCATAGACAATCAGCGACAATCGGCGCGCAGATAGCTACTTCGTCGGCAGGTAGTCGTGCCGAAACCACGTCCCAATTCGCCAAGCGCCCGATGGGCTCACGGCAATTGGGGATTGCTGGTGGATTGCGGTAATTCGTTTGGTTGTACTGGAATTTGATACGAGTGTCATTCCAAGTACCTGGCGACCATCGGCCACGCCGCAAGTTGGGGGCTATCTGCAGCCAGCTTTAAAAGCCAATGACCATCCACGGATCGGTGTCGTATCCGAGGCGCGGCTTTTCCGGGGTTGCTCCATCCGGCATTTTGGCCGTGCCAGTCAAACCGCAGTCCAGATCTCTCACCGGCTTCTTGGTCGAATGCTTCGTAGAGCACAGGGCCGCAGCATCACCGACCACCACTTTCTTTTCCTTGGCAATGGTGCCACCAGTCGCAGCGATCATGATAGCCGCGCAAAATATAGCAACTCTCATCGTACTCCCCCACGGTTGCGCATCCTCAAGATGCCGGACATTACGTTACGTCATTTTTATATTAGCACAAGCGAATATTTAATCCTCACGCCCGCCTCCTGCCAATGGCCTCGAGGCGGGCTGCTCTTCCATTTCGCGATGGCCTTCACGCCAAGCTCGTCCGCTGGATCATCGCCACGAGCGATGCCGACAACGTGATGACCGTCGGCGGCGAGCCGCGCCGAGAGCGCGCGGCCGATGCCCTTGCTGGCGCCGGTGACGAGAAATGTTCGCTTTGTCATGATGTCTCTACCTGTCGTGAAAGAAGGGCGGTCAGGCGCACCCAGATCCAGGATCTGCGCGGGCACAGGGCGACTCCGCCGGAACCTATGGAGGTCGTCTCGACCGGCAGGAGTGCGTGGCGCTGCGCCGGACTCCTGCTCGGCCTTTCGTCGTGTCAGGCGGCCCTGCTTGCGGCGCCATTCTTCGAATAGGTGGGGAAGTCCGTGTACCCCACCTCGCCATTGCGGGTGTAATAGACGGACCGGTCCGCTACGGCCAATGGCCAGCCGCTCCGAAGACGCTCGACGAGATCCGGGTTCGCGATATACGGCCTGCCGAAGGCAATCAGGTCCACCAGCCCGGTATCGAGCGCTGCCTGGGCGCGCTCGACGTCATTGAAGCCGCCGCACCAGATGAACGCGCCGGGGAACGACGCTCGCGCCTTGGCGAGCATGTCGTGGTCGAGATGGCGCGCCTCGAACGTGGCCGATTCCATGTTGCCGTCGGGCAGCAGTTCGTAGAGCAGATGGACATAGGCCACGCCGCGGCGCCCGAGCTGCTCGACGAAGTACAGGAACGTCTCCTCGACGAGCGGATCAGCGGGCATTGAACCATATTTGCCGAACGGTGAGAGGCGAACCCCCACGCGTCCCGCGCCGAATTCCGCCACGACCGCGTCGACGACTTCCATCAGGAAGCGCGCACGATCTTCCATGCTGCCGCCGCCGTAGCGGTCGGTGCGGGTGTTGAGCACCGAGTTCATGAACTGCTCGATCAGATAGCCGTTGGCGGCATGGATCTCGATGCCGTCAAACCCGACCTCCCGCGCATTGGCGGCGGCTTTGGCGAAGGTTCCCACCATGGCCGTCACTTCCTCGGTGCTGAGCGGCCTCGGCGTCTCTGCCGCCATGAAGCGCAACCGGCCGTCCGGGCCATGGGCGAACACCTCTGAGCCGACGGCCCGTTCCGCGGTCACGCCCACTGGCGCCTGGCCGTTCGGCAGAAGCGAGGAATGCGCCAGTCGGCCGACATGCCACAGCTGCATGAAGATGGTGCCGCCCTGACGATGAACCTCTTCGGTCACCGGGCGCCAGGCCTGCTTCTGGGCTTCGGAGTGAATCCCGGGAATGCGCGCGTAGCCGTGGCTGGATTGATCCACGTCGTTGACTTCGGAGATGATCAGGCCGGCGCTGGCGCGCTGACCGTAATATTTGACGGTCAGTTCGTTCGGGAGGTCGCCATCTGTCGGAAGGGCGCCCTCGGAGGTGCGGGTGCGCGTCATTGGCGGCATGACGATGCGGCTCGTGAGGTGGACGGGACCTAGATCGAAGGAATCGAATAGAGAGGGCATGGGGCGGCTCCTGTGGAGAATTAAAGCTCCGAAAGATATAAAGGGATACTCCTCAGCAGATTAGTGCCGGCCTGGTGGACTCACTAATGCATCTGAAGCTACAATAACCCGATGAACTCGCGTTTCGATGGCATCGCCGAATTCGTCGCAGTGGTTCGGCTCGGTAGTTTCACGGCGGTTGCCGCGGAAATGGGCATGGCCAAGTCCGCGATCGGCCGGGCGGTGTCACGTCTGGAGGCGCGCTTGGGCTCCAAGCTGCTCCACCGGACGACCCGCCGCCTGACCTTGACGCCTGCCGGAGAGGCCTGGCTGGAGCACTGCGTCGCGGCACTCGACGAACTTGAGCGTGGTGAGAGCGCCCTCGCGCTCGCGCGGGACACGCCGGGCGGCGAAGTTCGCATCGATCTGCCGACTGCGTTTGGCCGACTGCACGTCATGCCCGTACTGTTAGGGGTGGCGAAACGCTATCCGGCGCTGAACCTCAATGTCAGCTTCACCGACCGGCGGGTCGACCTGATCGGCGAAAACATCGACCTTGCCGTGCGTATTGGCAATCTTGAGGATTCGAACGACCTCGTCGCACGACAGATCGGGGTCCAGCAGACGGTGATAGTCGGAGCGCCTGGCTATCTCGCACAGCGGGGCGTTCCGCGATCCTGGAGCGATCTTGCCGGACACGATTGCATCGTCGGACGGCGGCAAGGCAACCGCATCGCGTGGCTGATGAAGCAACCGGACGGCTCGACAGCGCGGCAAACCGTCCCCGTCAAGCATGAACTACAGGATTTCGAGACGGTGCTGATGGCCGCTAAGGCAGGACACGGTCTGACGCAACTTCCGTCATGGATGGTGGAAGGCGATCTTCAAGAAGGAACCCTTCAGATTGTCCTGGATGGCCTGTCAGGCGGCGAACTGCCGATCAGCGTCCTGTGGCCGCAGACAAAGGCGCTGCCGGCGAAGATTCGCGTTACCATAGACGGCCTCGTTCAGTGGTCGCTTGTTTCAACGAGTGTCGCTGCCTAGCACGTCTTACTTGGAGCAGTCTCAAATCGGCTGTCCGCCGTCGATCTGCCTAATCGCCTCGAAGAGCCGATCACAGGATTTTGCCAGGTTCTTGCCCGGCGTGGTGGCGACCCCGAGCAAGAGGCCGGATTCGGCGGTGGCGGGCGACGCATACCACGCGGAGAGCGGTGCGGGCGACATGCCGAAGGCCGAAACCTCGCACGCCACGGCAATGTCCGATATTTCCCTCGGCAGCTTCAGCAGCACGGCCAGGCCCGGCGTTGCGATCTGGTCGGCATTCACATTCGCCCAAAGCTGCTCGAGCAACGTCGCGCGCCTTGCGACATAGGCCCGCTTCGTGCGGCGGAGATGGCGAATATAGTGGCCCTCCCGCATGAATTCGGCGGTCGCGAGCTGCACTGCCGGTCCCGGGGCGGGCGCTAAGCACGCCGCGACTTCAGCGAAAGCGCATACGAGGCTGGCCGGCACGATCGCGAAACCCAGCCGAAGGGTCGGGCTGATCGTCTTGCTGAAGGAGCCGATGTGAATGACGCGTCCGTCGCGGTCGAGCGACGCGAGCGCCGGCGCGGCCCTGCCGGTCAGCTGAAGCTCGCTCAGATAATCGTCTTCGATCACCCAGGCCTGGGTCGAAGCTGCCCATTCGAGCAGGCGCAGGCGCCGCTCGAGCGACAAGGTCGAGCCGAGCGGCGCATGTTGACCCGGTGTGACCAGGGCAAGCTTCGCGGTCGGATGCTGGCACAGTGCGTCATCGAGATCGATGCCGTTGCAATCGACCGGGACCGGAGCGAGAGACAAACCGGCGAGTTCGAGCCCCTTTCGGGTCCATGGGAAACTGGGCTCCTCGATCCAGGCGGTCTCCCCCGCCAGCTTCAGAACGGATAGCGCCAGGCCGAGCCCCGCACCGAAACCTCCAGTGATAATGACCTGCGACGGCAGACAGATGATGCCCCGTGCTACGGCGAGGTAGCCAGCGATTTCCCGCCTCAACTCGAGTTCGCCGCGAGGATCGGGGTAGAGGGCGGCGGCAGCGGCTTCGGCGCGGATGGCGTGCGCGCGTATCCGCGCGAACAAGGTGGCGGGGAAGATATCGCTTGCGGGGATGCCCATCTGGAAGATCCGGGGACCCTGCGTCATCTCCTGATAAATCCGCATGAAGGAGCCTTCATCCGGCACCGGCTCGGATTTCGCGACGGTGCGGGGGCGCTGTGCGACGCGCGTTCCCTCAGCTGGCGTTGCCTCGATCAACTGGGCGGCCGCGAGCTTCTCATAGGCGGTCCGGACGGTGCCGCGCGCGACGCCCAGCTGTGCTGCCAGGTCCTGCCATGAGGGCAACCGTGCGCCTGGTTCCAGCGCGCCTTCCTCGATTGCGACGGCCACGCCCTTGCGAATTTGCTCCGCAAGGGAAGTCTTGGCGGCGCGATCCAAATCCAGGTCCAGCGGCTTGCTCATGAAGCCTCAGTACACGATTTTTTTGCGTTCTTGGTGCTTTTTCCTGGCCCGATTCGCCGGCATCTAGACGGGCAAGGAGATGCCAATGCGAATTCGTGCCATTTTCACCGCCGCCTGCGCCGCGATTGCCATCGTCGGGCCGGCCTGGGCGCGCGACGACCAATCGGAGACGGTCACGCCGAAGTTCGAGCAGGTGATCCCCAACATCCCCGGCAAATCGATGGTCGTCGTCGAGGTCGATTATGCGCCGGGCGCCGCTTCGCAGCCGCACCGGCATGCCAGGTCCGCCTTTATCTTCGCCTATGTCGTCTCGGGCGAGATCGAGTCCAAGGTGAACGATGGCGAGACCCGCATCTACAAAGCGGGCGAGAGTTGGTCGGAGCTGCCCAACGCAACCCATTCGGTCAGCCGCAACGCCAGCAAGACCAGGCCAGCGAAGCTGCTTGCGGTCTTCGTCGTCGATTCCGACGACAAGGCCCTCACTACTCCCCTCAATTGAACGGATCGGAACGATGGCCAAGAGGCTCGACTACAACCAGATCGCCCCGAGCGGCGCCAAGGCGCTCGGCACCGTCTACGGCTATGTTCTCCAGAGCGGCTTGCCTGCCGAACTGGTCGAGCTCGTCTATCTGCGGGTCTCCCAGATCAACAACTGCGCCTATTGCCTTGACATGCACACGCGTGACCTCGTCAAGAAGGGCGTGAAGATCGAGAAGATCGCGCTGGTGCAAGCCTGGCAGGAAGGCGGCAGCCTGTTCAGCGAGAGAGAGCGCGCCGCGCTTCGCTGGGCCGAGAGCGTGACCAATGTTGCACAGACCGGGGTTCCGGACGCCGCCTATGAAGCCGTGCGTGCCGTCTTCGATGAAAAGCAGCTCGTCGACCTGACGATCGCGATCAGCCTGATGAACAGCTACAACCGAATGGCCATCAGCTTTCGGAATACGCCCCAGGCCGTTCTCGAGAATTGATGGAGCAGAATAATGAATGGTAACGTGATTTCCAGGATCAAGATCCCGGACAGCAAATTGGCGCGCGAGGCGACCGAGTTCGTTCGCGACAGCAAATCGAGTTCCTTTTCAATCACTCTGTTCGCTTGCGCCTTCTGGTGATCGTAACCTGACAGATGGCGGCCCTAAGGAGAGGCGGCTCAACTCGCAAGCCGGCAGCCCCATTGTCGTCGGTCAGGAGTGTGCACGGCGATTCCGAAACCGGCCGTTCCGTATGCGGCCTGAGAAGCGGTACACTCACGTTTCAGCTTGGACTTTGCAGCTATTCCCGCTTGCATCGCGACCGAACTCGCGACCGAAGCGCTCGGAGAGGACGGCTTGAAGGCTTACGGCTCAATGACTGCGTTTCAGCGCATGGGCGATCCGGCAGAGCTCGGGGCGGCGGCACCCTTCCTCGCCTCATCGGACAGCAGCTTCATGACAGCGAGGTAGCGGTCGACGGCGGCCTAGCCCAACTCTGACAGCCGTCTTCCAAGTTCATTGAGCAGGCCTTCTCAGGTGCAAACTGGTCAAGGGTTTCAATCATTTGATCGCTGCCATCCTTGACCAGAATCCGGCCGTAAAGGGCGGCAGGAGAGTCATATTCCTGGCGAGCGATGATGAAGACGCCGCGGCGCAGATTGGTACGCTCGCGGAAAATCTCGGCTTTGCGCCGATAAAGCTAGGCGGGCTTTCCGAAGGCGACTGCTCGTGCAGGCGCGCAGGAACAACTGGGGCCGGCTGGTCTTCAAGGACCTGGTCAAGTTTGACTGATGAACATGACGTCCCCACCGGCAGGGACACGATGCACGCATCGGATCGAGCACTATCCGATGCGTGCGGCCGAGGTGATGCTTGGAAGCAAACGATGAAGTGCTCCGCCTCTCGTCAGCAGTATGATGAATACTTAGTTTTGACGGTCGAGCGCAGCAGAAGCCGATCCGGTCGACGGGTTCGCCAGGATGGCGCCCGTAATGATGCGAAAGAGATGATCGGCCCGCGGCGCGAATGAGGGTTGGTCGACCGCCCAGCCGAGCGCCGTCATCAGGGCGAACAGGTCATCCCCATTCATGTCGGGCCGCGCCGCGCCTTCGGCCTGTGCGCGGAGCAGCAGTCGCGCGCTCGCCGAGTGCACCGCTGCGCATGAAGCGTAAAGAGCGGAGTTCGGATTCGTGTGGGCGGCGGCCATCATGGCGACGACGCCCCTATAGCTTTGGGCGAACGCCAACCACTCCTGGAACCAGGAGATGAGCGCTTCGTCAGGCGAATCCGAGGTTTCGAGTTCATCTGCCCTCTGAGTCAGTGCGTCCAGATTCGTACACAGCAGCGCCTCGAACAGGGCTTCTCGCGTCGGGAAATGACGAAGCAGCGTGGCTAACCCGACCTCGGCCCGACGGGCGATATCGCGCATGGACGCATTGATACCGTGCTCGGCGACGACGTCACGCGCGACCGCGAGGATATGGCTGTAATTTTTTTTTGCGTCGGCTCGCATGAGATGCCTTGATAAGCGGATCAGTGATCCGTATATGTGGATCGATGATCCAGTTACTAAGCGGATCGGTGAACCACTAAATAGAGTGCGTCTGCACAAATGGCAACAAAGGCGCTGCCCGCCCCGCAAGGAAAATGAACATGAGCACTATCAGCATCATCGGGTCAGGCGGTATGACCGCAGCGATCGGCGACCTTGCCGCCAAGGCCGGACACACCGTCGAGGTGATGAGCCGCGACAGTGCCAAGTCGCGGGCGCTGGCCGAGCAGGTCGGAGCCGGCGCGACGACCGGAACGTTTGGCGCCGCTCCGGTCGGGGACATTGTCATCCTGGCGGTTCCCTATTCGGCCGTTCTCGACGTGGTGAAGCAGTACGGCGAAAAGCTGGCAGGCAAGCTCATTGTCGACATCACCAACCCCATCAAATCCGACTTCACGGGTTTCTTGACTCCTGAAGACAGTTTCGGCGCGCAGGAGATCGCCAAGGTTGCTCCTGCCAATGCCACTATCGTCAAGGCGTTCAACACCCAGAACGCCCGGGTCTTGGCTGCCGGTCCAATCGGGGGCCATCCATTGGACGTGTTCATCGCCGGGGACGACTCTCAAGCGAAGGCGCGCGTCTCGGCGTTCATCGACAGCCTCGGACTACGTCCGATGGATACCGGGCGGCTGATTATGGCCCGAACGCTGGAGCACGCCTGCATGCTGTGGCTGGGCCTCATGACCCACTCCGTCAAACACACCAACTTCTCAATCCGCGTCAGCCTCCTCGGCTGAGCCCGCGGCACCACGTCTCGCATCACATTACCCAAGGAGCAGCAGCATGCGCGTTTTCGTTACCGGCGGGACCGGCCATATCGGTTCGTATGTCATCCCCGAGCTCATCGCGGCCGGACATGAGGTCATTGGCCTGGCCCGGTCGGACACGTCCGCGACTGCGGTATCGGCACTCGGCGCCAAGGTACGTCGCGGGGATATCACCGACCTCGATGGGCTCAAGGTCGCGGCGGCGGAGTCCGACGGCGTCATCCACGTCGCGCACCGGCAAGACCTGCTGCCCTCCGGCGGGATCGACGCCGTGGCAGCCGCGGAGCTCCAGATCATGCTCGCCTACGGCGAGGCGCTGGCGGGGACCGGAAAGCCGCTCGTCGTCTCAGGGAGCATCGGCTCGCCGGGGTGGGAAGGCCTGGGCCGGCCAGCCACCGAGGAAGATCCGGCTCTTCCCGGCGGCGAAGCATACAAGGGCACCCTGCGGGTTCGCAACGCCGTGGAACTCGCCGTGATCGGCTTAGCGGGACGGGGCGTGCGGTCTTCGGTCGTCCGAATTCCTCCCATCGCGCACAGCACGACCGATGCCGGCTTCCTCCAGCTGCTGATCGGTCTCGCGAAGGAGAAGGGCGTAATCGGTTACCCCGGAGACGGCGCGAACCTCTGGCCGGCTGTGCATGCCCGCGACCTGGCCTCCCTGTTCCGCCTGGCGCTGGAGAAGGGGCCGGCTGGCAAATATTGGCACGGGATTGAGGGCGAGGGCATCCGGTTCCGCGAGATCGCTGAGGCCATTGGCAGCCGTATGGGCATGCCTGCTGTGCCCATCCCTGCGGACGTACTGATGTTGCCGGGCTTCTTCGGCTTTCTCGCGAACTTGGTCACGCTGGACCTTCCGGCGTCCAACGCCATCACCCGCCAGACGCTCGGCTGGGAGCCAGCTCAGCCGGGCCTGCTCGAGGACCTCGACAACGGCCATTACTTCCCGGCGGATCGTATCGCGATCCCGTGATCCGTCCACCCAACTCACAAGGAGACAACACATGAGCACTATCAGCATCATCGGCTCAGGAGCCATGGCCGCCGCGATCGCGGGCCGTGCCGCCAAGGCCGGACATACCGTCGAGGTTGTCAGCCGCGACCCCGCCAAGGCGCGGGTGCTCGTCGACCAACTTGGAGTCGGAGCGACCACCGGGACATACGGCGCCGCCCCCGCGGGCGACATCGTCATCCTCGCCGTGCCGTACAGCGGTGCCGCGGCGGCGGTAGCCGACTTTGGGAAAGCGCTCGATGGCAAGGTGATCGTCGACATCGCCAACCCGGTTGCCCCCGACCTCTCGGGCCTCGTCACGCCCCACGGCAGTTCCGGCGCGCAGGAGACCGCAAAGGGCCTCCCCGCCGGCGCGCATGTTGTGAAGGCATTCAACACGATCTTTGGTCACGTGCTTGCGAAGGGCGGACGCCTCGACGCGTTCATCGCAGCCGACGATGCGGAGGCGAAAGCGCGCGTCTCGACGTTTCTCGAAAGTCTCGGGCTGCGTCCGCTCGACGTGGGCGGCTTGCACATGGCCCAGACGTTGGAGGCGCTCGGTTTGATGATGATTGGCCTCGCCAAAAACGGCGCCGGCACCTGGGACTTCGCCATGAACGTCGATATCGGCTGAACCACCGACATCAGCCCTCCGCTGCACTACAGCCAAGGAATCGATCATGATCACTCCCTTCCAGATTCCCTATGATGCGGACCAGGCCGCTGACCTTCGTAGCCGCCTCGCACGGACGCGTTGGGCCGACGCGGTAACTGACGACTGGACCATGGGAACCGAGCGCGGCGTCCTCAACCAGTTCATCGATTTCTGGCGTGACGGCTATGACTGGGCGCAGCGACGAGACCGGCTTAACCAGCTTCCCCATTTCCGGACGACGGTCGACGGCCATGGCATACACTTTCTGCATTTTCGCAGCGGCCAAAGGGGATCGATCCCGCTACTGCTGATGAACGGCTGGCCGTCAAGCTTCGTGGAGTTTCAGCGTATAGCACCGCTGCTTACCCAGGGAACGCCGGCATTCGATGTCGTGATCCCCACCATGCCCGGCTTCGGCTACTCGGACAGGCCAACCCGGCCCTACGAGGCGGAGCCCAGCGACCTTTATCCGAAGCTAATGACGATGCTGGGCTATGGGCGGTTCGTCGTGGCTGGGACTGACATCGGCTCCGGCCTTGCCACGCGAATGGCGCTTCGGCATCCGGCGCGTTTGCTGGCTCTCCATGTCTCGGCGGTCGCGCCGAAGCCGATTCCAGAAGATGCATCGCCCCTGTCGAAGGCCGAGATCGACTATGACGAGCGCCTCCAACTGTGGAGCCGGGAGGAAGGGGGCTATCAGGCGATCCAGAGCTCGAGGCCACAAACTCTCGCCTTTGGGCTTGCCGACAGTCCTGTTGGCCTAGCCTCGTGGATTGTCGAGAAATTCCGGGCCTGGACGGACTGCGATGGCGACGTCTTCTCTGTCTGGCCCCTCGAAGCCTTGATTGACACCCTGATGATCTACTGGATGACCAACACGATCGGGTCGTCTGTCCGCTACTATTACGATGCCGCCCGGCTGCGGCCGCCGCTGCGGGCAGATGACTTCGTGCATGTCCCCACCGCCGTCGCGATGTGGCCACATGATCTGGCGCTCGCGCCGCGCGAGCGGGCCGAGCGGCTCTACAATGTGCAGAGTTACACCGTCTTTCCGCGTGGCGGGCATTTTCCGGCCTGGGAAACGCCGGAACTCTACGCCGACGATTTGCGAAAGATCGCGCTCGCCGCGATCTGAACGAACAAGCGTGTTCCGCTTCACCCACGAGCGGGCACGGATCGTGGAGATTGCCCGCCAGCGGCGTGCCGAGCAGGCGAGGCTGGCCAAGCTCGAAGAACAGCGGGTGGAATATCTCGATCGCAAGCTCGCGCAGCCAGAGCAGCGTGATCGACTACGGACGTTTCTGATGACGCTTCCCGCTGACTCCATCTCCGAGGAAACGTTCGGGCGAAGAAGGAAGGTTACCGCTAGAGCCATTCACGGTCCACGATCTTCGGCATACGGGATCAGTGTTTTGGTACATCTGCCCCAGACGATTTTTCCATCTCGAAGCGAGCTAGCAAGTCACTATCGTCGCCAATTGCCGGCTTGATGCTGCCTTGGCAGCCCGCTTCCAAGTTCGCGTTTCCGGCTCCTTTGGAGCGTTCCGTGCACGAATTGCAGGCCCCTCCGGCCGTTCGCATCGCGATGGACGTGAGGGCATTGTTTCTGATCACCAGATTGGCGCTTCGCGCATTGTCTCGGGCACGACCGGTTCGAACCCTCCGATAGATCTCCGTGCCTGACATATCGCCGCGTCCGGCTGCCATGCAGCCGTATTTTCGGCGATTGCTTGCCTGTGGTCGATCACTCGGCATGGGGTTCATCGATATCTCTATTCCCACAATGAATTTGCGAGCGAAGGAAAGAGAACGAAAATAAACGAAACAAACGGATATGGGGAGGCGCATGGACGCGCAGACTAATCCAGAAAGCAGGCAGTGGATCCAGGCGGTCCGTGCCGACAGTCTTCCTGTCGACGATGCGACGCGCATCGAGCACCAGGGGGTATGTATCGCCATCTTTAATCTTGCCGGCAAGTTCTACGCCACTTCAGGCATTTGCACGCACGCCCACGCCTTCCTTTCGGAAGGCTATATCGACGGCCAGACGGTGGAGTGTCCTTTGCATCAGGGACTGTTCCACATCCCCACCGGCACACCGCTTTCACCGCCCGTTACCGAGCGGCTGAAGACCTACGAAACCAAGGTGTCGGACGGCTACGTCCACATCCTGGTGGAAGGAGGAGTGACTTGAACTTGTCGGGATATATCCCGGGCTGAAAGCAAATATGGAGGAGACCTAAAATGCTGAAATTATCACGTCGCCATCTGCTGAAGACAGCCGCGGCGCTTTCCGTTCTCGCTGCTGCACCGCTGACGACAGTTCCGGCCTTCGCCGAAGACTCCGTCCACGCCGTTCTCAATGGCCTGATCAAGAAATACTCCGACGAAGCCAAGGCGGGCATATCGAATGCCGACGTCAGTGCGCTGTTCGAAAAGGACGGTTTCCGGGACTATCTCAACGTCTATCCGGTCGGCGACCTCGCCGGCGGATTCGTCTGGAAGCCGGGCATGGGCGCCAGCTTCGTCGGCCCTTACAGCAAGCTGCAGATCAAGGCGCCTTTCACGGATTATCTGCCGTTGCCTGAAGGTCCGGTGCTCGACGCCAGCAAGAAATATCGCATCGGCCTGGTCGTCCATGGCTTCAATCATCCCTGGCTGATCAGCCTCGCCGACACCGCCGCCTGGGAAGCCAAGCGCCATCCGAATATCGAACTGGAGGTGATCGACGCCGAGTTCGACGACAACAAGATGGGCCAGGTGATCGATACGTGGATCGCCAAGCAATATGATGGCATCGTGCTGTGGCCGAACCGTGAAGCGCCGATGGGCCCGCCCGTGGACCGTGCCATAGCCGCCTTGGCGCCGGTATTGTTTCCAGGACCGAGTACCTTCCGGACGATCGTTTGACGGCGCTTTCGATCTCGGATCACAAGCCGTTCACGCAATCCTTCGCGGCGTGTCTGAAGGTTCGCCAAACGCTACGTCCGATAGAGGCTTTCATGCAGCTGGTCAGGGATCATTAGAGTGACCGCGGTACTTCCGCCCTTTTAGGGCGTTGCCCAGCAACCAAGTGCCTTTTTGCGCCGCCGCATGGCATTGCTGCCGGCGCAATCGGTCAGTCCGCAGCCCAAAGCTCTACGACCAATTGCGGCCGCCGCATGGCGCAGGCTTGACCGCTCCCCGCTCTTCGAACGGCGCCTATACGCCGTTAGGCCCACCCCAGCCTTCGCGACCTTGTGGTCTTCAAATATTCGGTCGCGCGCTGCTCGAAGAAGTTAGCGCGCGACCAGGTCTCGGCGTTGATCACGCGGTTGTAGATTGACTACTGCTCCTTCTTGAACAAATCCTGGAAGATGAGGTGGCCCCAGGTGCGGCCGCGTGCGTGCACAAGCGCGCCACCCTCGTCGAGCTTTCCCAGCTTGACGGGTGCGAACCCGAGTTGTTTGGCCAAGGCCGCCACGGCGGCGGTCGCGTCCTCGTCGTCACCAGACAGAAAGACGACCCGGTGGCCGCCCTCGACGATCGTATCGGCAGCCAGGGTGGCCGCAGCCAGGTGATTGAACCCTTTGACGAGCTTGGCGCCGGTGAACGCCTTCGCGACGAAGGCGGAGGACGGCAGACCGTCCAGCTCTTCGGGGAGAACTCCAAAAGTGTTCATCGCGTCGATGACCGTCTTGCCTTCCCAGTTCGGCAGGGCTTTCGCGACCTCGCGATGCTCCCAGAACGGGACCGCCAAGATGATTGTGTCGGCCTCGAGCGCATCCCGCAGCGACTTGGCAATGACCGTGGGTCCAATCGCCCGAGCCTGCGGCGCCAATGCCTCGGGCGGCCGACGACTCGCGACGGCCACCTTGATGTTCTTACGGGCGAAGGCCTGGGCGAGGGCCTGGCCTATCTTGCCGAATCCTACAATTGCATAGCTCATAATACTTCTCCGATCCGTGTTGATGTCGATTCCCGGCCCTCAACGGCGCTGGTTAATTGAATGGAGTGCCGGCCGGGCGTGGCGCCTCAGAGTTGCGCAAGGCCGCCGTCGACGGCGACCTCGCTGGCGGTCATGAAGCTGCTGTCCGACGACGCGAGAAAGGCGGCGACGGCCCCGATCTCCGCCGGATCGGCCATTCGCTGGAGCGGCGTCATCGCGGCGAAGACCTTCTGGCCCTCCTCGCCCAGCGCTTCCTTCGCGAGTTCGGTCGCGGTCGCCCCGGGCGATAGCACGTTGACCCGGATGCCGGTGCCCTTCAGGTCCTCCGCCCAGGTCCGCGCGAGGTTGCGCACTGCCGCCTTGCTCGCGCTGTAGGCGCTCATTGCCGGGGCGCCCGTGGTGCCGGCGCTCGATCCGGTCAGGATTATCGAACCGCCCTGGCCCATCAGCGGCAGCGCCTTCTGGACAGTGAAGATCGTACCCTTCACATTGGTGTCGAAGGTTTCGTCGATGTGCTCGGCGGTGATCTCGCCGAGCGCAAGCTGGCTTCCCGCCCCGGCATTGGCGAAGACGATGTCGAGGGTTCCGCGCTCGGCCTTCACCGTCGCGTAGAGTCGGTCGAGGTCGGCCTCATCCGAGACCGAGCCCGTCACCGCGCGGGCATTGGGCCCGAGCTCGGCCAGAGCCGCGTCGAGCGTTTCCTGCCGGCGGCCGAAGATGAAGACGAAGGCGCCCTCCTCGATGAAGCGCTTTGCCGCGGCGCGGCCGATGCCGGTAGCGCCGCCCGTGATGACTGCAACCTTACCGTTTAGCTTTCCCATGACTTTTCCTTCCAGGCTCTGCCTTTGATCATTCGGGAAGAACCCCGAGAGCCTGGAAATAAGTCTGCAGGGGTCAGGCTTTGAGTGCGGATGTGCGCACATCGGTGGTGCAAAATCGATCCGGTCGGACGACTGCCGCCAGCCGCGACGAATCGGTGTCCGTCGTTCGGAATTGGGCCGCGCTCGTCGACATAAGCTATGATAACCGCCCACACTGCTGTACGACTGCGTTGGATACGGGCTTTGGAAAGCGCACCGCGCGGTGCGGGATCGCGCCATGATCGACTGGGATGATGTTCGCTATTTTCTGGCCGTGGCGCGCGGAGGCTCGGTGCGGGCTGCCGGCGAGCGCCTCAGTGTGAACCACTCGACCGTGCTACGACGCGTTGCACAGCTCGAGGAACGCCTCGGGGCGCAAATGTTCGAAAAGCTGCCTTCGGGCTACCGCCTGACGGCTGCGGGCGAGGAGGTGCTCGAGCTCGCGAACCAGATGGAAGCGTCGTCGCACCAGTTGGAGACACGCGTCTTCGGGCGCGACCAGAGCGTGCGCGGGCTTCTGCGGGTGACATTGGCTCCGACCCTTGCGACACACCTGCTCATGCCTGATTTCGCCGAGTTCGCGCGTCTGCATCCGGACATCGAGATGGACGTCTTGTCGTCCGGGGAGCTGGCAAATCTGACCAACCGAGAGGCCGACGTGGCGATCCGCGTCGTCTATGACCGCAAAACCCTGCCGCTCAATCTTCACGGCCTGAAGGGGCCAGAGTTGTTCGGCGGCGTCTATATGTCCCGCGATCGACTTGCCGCCTGGCATGCGGGCGCGCCCGATCCCGTCCGGTGGATCGTCATAAGCATTCATGGAATTCCGGACTGGGCTCGCGAGGGCGAGGTTCGCACCACGGAGGTTCCATTCAGGACCACGGACGCCGAGGCACAGATCGTTGCGATACGGCAAGGGCTCGGGATCACGACACTGCCGTGCTTCGTCGGAGATGCCGACCCCCTGCTGGTGAGGGTGCCGGGTACCGACCTGCACATGTACGGAACGCTCTGGCTTCTCACGCAGGGGGAGACACGCAAGACGAAGCGCGTGCGGCTCTTCACGGAATTCGTATCCCGCAGGCTCGCCGCGTACGCTCCGCTTCTCGCGGGACTTTCCATATCGCGCGACTGACGCCTGGCGGGTTGACGGCCTGCCTTGCCGACGGCTTTCCGGGGGGGCTTGCCGGCTGCTTATGATCGCCGCTTTCCGGCTATCATTGGCGCCGCCTCAGGTGGAAAATGCTTCGATGGAAACTGTGCGATTTCCCAAGCTCACGACACCAAGGCTCGTGCTTCGGGCGCCGAGAAAACGGGATATCCCGGCATGGTTTGCGCGCGCGACGGATGTCGAATCCGCCTCTCTTGCCGGCGATCCTGTTCCCGACGACATAAGCGCGGGCGAGCGATGGTTCGCCCGTTCGCGTCAGCGTTTCGCTGACGGTACGGCGATCCAGTGGTCCATAGATCAAGTAGGAGTTTCGGAAGCGATCGGGACAATAACCCTGTCCTTCGGCGCAACCGACGCCAAGGCAGCCGCATTGGGATTTGTGCTCGCGCGTGCGCATTGGGGGCACGGACTGGGCAGCGAGGCGGCGCGCGAAGTTCTCCGCTACGCTTTCGAAACTCTGGCGCTTGAACGGGTGACGGGCGAAGCGGCGGCGCGCAATTTTGCCTCGGTGCGGATATTTGCGAAGCTTGGATTCAAACATGTCGAAAGCTTCATCGACGAGTCCGACGGCGAGCGTTGCGAGCGCTTTACGCTCGACCGAGACATCGGGCCGTCACTGTTGGCAAGCAACGCCATGCCGGACTGCTAGGGCTCTGAGCCATGGCAAATAGCGTTGCTCCGGCGAGTCGATACTGACCTGCGCTTGCGCGCCTCTCTCGACAAGACCAACGGCTGGACGCGATCGAGCGCAGCCAGGTTCAGTTGGTGCTGGTTGTGGCAGTGAACCCGCACTGCTTCTGTTCCATATCGATCTGCTTCGTGATGCGGACGGCGTTCTGTGCGTAGGCTTCCGTCACGGAGCCACTATTCACGGTCTTGTCCTTCAGCGGACTCACGCCTGCGCAGAGGTGGAAAACATGCGGCTCGGTGGACTTCGCGGCTCCGTTTTCGGGCGCGATCCAGTAGACGACGTCCTGACCTGCGGGGTGGCTCGCGTCTCGCGTCGCCGCCGCCACCGCGGCGGTGTCCGTGGCGATCGCCTGCGCCTGAGCGGCGACGTCGGGCGAACAGGCAGTGGTGGGCTGCCCCGACTTGATCTGGGCTGCGCATGCGTTCATATCCTGGGTGTATTGTTCGACCGACGGGGTTTTGAAGCTGATTCCCATGACCGTCGCGAGCACGGCCAGCGCAGCGCCGACGCCGCCGGCAACCTTCTTGGTCCGCGGGTCCATGTTTTTGTCGGTGAGGATGAGGAAAACCAGCGGGAGAAAGGCAATCAGCGTGATGATTGCGCCGAGCTGGTTTTGGAAGAAGAACCTGGCCGTGTCGGATGCACGGGCCGGATCATGCCTGTTCGCCGCCTTCCACAGCAAGTTGCCGGCGATTGCGAAAATCGCGATGCCGACCAGAAGGCCGATGATCAGCGGCAGGTGTGCCTGATCGAATTTGTTCTGGCGAAGCAGCATAATCCCGTAGATTTCGCCGCCAATGGCGACGATCCACGAGAGTGCGGCGAAAAGACGAAGACGCGTGGCGGAGGACTTCTGGCCCTGCGTCGCTTGCCAATCCTTGGTAACGTCTGACTTGTTGTCGGTCATTGACCAGATCCCCTGATATCGACACTTAGGCGGGCGGCGTTAGCAGCGTCATTGAACGAGCATTACTTGCCTTAGCGACGCGGGCAAAAATGTGAGCGCCACGGCAGGCTTAATCCTCATACATATTGCGCATGAGTGAATCCGTCCATACTCATTGAGGCAGACGCCTATGCAGCGATGGCTCCGTTAATCTCTGGCCCGAACTGACGACACCAGCCGAAAATCGAAATTGCCATTGCCATCTCCGTGGTTCCTTCCTCGGCGGCTTTCGCACACCCTGCGGCGCCCGAACATTCGCTTCTCGCACTGTGGGGTTATGATAGCCTGGGCGACCGAAAGATCGAATACGACGCGAATTCCACAATGACGATGACCACGACACCAACTGCGGTATTGCGTGGCATGGAGCTCAGCATCCCTCGCGAGAATGCACCCGGCAGACTATGTCCGAGCGATCACCAGGGAGGCGTGGCGTCGATGCTCGCCGCGCTCGCCCGATGAACCGTTGGCAACTTGCTCATGGACGGTATCTCGATCTTGGTGCGAGATCGTTACTGATGGGGATCTTGAACGTTACGCCGGACAGTTTTTCCGACGGTGGAGAATTCGATCGGCCGGAGCGGGCACTCGAACAGGCACGGCGTATGATCGGCGAGGGCGCGGCGATCATTGATGTCGGGGGTGAGTCCACCAGGCCCGGCGC
This sequence comes from Mesorhizobium sp. B2-5-3, assembly GCF_006441005.1. Lineage (NCBI taxonomy): Bacteria > Pseudomonadati > Pseudomonadota > Alphaproteobacteria > Hyphomicrobiales > Phyllobacteriaceae > Mesorhizobium > Mesorhizobium sp. B2-5-3. The sequence continues at coordinate 132,180 of NZ_VFUS01000009.1, forward strand.
CGGCAGCGTTTCGGCGCTTGAGGAACAATCGCGTATCCTCCCGATCATCGAGGCGCTGTCGTCGGACGGCGACTGCATCGTTTCGGTTGACACCTATCGGGCCGAGACGGCGCGTCTCGCGGTCGCGGCGGGTGCACATATCGTCAACGACGTACACGGCCTGCAGCGCGAACCCGACATTGCGCACGTCGCAGCGGAAGCCGGCGCTGGCCTCGTCATCATGCACACCGGGCGCGACCGGGAAAAATTGGCCGATGTAATCGCCGACCAGTTCCTGTTTCTGAACAGATCGCTGGAGATCGCTCGCAACGCCGGCATTCCGGACGACTGCATCGTGCTGGACCCAGGCTTCGCTTTCGCCAAGAGCGGAGAGGAGAACCTTGAACTCATGGCTCGCTTCGGCGAACTGCGCGCTCTTGGTTTTCCATGGCTCGTCGGCACCTCGCGCAAGCGGCTTGCCCATCACCTGGTCGGCGACAGCGACGAAGGGCGGGACGTTGGCACAGCTGCAACCAGCGTCATCCTGCGGTTGAAGGGTGCTTCGATTTTTCGTGTGCACAATGTCGGGATCAATCGCGATGCCCTGGCTTTCGCCGACGCAGTGCGCGAGCGCGAGAATACGGCGGAATGAAAGAACCTGTCAGGCGGGCTCGGTCACGACGCCGATACGCCGGTAGGTGAATGGTTCGTCCTCCGAAGGAACTGTCGCGGTACGCTTGGCTTCGTCGATCAGCATCGCCATGCGCGCGTGGATCGGCGACTTCGCGCAAGCCGGATCCGTTGCGGCGGCATCGCCGGCGATCACCATCGCCTGGCAGCGGCAACCGCCCCAGTCGATCTCGCGTCGTTCACAGCCGCGACAGGGTTCCTGCATCCAGTCCGTGCCGCGGAAGGCATTGAACGCCGGCGAATCGGCCCAGATCGAGGAGAGGGTGTGTGGTTTGAAACGCTCGAAGCTGAGCGACGGGATCGTCTGCGCGGCATGGCACGGCAGCACGGTGCCGTCAGGCGCCACCATGAACGCGTCACGCGCCCAGCCACCCATGCACGGTTTGGGGTAGATGGCGAAATAATCCGGTGTCACGAAATCGATGTTGATAATGCCGGCCAGCCGCTCGCGTGCTTCCGCAACGATTTCCGCCTGCCGGTCGACTGCTGCACGCTCGGGCATCAGCTGATCGCGATTGATCAAAGCCCAGCCAGCGTACTGGACGTTGGCGATCTCGAGCCTCTCCGCGTCCAGCGAAAGGGCAAGATCGATGAACCCCGGTACCTCCTCGATGTTATGGCGATGGATCGGCGCGTTGATGGTGAGAGGCAAGCCGGCAGCTCGCGCGCGGCGTGCCGTCTCCAGCTTCTTGTCGTGGCTGCCTTTGTGGTTGCCGATGCGTTCGGTGGTCTCAGGCCGTGCGCCCTGAAAGCTCAATTGCAGATGGTCGAGCCCGGCTTCGGCAAATGCTTCGATGCGGCCTTCGGCGATGCCGACGCCCGCGGTAATCAGATTTGTATAGACGCCGCGCGCTGAAAGTCCGGCGATCAATTGCTCGAGGTCGCGGCGCAGCGTCGGCTCACCGCCTGACAGATGCACCTGCAGAACACCGAGATCGGCGGCCTCCGAGAACAGGCTGAGCCAGGTCTGTGTGTCGAGTTCGCGATTGGCCTTCTGCAATTCGAGCGGGTTGGAGCAATAAGGACATTGCAGCGGGCAGCGATGTGTCAGTTCCGCCAGCATGCCGATAGGAGGGAGGAGGGGCGTGTTCATAGCTTCACCAGCAGCTTGTCCGACCACTCTTGCAGGAAGGCGATGACGTCGGCCGCCACGGCCTCCTCCTCGGCCTCATAATCCGTGGCAAGGCCGGCGATGATTTCGCCGACCGTGGACCGTCCGTCGCAGCGCCGCAATATGTCGAGGCTGATATCGTTCGGCCAGAATATTCTCTCCGGTGAAAGCACGGCGAACGCCTGCCGCACGGAATCGTACTGTATGCGCACGTGCTTCGGCAGGAAGGGTATCGATCGCAGCGACACCAAGGCTCTTTCGCGCAGCATCATGGGGCTGCCTCGGGGCGGAAGGCGCCGGGCGGTATGTTTCCCGGCTCGCCATAGGCGTGTTGAAGCGCATCAAGCATGGCCCAGAGTATATCGCATTTGAACACCAGCGCATCTATTGCCTGCTGCTGGCGTTCCGCCGTATCAGCATGGCTGAGCACGTAGGTGAGGGCGAAGTCGGCGTCGCGCGAGGCTTGTTCGGGCCGTTGCTTGAAATAGGCCAGCGTATCCTCGGTGATATAATCGTATTTGGCCAGCATCGCCGGTACGCGCTCGCCGATGATAAGCGGTGAGAACATCTCGGTCAGCGACGACGCGACCGCCTCGAACAGCGTCCGGTTGGTGCAAAAGGAGAGGTAGGCCCCCACGGCGAACCGTGTCGCCGGCAGTGCCAGCCTTTCGCTCTTCACGGCCTCGGCGTCCAGACCGAGTGAGGTTGCCAGATGCAGCCAGCGCGCGATACCGCCGCTCCAGCCGTCCTCGCCATCATGGTCTTCGATACGTTTGCGCCAGGCGGCGCGAAACGCCGGATCCTCGGCATGTGCGAGGATCATGGCATCCTTGCGCGGGATGACAGCCTGGTAGCAATAACGGTTCAGCGCCCAGGCCTTCATCTCGGCCTTCGACAGCGCGCCGCTGGTCATCCTGTGATGGAAGGGATGATGATTGTGGTAGCGCTCGGCGCCGACCTGCCTCAGCACGGCTTCGAGATCGCTCGTGGACAGGCCGCCTTTGGCCGCATCGCGGAAATCGTTCAAAATTCCATCTCCATGCCGTCGCCTGCGACTTCCCAGCCTGCCGCCTTGACCGCCGCGTGTTCGGCCGAATTCTCGTCAAGGATCGGATTGGTGTTGTTGATATGGACGAAGACGCGGCGGCCCAGCCTCACATCGGCCAGGCTGGCGATCGAACCCGCGTCTCCCGAAATCGCCAGATGCCCCATGCGCGCGCCGGTTTTCTGACCGACGCCGGCGACGATCATCTCGTCGTCGGTGTAGACAGTGCCGTCGAACAGAAGACAGGCTGCATCGCAAAGACGCGCGCGCAGCGTCGCATCGATGCGCGCGCAGCCCGGGATGTAGAAGACAGAATCGCGGCTGCCGATACCCGCAATTCGGACTCCAATCGTGTCACCGGCGTCGGAGCTGAAATTGGCATCCGGATGGTCTTTGTCCTCCAGATAGAGTGCTATCTTTCCAGGCACCGGAAAGCTCTCGATCATCACGCCGGTCTCGCTGCCTTCCGCATCGCAGATGACCAATTCTTTCGCTGTCGGCAGGATGCGCCGCGGCACGACCGCCGGATCGAGAACGTTGAAAATCGAATTCGCCTCCAGCGTCGCCAGAACCTGCGCCGTTGCATAGATGGCGAAAGGCTGCCGCTCGCGCAGGCTGAGCAGTCCGGCGATATGATCGACATCGGCATTGGTCAGCACCACCGCGCGGATAGGCGTCGAACGCAGCGGCGCGTCGCGCGCAGGTTGCAACTCTGGCGTTGCCGCGATCTGCTGGCGAATGTCGGGTGAGGCATTGAAAAGAACCCAGCCGACGCCATCCGTCGAAGCGATGACACTTGATTGGGTTCGTGAATGCACGCCAGCCATCCCGGAGCGGGCCGCACGACTGAGACGATAATTACAATTCCATTGCGGAAAGCCGCCGCCTGCCGCCGATCCGATGATCCTCAAATGCATGAAAACGCCCGCCCCGCGGCTTCTCTGACCAGCAGGCAATTTGCAGCCCTGAAAAGTGCCGCGCGCGCCCTACACGCGTCAAAACCTTTCGCCAAAACCCTTGCGGGGATGCGTGCCCCTGTTGCCAGGGACACGCACCTCTGCGGCCTACCTCTTGGGAGTAATTTCGGCAGGCAGATACCGAGAAATTTCCATGCCCGCAGCAACCTGGCACATGGTCGGTTTTTTCCAGTTTTTCTTCATGACATTTCTCCTCTTATACCAGTCCGAAGGGACCGATCCCTGTTGTTAGCCAACCATTGCAGGGCACCGAAGCAATGGCTCGTCCATCACGTCTCAAAATGGACAAACGAAAAAGTAGGTTTTGAAAAATCGAAAAGCAAAACTACCGGGAATAATAGCAAAACCTTCCTTCAATTGCTCGTTTCATATGGTCTTTTCACCTCCAGCGGAAGATTTGCACCTTCCCACCCATCAGCGCCGAGTGGATACCAGATTACCGAACTGTAGCCCCACTCGATCGCCCGTTTGGCGGCATTCCAGGACATCCAGCAATTCGTCATGCAATAGAACAGAATCGCTCGCGATTTGTCCGTGCCGGCCTTGGCTTCGAGGCCTTGGCGAAAATAGCTGGTGGTCTCTTGCGAAATAGCGCCGTATCCCACGTTGGCCAGCCATGTACTGCCTGGAATGTCCTTTCTAACCTTGTCTCTCCATATCGTTCCTGCCGGCAAATTGGTCGGCTTGGGCGTGTTCGGCATCACGTCGAAGAAGACTGCTTTCTTCGCTCGCCACAGCGCTTCAGCTTCCGCCGTCGTCACCACCCTGGCGCCTTGCAGCGTCGGCGGCACCGGCGCCCGATAGTCGTCCATCCGGTACCCCCTGGGTTCGGCGATCTCGCCAGCCCGCGTCGGTTCGGCCAGACCCATAAGGCTCGCAGCGACCAGCAAAAAAACAGCCTCCTTTCCCTTCATTGGGTGATCGGATTGTCGTGTTCATCGATCAGCGGCACGTTGTAACTCAGCAGGAGCCTGTTGATCTCCGCCTGGTTTTCCCTGATCACCCGGTTGAGCGTCCGCTTCCATTCCTGGTCGGACGGACGTACGCCCATGGTGATGCGGTAGGACATGCGCGAGCCGGTTTTTTCCTTTACCAGCGGAACAATCGCCACATCGGCTCCAAGTTGCTTGGCATAGTAGCCTGCCATCGGTCCCCACAGGACCGCCGCGTCGATCTTGTGGGCCAGCATGTCCTTGATCATGACCTCCCCCATGGAGGGGGTGACACGCGTATCCACCGCAAGCGGATAGATCTTGGCGGTCCGCAGAAGCTTGTTGGCGGCCATGTTGGCGGTTGGCGGCGTGCGCTCGACAACCCCGATCGTCTTGCCCGTGAGTTTGGGATCCTCGATCGTTTCGACGCCCTCCATATCGTTGCCCTTCGGGTAGACCAGCACATATGTGGAGCGATAATAGGCGTTGGTGTTCTGCACCAGTTCATCGCCTTGGGCATAGCCCATGATGATGTCGCATCGGTTCGCTCCCAGCGTGTTGCGAACGAAGCCGGTGACAAGTGGAAACCAGGTATAGGCGACGGACTTCCGTCCGGTTTTCGCGGCTACCAGTTCGGCGAGTTTGTTTTCGAAGCCTTCGCCGCTCTTGTCGGTGAAGGGCATATTCGAAGGATCGGCGCAGACGCGCAGAATGTCGGGATCGACCAGTTCTCCCGCCGCGCCGAGGCCGGCGCCTTGCGCCTGCGCGTTCGATGGCAACAAGGCCAGTGCGCCGAGAATCGGCAGAACGACGCGCAGCTTCAATGCACCGCAGCCGTTCATGTCATCCGCCCATGCAGGATGCTTCGGCATCCTTCGCCGCCTGCGGCTTGTCTTCGTGCTTGGGCGGCCTGCCGCGTGGCGCCGCACCATCGGCGCGCGCGCGCAGGTAGACATAGAGATCGTCCAGGTAGCAATAGACGTTCTTGTTGTCGCCAAAGGCAGGCATGACGTTTTCCTTGCCGCCGCCGACATTCTTGCGGCCCTCGGCGACGATCGAGAGGAACGTGGCGTAGTCCATGGTTTTCAAGCTGTTGACCAGGGCCGGCGCGTAGCTCGAACCTGTCGCATCCTGTCCGTGACAGACATGGCAATCGGAGTGATACCGGCGGTAGCCGCTGAACGTGTACCAGTCGACGGTTCCGTTCTCGATCTTGTAGGTCGGATTTCCATCCGCATCCAAATACTTGCCGCCTTCTTGCTTCACCGCCTTGGCTTTTTCCATGCTGTCCTCGGCCCACGCCACGCCTGAGCTTGCCAGAGGCAGCAGAGCCAGGACGAAAGCCGAAATTACAATGCGAACGGACATTCAAACGCTTCCTTCATTTGCCGTGGACACGGTTTTGCTGCCGTGGCCGGCATTGATCGGTGTGTCGGGGGTGCAACCGCATCGAGAGCCCGGCCATGGTTTCGGATGATCCGGGCTCTCGTTTTTCAAACCTCCGGTCCAACAAGACCTGAGGCGTGCTTAAGGTTCCCCGCCCGTCAGTCCGGGAGACCGAAGACGGTGAGCTGACCGCCCAGCGTCGTATAGTCCGCAAGTGCCGCGTAGCCGCCGACGGCACCCAGGCCAGCGGTACCAACGACCGCGGACTGATCGCCTTGCGCACGGCCCTGATCGACGGCGCCATGCCAGGCAGCAGCGTTGTCAGGCGAAAGCAGACCGCCTGCCAGACCGATACCTGCCCACCCACCGACGCCGGACAGAACGGCGATGTACTGCTTGCCGTCATGCTCGTACGTGGTGATGTTGCCGATGATGCCGGACGGGGTCTTGAACTTGTAAAGTTCCTTGCCGTCCTTATCGACCGCCTTGATGTAGCCTTCGAGCGTGCCGTAGAAGACGACGTCGCCATCTGTCGCCAACGCGCCCGACCACACGGAGAACTTCTCAGGCTTCGACCAGACGATCTCGCCCTTGGCCGCATCCCAGGCAATGAAGTTGCCCATGCTGCCGTCGCCGCCAGGTGCCGGGTACATCGACACTGTGGCGCCAACATAAGGCTGACCGGCGGTGTAGCTTACCTTGTACGGCTCATAGTCCATGCAGACATGGTTGGTCGGAACATAGAACAGGCCGGTTTTCGGCGAATAGGCAGCTGGCTGTTGATCCTTCGTTCCAAGCGCCGCTGGGCAAATACCCGTCGAGTTGGTGTCTTCGCCGTTCTGCTGGGTCGAATATTTCGCCACGACCTGCGGGCGACCATACTGTTCGCTCTTTGGGTCCATGACGACTTCCGTCGCCCAGTTCACCGCTGGATCGTATTTCTTGGCGACGAGAAGCTCGCCGGTGGCGCGATCCATGGTGTAGGCGAAACCATTACGATCGAAATGCACCAGCACGTCGTGTTTGGCGCCATTGACCTCCATGCCGTCGACGAGGATCATCTCGTTGATGCCGTCATAGTCCCATTCGTCATGCGGGGTCATCTGGTAGAGCCATTTGGCAACACCGGTATCGGCATCGCGGGCCATGATCGTCATTGACCAGCGGTTGTCGCCAGGCCGTTGGACCGGGTTCCATGTCGAGGGATTGCCGGTGCCGTAGTAGACCAGGTTCAGCTTGGGATCATAGGAATACCATCCCCATGTCGTGCCGCCGCCTGTCTTCCATTGCTCGCCTTCCCAGGTGTTGGTGCCGGAATCCTTGCCTACCGGCTTGCCCAGCTGGGTGGTTTTCTCGGGATCGATCAGGGTGTCGGCGTCGGGACCTTCCGAATAGGCTTTCCAGGCAAGTTTGCCGTCTTTCAGATTGTAGGCGGCCAGCCAGCCGCGAACGCCGAATTCGGCGCCGGACACGCCGATGAGTACCTTATCCTTGACCACGACGGGGGCAGCCGTGCCGGATTCGCCTTTGCCGCCGTCGGTCATGTCGCCATTCTTGACCGACCAGACGACCTTGCCGGTCTTTGCATCGAGGGCGACGACCGTGGTGTCGGCCTGATTGAGAATGATCTTGCCGTCACCATAGGCAACACCGCGATTGACCGTATCGCAACACATGATCGGAATGACATTCGGATCCTGCTTGGGCTCGTATTTCCAGAGGATCTTCCCGTCATTCTTGAGGTCGAGCGCAAAGACATTGTTTGGGAAGGGCGTATGGACATACATCACATCGCCGATGATCAGCGGTCCACCCTCATGCCCGCGCAGCACGCCGGTGGAAAAGGTCCATTTGACCTGCAGGTTCTTCACATTATCCGCAGTAATCTGGTTGAGTTTGGAATAGCGGGTGTTGGCGTAGTCACCCGTCTGCATCGCCCAGTTCTTCGCATCCGAAGCGAGCTTTGCAAGATCCTCGTTGGCCGACGCCGTATAGGCCGCGCCGAGCGACAGAAACGCCGCAGTGGTTAGAATATACGTAGCTTTCGTAAGTACACGCATCCGAATTCCTCCCGGGGTTCACAGTGATGAATCGACTGTCAGGCCCACAAGGGCTCGCCCAAGCGATTCACGGGGGGGAAATATTTCCGGCAGCGTGTCACGACCTAAGCCAGATGTGCAGAGGGCACCGTTACTGCCCACCTCACTTTGGCCTACGAAAGACTGTCGCCGCTCCCTAATGACGGTGACGCCCTTGAAGCCGGAAACAGGGAAAGGCTATGTCATCCCAAAAGGCTAGGCAAGCAAAAAAGGCCTAGTGCATTGTTGCACCGCAATATTCTAAATGATGCACTGCAATATGTAGAAATGAACAGAACTACAAACTTAATATGAAGTGTTTTACGCCTCCGTGGAGACCGAGAACGGTATTAAGATAGTCTTACGGGCGATCTTTTGATTTTAATATACACCAGGGTTATTTGCTAATGTTTATCACTGCCCATCTTGGATGGCATGTAAAAAGTCTCGCCGTTGCCCGGTATTGAGCGAGATGCGAAGCGGTCGTAGGAGCCTGGGCGCGGAGCCGGTGATCAAGTCGTCATCCATAGCTATCGCTCGTGGACAGCCCTTTCCTCCTTTGGTCGTATACGGAACCCATGGGTGCTTGACTGGCTTTACGGCGCGTTGCCAACTGGCACGCCGATCTCGTCCGGGCGCATCGAACCCGGACCAACCGGAGGTTTCTCATGATCAGATATGTTGGATTCTCGACCTTGCCGCTGCTCTTCACCGCGACACTGGCCATCGCAAACCCGGCAGGTGCTGCGGGAGACTATCCCACAGTAACGGTTGTCGACTACGTGCTCGGCTGCATGCGAACGAACGGCCAGACGCGTCAGGCGCTGGAAAGCTGTTCCTGCTCGATCGACGTCATCGCCTCGATCCTTCCCTACGACCACTATGAGACGGCCGAGACCTTCAAGAGCATGTCTTTGACGACGGGGGAAAACGCGGGGCTGTTTCGGGAAAGCGCACCGGCGAAGGCAGCCCGTACAGAGCTGAAGCGTGCGCAGTCTGAAGCCGACGTGCGTTGCTTCTAAAGATCAAGCGTGCCCATCGCGGTGGCAGTGCGGCATACCGTATTTCGAGACTTCAGAGCCCCGTTTTCTCCAGCGGCCACTGATTGCGGAATACCTTGCCATCCGTGTCGATCGCTTCGACCTGGATTTCACCATTGCCGTGCGCCGTGAAATCGAATCGGAAATTGGGGTCTTCCGAAATCGATATTCCACCTTCCATCGAGAGGATCGGCCGGCCGGCCTGCGAGATCGACAGCTTCTGAACAAAATGCGCGGGAATGAAATACTGGGTCAGTGGATCCCGCTGCAGGCCCGAATTGTTCGGGTGGCGGATCATCAACTGCAACTCCTCTGCCTTGCTCATCGTCTCTTGGGGTGGGAACTGGCGCAACTTCATCTGCCCCATCGTCGCCATGGCCTCGTCCTGGTTCTTGACCGCAGGGGCGGAGCAGCCGCCTGACGCCTTGACGAAGGTCTGAGCCATGTGGAGTTGGCCGCCTTGAGTCTCCGCTATGGCACGCAAATAGGAATAATCGTTGACGCGCACGCGTGTCGACAGATGTGTCACCCCGGCGTCCTTGCCGATCTGGAACGTTGCCGCCACCGGCGCAGGATTGGCGTCGATGATCAAGGTCACGGATTTGATGCCGTCCGGCGCCTTGGCTGGGTCGACATAGATGTCGACAGGCACGATGGCGGCATCTTGCGCCCGCTTTGGCGCTTCGATCCTGACCACGCCGGTATCGACCAGAATAGCTCGGTCGCCGAACACGTCGCCTTTCAAGTCTTCCCAGATCTTCTCCGAAGAAGCCGTTGTTTGCTGTGCGTTGGCGGCTGAGGAGACGCCGAACAGCGTACCGATGGTCAAGATGATTGCGGCCAAGAATGGTGCAAGCGACAAGGCGAACTGCCTGCTCGCGTAAGCGTGATTTTGCATTTCGATGCCTCCACCAATGCAACAGAGGTGGTGCCCAGGCTGGCGTTTAGAATATGCCTTTGACGACGCGTTGGCAAATCGCCCCACTTCATGATCTCTGGCGCATGTCGGTGTGGTCTATTCCCATTCGAGTTCAGCAAAAGCAGCCGTTGCGTTGCGCTCATTGTAGTCGTCGAACAGGTGCCATTTGCCCCGTTCGCTTCCGGCGGCGGTTTTGACGGCCTCTCGGAGCGGCGTCCCGTCGGCGATCGCCTTGCGGATATCGCGCGCCAGAATCTCGAAATAGCGCCGTTCTCCTGACAGCGCCTGCGGCCAGTCGGCCGGCACCGGACCATGACCCGGAACGACGCGCGCGGCGCTGATCGCGGCGAGCGCATCCATCTGGCGGAGCCAGCCAAGCAGCGATCCGTCGAGCGTCGGCAAGGAGCCCATGAACACGAGATCGCCGGCAAAGAGCGTGCTGGTCTCGGGGTCGAAGACGGTCAGGTCGTTGTCGGTGTGCGCAGCCTTCCATGCCCGCAGTTCGAGCATGCGCCCCCCGAGATCGAGTTCCAGGCGATCATCGACCAGCATCGCCGGCGAAACGATCTCGACTCCGTTCATAAGCGCTTCGCCGACCTGTTCGCGATAATTGTGCAGATAGAACGCACCACGCGCCTCGAGGGCACGCGGCAAATTGCGATGGCCAACAATGGTCGCGCCGATCTCCCGGAATGCCGCATTGCCGAAAATGTGATCGGGATGCATGTGGGTGTTGATCAGGAAGCGAACCGGTTTTGCGGTTATCTTTCCGATCGCGGCGAGCAAGGCGTGCGCCTCGGTCAGGCTGCCGCCACTGTCGACGACGGCAACTGCATCGGTGCCGACGACGACCCCCAGATTGCAGATCGCACCGTCGTTGGTTGTAGTCATCAATTCATCCACGCCCTGGAAGGCGAAGACGCCGTCGGCGATTTGGCGGACCGAGAACCGCAGGCCGCCGGCCGCGGCCAAGGCGGCTCGTCCGAGGCAGCACGGCAGCAAGGCAGCACTGACGGCGGTGCAGGCAAACCCACTCACAACCCTGCGTCGTAGCCGATCAATCGACATGGGGTCCTCCGATATGCATTCGCCATCAGGGCGTTCAGGTGACGCCCGGGAACCTTTGCCGGAACGACCGCAGAAGGTCGCTCATCACCTGTGAATTGCGATGTTGCCGAGGCAACCGCACGTCGAACACGCCCAGCACATGTGCTGGTCGCGGCGCGAGCACGATGATGCGATCCGACAGCATCAGCGCCTCGCGCAGATCGTGCGTTATCATTAAGGCGGTCGTAGGCCGTGCCGACCACACCGACAGAAGCAGGTGACGAAGCCGCTCGGCGGTCTGGTGGTCGAGCGAGACAAACGGTTCGTCCAGGACAAGCATCGCCGGCTCGGTAGCGAAGGCCCTGGCAAGTGCTGCCCTGCGCGCAAGGCCGAGCGACAGTTCCGCAGGATAGAGCGAGCGCATGCCGGCGAGGCCGAGAGTTTCAAACAGACCGTCGAGGTTCTTCGTTCTCAAGCTTTTCGGCAAGGCCAGCCTGACATTCTGCTCCACCGTTCGCCACGGCAGCAAGATCGGCTCCTGGAACACGGCCGCAATGCGGTTGGAGCCTCCTTGCGGCAACTGGAAGGATCCGGAAAAATCCTTGTCCAACCCAAGCAGGATACGCAGCGTCGTGGTTTTGCCGCAGCCCGACGGTCCCAGCAAGCAGGCGAATTCGCCTTGCCGGACCTCGAAGGAAAGGTCCTGAAGCGCCGTGATCGAGACGCCTTGCGCGGACCTGAAAGTCTTTTCAGCGATATCGACCCTAAGCGGGACGACGGCGCCAACGGGTTGCATGTCGTTCAACGGGTTGCACCAGAAGAAGTTCGATGACGAGCATCACCGCCACGAAAGCCAGTGTGTAGGCAAGAATGGCGGCGACGTCGAAGAGCTGGAAATAGAGATGGATCTGGAAGCCGACGCCGTTCGACCGGCCGAGCAGTTCGACGACCAGGACGATCTTCCAGATGAGGGCGATGCCGGATCGTGACGCGGCGGCAAGATAGGGTTGCAATTGCGGCAGCAGGATGTGGCGGATGCGATCGAGAGGACCGAAGCGATAGACAGTGGCCATTTCGGCGTAGCTCGGATCAAGCGCCCTGGCGCCCTCACGCATCGTCACCACGACATTCGGGATTTTGTTCACCGCCACCGCGCCGATCGCCGCCGCCTCGTTGAGGCCGAACCAGATGTAGCCGAGGACGATGACCACCAGCGCCGGGATGTTGAGGAACAGAATTACCCATGGGTTGAAAAAGCGGTCGGCGCGACGATAGCTGCCGAGCAAAACGCCGATGACCGATCCTATGATCATCGCGACGATATATGCCGCGGCGACCCGGCCGAGGGTCGCGCCGAGATGATAGAAGAGGTCGCCGCTCGCAGCCTCCCTGAGGAGCACCTGCCAGACCTGTCCCGGCCCCGGGAGGGCACGGCTCCGCCAGACACTCGCCGCAAGGCTCCACAGCAGGCAAAGCCCGAGCAAGGAAACCGCCACGGTCAGCGCGGGCATCAGCGTTGTCGCCAAGCTGGATCGCCCGGACATGCTCGTCGGGGCACCTCGCGTGCCGTTGCTGGTTTCCGGTGCGGTCATTCCGTGCGGTCCTGCCAGAATGTGCCGGGCGCCATCTCGGGCGCGCTGCCGACCAGCTTCGCGCCACCGATCGCCGCCAGCACGTGATAGAGCTTGCCGGCGTCGGCCGCTTCCTCGGCGACCGCCCGCCTGGGGATGCCTTGGCGGTAGCGGTCGCGCAGTTTTTCCAGTTCTTTGCCTTCCGCGCGAATGATCGGCGCCAGGCGCAGCCACTCCTCGTCGGATCTGGCCAGCAGGTCCTTGGCTTGCGCGGAGGCCCTGACGAAGCCCCTGGCGGCCTCCGGGTTCTCGTTCGCCCATTGGTCGTGGAAGACGTAACCGAGTGCCGACACAGGTCCCAAGGCGCCGAGCGCACGCGCCGCATCGTTCACGCCCATCAATCGACGAAAGCCGTTGGCCTCGAGACGGGCGCAAAAATGCCAGAAATTCAGCACCGCATCGAGTTCGCCCTGCATGGCCTTTTCCGAAATCAGCGGTGGCGCGCCAAAGATGATGTCGCTGGTTGCCAACAGGTCGACCCCGTAGTCGCGTCTGGTCAGAGCCTGTATCAGGAGCCAGCTCTTGTCGAGCGGGCCGCCGGCGACGCCGATCTTCCTGTGCTTGAGGTCGGCGACCGTCCGGATCGGCGACCCCTCCTTCACCATGATCGCCCCCACAGCGGTCGAATAGGGGGCTAATGTGAGGTCGCCGCCTTCCGACCGTTGGCGCGAGACCCACAACCAGTCGGAGACGATCATGTCGATCGCACCGGCCAGCAAGGCGACGTTGGTCGCGTCCTCCCCGGCGAAATCGATGATCTCCAGATCGATCCCGTTCGCCACATCGAATTTGTGTTGCCTCAACGTGTCGAGTTCCCAACTCACGGTTCCAAACTTCAGGACACCAACGCGAATCCTGGCTGCTGCAAAGACAGGCCTTGCGGCAAGAGCAGCGACCGTGCCGAGAACCGCCAGACGCAGCGTGTTGCGCCGTGAAATCATCATGACACCTCCTCCCTGGGCTCCAGGACGTCAATCAGATCGCTCGTTCCTTGCTCGGAAAGGCGCATTTCCAGCGCATGACCTTGAGGGCCGGGTGTTCCTGAGACCATTTCGCGATCTCGCTGGGTGCAAGGAACATGCATTGGAGCAGAGAGCCGCGGCTCTCGAAATAGAGGTGTTCGTCTCGGCAATTGCCCGGATTGGTGCTGAGGCACACCGTTAATATGAGATCGACCATATCCATTTAGCACCTCTTGCGCTCCGGGACGCCTGTCTCGACTGGTCCGGCCCAATGAGGAGCCTGGACAAAATCGCCAGTTGCCGGATTCCCGAGGTGCCAGTGGAGAAACCGGATGTCTTGAAGCTACGCATTCGCCCGATAGCCGTCAACAAAGACGAATACCGGTACCCTGGGTACCCAAGCCTCTATACCTTTATACGATTGACTTTCACCGCACGCCAACTAGCTTTCCGATTCGCGCGGCGCCGCTTCACAAAGGGAAAGCGGATACTCCACTCCACCGCGTAAGGTGCATGCCAATGGATGAAAGATCGGCATGCGCAAAATCGTCCAGGGCACCCAGACGATCCATGAGGAAATGCCATGCGCGCAATCGCATTTTTCGCAGTCGTGTTTGCTGTGTCCTTCATCACAAGCCAATCCCAGGCACAGGATGCCGCGGCGGGTGAGAAGGTCTTCGCCAAATGCAAGGTCTGCCATGTCGCCGACCAGGACAAGAACAAGGTCGGCCCGTCGTTGAACGGCGTCATCGGCCGGACGGCTGGCACACACCCGGGGTTCAGTTACTCCCAAGCGATGGTCGCGGCAGGCAAGTCCGGCGTCAAATGGGACGAACCCACGCTGACGACTTACCTTCGCGATCCCAAGGCCATGGTCAAAGGAACGAAGATGGCGTTCGTCGGCCTCAAGCAGGACCAAGACATCGCCAACGTCATCGCCTATTTGAAGCAATTCTCGAAATAGCGGCGCCGCCGGCCGTTCGAACTTGCGTCCGGCCGGCGTTCGCCCCGATCAAGCACCGGCTTGCAGCCCCTGCATCGCCGCAGGCAGGTCGAAAAGGCTGTCGCAAACCTGGTCGGCACCAAGCTCTTCAACCGGAAAATGGGTGTATCCGCCGCGCAGCAGAATGACGGGCATGCCGGCGGCGCGCGCGGCGCCTGCATCGGCACCACTGTCTCCGACCAGCAGCGCGTCACAGGGGTCGACTCCAAGCTGGGCGAGCGCCAGCAGCAGAGCATCGGGCGCGGGTTTCAGGCATGTCACCGCGTCTCCGCCAATGATCGCACGGAAATATTCCGTCAGTCCGAAATGCAGCAGGATCTCGCGAGTCGCCAACTGCGGTTTGTTGGTCGCCACGCCCATGGCCATTCCCTTCGCGTAGAAGTGTGTGAGAACCTCCCTGACGCCAGGCATCAGTCTTGTCAGGCCGGTCAGATGTCGGCTGTAGATCGGCGCCATGACGCGGTTGGCCTCATCGAGCGCGTTGCCGACGAGCGGCGCTCCCGACGCCGCGAAGGCCCGCTCGATCAATTTCCTGACGCCGCCACCGATCATGGCCTTGACCTGGTCCAGGCGCAACGGCGGCAGATCGCGGCTGGCCAGCAACTCGTTGACGGCGGCCGCTATATCAGGCGCCGAATCGACCAGTGTGCCGTCGAGGTCGAACAGGATCGCCTTCGGCGGTCGAAGCGACCTACCTGCGCCGACATTCATGCAGCATCCTTCCACTTGATCGAGCAGCCGATCGAGGCGATCTGGTCGAACGGACCATCGCCGGTTCGAGCAACCTGCTTCATCGCCTCGAACAGATCGCGTCGCAGCCCGAGCGGTCCGGATTCGCGTCGCGACGCGTCCAGCCGGCCGCGATATTGCAGTCTCAGTTCGCTGTTGAACCCGAAGAAATCGGGAGTGCACACCGCTGAGTAGTCGCGCGCTACAGTCTGGGCCTCGTCGTGCAGGTAAGGGAAGCTGAAGCCGTTCGTCACGGCGAAGCGCTTCATGTGGTCGAAGGAATCGTCCGGGTAGGTGTCGGCATCGTTGGAGTTGATGGCGACGAAGCCGATACCTTCGGCCTTGAGGTCATTGGCGTCGCGCACGATGCGAGAGATCACGGCCTTCACATAAGGGCAGTGATTGCAGATGAAGGCCACGACCAGGCCATTCGGGCCGGCGTGACCGAAGATGGAATGCGACGTGCCGTCGACGCCGGGCAAAACGGCATCGATGGCGGGCCAGCCGAAATCGCATACAGGTGGGACCGCAGCCATGTTCGTCTCCCCGACAACGGTTTACGCGGCTTTCCGGATCGCGCCATCGGCCGCCTGTCTGATGGCGCCGATATTGGCACGATAGGCTGCCTCGGTGCCTCCCTTGAATACAGCCGAACCGGCGACCAGTACGTTGGCGCCAGCCGCGGTGACCAGCGGGGCGGTTTCGGCCGTGACTCCGCCGTCGATCTCGATGTCAATCGGGCGATGGCCAACCAAAGCCTTGATCCGTCTGACTTTCTCGATGACCGCTGAAATGAAGGCCTGGCCGCCGAAGCCTGGATTGACCGTCATCAGCAGCACCAGATCGAGCCGGTCGAGCACATACTCGATGACGCTCTCCGGCGTCGACGGATTGAGCGACACCCCGGCCTTCTTGCCAAGATTCCTGATCGCCTGCAATGAGCGGTCGAGATGCGGTCCAGTCTCGGCATGCACCGTGATGATGTCGCAACCGGCATCGGCGAAGGCGGCCAGATAGGGGTCGGCCGGCGCGATCATCAGATGGCAGTCGAAGATCTTGTCCGTTCGGCCACGGATCGCCTTGATGACCGGCGGACCGAAGGTGATGTTGGGCACGAAATGCCCGTCCATCACGTCGAGATGGATCCAGTCGGCGCCCGCCTGAACGACAGCTTCGACCTCGTCGCCGAGCCGCGAGAAATCCGCGGAAAGCACGGAGGGCGCGATGATTGTCCTGGTGACCATGGTCGTCGTCTCCAATTTCTGTCTTCCGTGTCGGGTCGCCGCCCGCCAGCCGGCTTCGCCCTCAGCGCGTCTTCGTCTCCGGTTCGCCTTCGAGCTTCCCTTCCGCGAATACGCGGCTGCCGCGGATATCGGATTCCTCGATGGTAATAAGGTCTGCCTTGGTCAGGGCACGGCTTCGCGATGCGAAAAGCCGATTGGCCTGGCGAAGCCGCGCCCGGTCCAGCCCATTGCGCACCGAGCGCGCGTTGGAGAAATGCGGCAGCCTCATTCGGATCGGAAGATACTCTTCGAGGGCCTGGGCGGCCGCCTCGCTGAGGCGATAATTCTGCTCCGCCAGCATGATCTCGGCGATCGATTTCAGCTCACTGACGCCGTAGTCGGGAAAATCGAGGTGGTGAGCGATGCGCGAACGCATGCCGGGATTGCTGTCGAAGAAACGATCCATCTTGTTCTTGTAGCCGGCAAGGATCACGACCAGGTCGTCACGATTATTTTCCATGCATTGCAGCAGGATCTCGATCGATTCCTGGCCGTAGTCGCGTTCGTTCTCGGGCTTGTAGAGGTAATAGGCCTCGTCGATGAAAAGCACGCCGCCCATGGCACGCTTGATCACGTCGCGCGTCTTGGGTGCGGTGTGGCCCACATACTGGCCGACGAGATCGTCGCGCGTCACCGCGACCAGGTGGCCTTCGCGGACATAGCCGAGTCGATGCAGGATTTCGGCCATCCTCAGCGCCACGGTGGTCTTGCCCGTGCCGGGGTTTCCCGTAAAGTTCATATGCAGTGTCGGTGCGCCCGAGGTCAGTCCGAACTTGCGGCGAAGCCGGTCGACCAGGAGAAGGGCCGCGATCTCGCGGATGCGGTTCTTGATCGGCTTCAGTCCAACGAGTTCGCGGTCAAGCTTATCCATCACCTCGTCGATGCTGGACGCTTCGAACTCGGCCTGCAGATCAACCAATTCGTCCTGCGCGGCTGCGCCTTTGGCTATCGTGTCCAGCATGGCTCAGCTAGCTCCGCTCGCCCTCGGGCCTGTCGGTGGCATAAGGCACGATCGAATAGCCCTGGCTGCGGCCGTCACGCTCCTGGCGCAGCAGCCGGAACCCGGGTTCGCTGGGTGGCCGGTTGACGATGAACGACATGCGCGGCGCTTCCCATCCCTTGGTCGAATCGAAGGCGGTTACCCGGACATACATGTTCGGACAGGCTTTCCGGCAAGCGTTGACTTCGAGCAGGATGCCCGCCGGGTCTCTCAAATCGAACATCGGGTTGCCGTACATTTCCCAATAGGTGTTTCGCGGATGCGGATCGTCCGTGTACTCGACGCTGACGGCCCAGTGGTTCTTCAGCGCATATTTGATCTGCGCCGAAATCTGCTCATCGGTCAGGTCGGGCAGGAACGAGAACTGTCCCTGCGTGACCTTGTTTCCCGGATTGGTCATCATGGCGACGGTTCCTTTCTTCTAGAAGCTGGGCGTTGCGGTTGGCACGAAGTCGGCCGTGTCGGTCGATTCATAGTTGAAGGTGACATCCTTCCAGGTCTCCAGGGCAGCCTTCAGCGGGGTGCACCATTTGGCCGCCTGTTCGAGGATTTTGGTTCCTTCGCGCAAATAATCGCGTCCCTCGTTGCGGGCCAGGATCATCGCTTCCAATGCAACGCGATTGGCCGTCGCGCCTGCCTGGATGCCGTCGGGATGGCCGATCGTGCCGCCACCGAACTGCAAGATGACGTCCTCGCCGAGATAATGGATCAACTGGTGCATCTGGCCGGCATGGATACCGCCCGAGGCGACGGGCATCACCTTGTTGAGCGAGGCCCAGTCCTGATCGAAGAACAGCCCGGTTTCGAGGTTCTGCGGCGTGCGTTCCTCGCGCAGCGTGTCATAAAACCCCTTGATCATGAGCGGGTCGCCTTCCAGCTTGCCGACCACAGTGCCGGCGTGGATATGGTCGACGCCGGCCATGCGCATCCATTTGCAGATGACGCGAAAATTCATGCCGTGGTTCTTCTGGCGCGAATAGGTTGAGTTGCCGGCGCGGTGCAGGTGCAGGATCATGTCGTTGCGGCGTGCCCACTTGGCCATCGACTGGATCGCCGTGTAGCCGATGACGAGGTCGATCATGATGATGCAGGAGCCAAGCTGTTTGGCGAATTCGGCGCGCTCATACATCTCCTCCATCGTGCCGGCGGTGACGTTGAGATAATGGCCCTTGACCTCGCCGGTGGCAGCTGAAGCCTTGTTCACCGCCTCCATGCAGTAGAGGAAGCGGTCGCGCCAGTGCATGAAGGGTTGCGAGTTGATGTTCTCGTCGTCCTTGACGAAGTCGAGGCCACCCTTCAGCGCCTCGTAAACGACGCGGCCATAGTTGCGGCCTGACAGGCCGAGCTTCGGCTTCGTCGTCGCGCCGAGCAGCGGACGGCCAAACTTGTCGAGCCGCTCACGCTCCACCACGATGCCGGTTGCGGGTCCCTGGAAGGTTTTGAGATACGCGACCGGGATACGCATGTCTTCCAGTCGCAGCGCCTTGACCGCCTTGAAGCCGAACACGTTGCCGATGATCGATGCGGTCAGGTTGGCGATCGAGCCCGGCTCGAACAGGTCGAGGTCGTAGGCGATGTAGGCGAAGTACTGTTGCTCGGTCTTGGTGCCGGGACCGGTGTTTGGAACCGGCTCGGATCTGAACGCCTTGGCGCGGTAGAGCTCGCACGCTGTCAGCCTGTCGGTCCACACCACGGTCCACGTCGCGGTTGAGGATTCACCGGCGATGGCGGCCGCTGCCTCCTCGTGGTCGACGCCGGGTTGCGGCGTGATCCGGAACATGGCGATCAGATCGGTCTCCTTGGGCCTGTAGTCCGGCTCCCAGTAGCCCATCTTCTTGTAAGGGATGACCCCTGACTTGTAGCGTTCCTTGCCTTCCTTGAGCGTACCCGCTGGCAGCATATCGATCTTGTTCATGACAGGTCTCCTGTTTGTTGCTCAGGCGGCTTTCGCGGTTGCGATATGGGGCGCGAGTTTTCCCGCGGCATAGCGTTTGGCCATCTCGTCCATGGCGATGACCTTGATCTTCGAGGCGTTGGACGCCGTGCCGAAACGCTCGAAGCGGTCTCGGCAAAGATCGTGCAAGGCGTCCATGGCGGGCTTCAGGAATTTTCGGGGATCGAACTCGCGCGGATTCTCCGTCGCGACGCGGCGGAACTGCCCGGCCATGGCCATGCGGCAATCGGTGTCGATGTTGACCTTGCGCACGCCGTAGCGGATGCCGCGCTCGATCTCCTCCACCGGGACGCCAAAGGTCTGGGGCATCTCGCCGCCATATTTGTTGATGATGTCCTGCAGTTCCTGTGGCACGGAGGAAGAGCCATGCATGACCAGATGCGTGTTGGGTAGCTTCTCGTGGATCGCCTCGATCACCTGCATGGCCAGTATGTCGCCGTCCGGCTTGCGGGTAAATTTGTAAGCGCCGTGCGAGGTGCCGCAGGCGATCGCCAGCGCGTCCACCTGGGTTGCGGCCACGAAGTCGACCGCCTGATCGGGGTCGGTCAAGAGTTGGTCGTGGGAGAGTGCGCCCTCGGCGCCGTGGCCATCCTCGGCCTCGCCCTGGCCGGTTTCCAGCGATCCGAGCACGCCCAGTTCGCCTTCGACGGAAGCCCCGACCCAATGCGCCATGCGTGTGACTCGTTCGGTTACGGCGACGTTGTAGGCATAGCTTGCCGGCGTCTTGGCATCTGCCATCAGGGATCCGTCCATCATCACCGAGGTGAAGCCGTGGCGGATCGCGGAAAGGCAGGTGGCCTCGTCGTTGCCGTGGTCCTGATGGATGCACAGCGGAATGGTCGGATGCATTTCAGTCAATGCCTCCATCATTTTGGCCAGCATGACGTCGTTGGCGTAGGACCGGGCCCCACGTGAGGCCTGGATGATGACGGGCGCGTCGCAGGCTTTGGCCGCCTCCATGATTGCGAGGCCCTGTTCCATGTTGTTGATGTTGAATGCAGGCACGCCGTAGCCGTGCTCGGCGGCATGGTCGAGAAGCTGGCGAAGGGTGATGCGGGCCATTGTGGGTCCTCCTAGATGATGAGATTCAGCGCCGCCGCGGCAACCGCTTCGGATGTTATGTTGAAATGCCGATAGAGATCGGGGGCAGGGGCGCTGGCGCCGAAGCCGGCCATGCCGACGACAGCGCCCGTCTCGCCGACCCAGCGGTCCCAGCCCAGCCGGACCGCCGCTTCGACCGCGATCCGCGGCGCGGAGCCGAGAACGGCCTTGCGGGTGGCGTTTTCCTGCTCTTCGAAAAGCTCCCAGCACGGCATCGAGACGACCGCGGCGGCGACGCCATGCTCGGTCTCCAGCCTTTCGGCAGCGGCAACCGCGATCTCGACCTCCGAGCCGGTGGCGATCAGGGTGACGGCGCGGTGCCTGGCTGGTTCGCGCAGGATGTATGCGCCCTGGCTGGAGCGGTTCTCATCGCTGTGCGCTTCACGCAGCATCGGCAGGTTCTGGCGCGACAGCACCAGCACGCTGGGCCGATCCCTGCTCTTCAGCGCGAGTTCCCAGCACTCCGCCGTTTCGATGATATCCGCTGGGCGGAAGACATTGAGGTTCGGCGTCGCACGCAGCATCGCCAGGTGCTCGACCGGCTGATGCGTCGGGCCGTCCTCGCCGAGGCCGATGGAATCATGCGTCATCACGTAGATGACGCGCTGACCCATGAGCGACGAGAGCCGTATCGCGCCACGCGCATAGTCCGCGAAGCAGAGGAACGTACCGCCATAGGGCACGAAGCCGCCATGCAATGCGATGCCGTTCATGGCGGCGGCCATGCCGTGTTCACGAATGCCGTAGTGAATATAGCGGCCGGCATAGTCGCTCGGCGCAATGCGGTTCATGCCCTTGGTGATCGTCAGATTCGAGTGCGTCAGATCGGCCGAGCCGCCGACGGTCAATTCCGTGGCGCCGTTGATGACCTCCAGTGCCATTTCGGAAGCTTTTCGCGTTGCCACCTTGGTTGCCTTCTCGACATGCCCTCGCCGAAAGGCATCGAGCGCTTCGAAGACCGCGTCGGGCAGTCTGGCGGCGACCGCGTTCTCGAAGGCCTCTCGCTGCGGCGAGGCGGCAAGCCGCTGCTCCCAGGCGCCCCGCATCGCTTCGCCGCGGCCGGCAATTTCGCGCCAGGCGAAAAGCACGTCGTCAGGCACCTCGAACGGCGCGAAGGTCCAGCCAATGTTCTCGCGGGTCGCGGCGATCTCTGCTTCGCCCAGCGGCGCGCCATGCGTCTTCTCCGAACCGCCGAGATTGGGGGCGCCCTTGCCGATTACAGTGCGGCAGGCAATCAGCGACGGTCGATCCGACTGCCGCGCCGCCTCGATAGCCGCGGCGACGGCTTCCATGTCGTGGCCGGAGACCGTTTGGACGTCCCAGCCGGCGGCTTTGAAGCGCGCCGGCTGGTCCATCGACGTGGACAGGGAGGTTGGCCCGTCAATGGAGATCGCATTGTCGTCCCAGAAGACGATCAGGCGGGAAAGCTTCAGGTGGCCGGCGAGGTCGATCGCCTCGTGGCTGATGCCTTCCTGCAGGCAGCCGTCACCTGCAATCACATAGGTATGATGGTTGACCAGATCGGCACCGTAGCGGGCAGCAAGCATGCGCTCCGCCAGCGCCATTCCGACCGCCGTGGAAATGCCTTGTCCGAGCGGGCCGGTGGTGGTCTCGACACCAAGCGCGTGGCCATATTCGGGATGTCCGGCCGTGCGGCTGCCCAGTTGCCGAAACCGCTGCAACTCCTCGATCTGCATGTCTTCATAGCCGAGCAGATAGTGCAGCGCGTATTGCAGCATCGAGCCATGGCCGGCTGAAAGCACGAAACGGTCACGGTCGGGCCAGCCCGGCCTGGAAGGATCGATATTGATGAAGCGGTTGAACAGCACCGTTGCGACATCGGCCATGCCCATCGGCATGCCGGGGTGTCCCGAATTCGCTTTTTGGACGCTGTCCATCGCCAGCACGCGAATGGCGTTCGCCATGTCGAGCTCCGAGACGACGGCGGTGGCGGCAGGCTTTAGTGCTGTTTGGCTGGTCATGGCGTCCTCCTCACGACACACGGCTCTTGCGTTCGATCAATTGCAGGATGAGCGGCGTCAGGATCAGCTGCATGGCAAGGTCGAGCTTGTTGCCTGGCACCACGATGGAATTTGGCCGCGACATGAACGAGTCGTGGATCATCGACAGCAGATAGGGAAAATCGATGCCGCGTGGATTGGCGAAGCGGATAACCAGCATCGATTCGTCAGGCGTCGGAATCCAGCGCGCGATGAAGGGGTTGGACGTATCGACAATCGGCACGCGCTGGAAATTGATGGCGGTCTGCGAGAATTGCGGGACAATGTAGCGGACATAGTCGGGCATCCGGCGCAGGATCACGTCCATCACCGCCTCGGTGGAATAGCCGCGTGTCGAACGATCGCGATGGATTTTCTGGATCCATTCGAGATTGATGACCGGCACGACGCCGATCTTGAGATCCGCATGCTTCGCCAAATTGATCGTGTCGGTGACGACACAGCCGTGCAGCCCCTCGTAGAAGAGCAGGTCGCTGGGACCGAACTCGCGCCATTCGGTAAAGCTTCCCGGTGGCGTGCCGTACTGCTTTTCCTCTTCCTCGTCATGGATGTAGGTGCGGGTTCTTCCGGATCCCCGGCGGCCGTATTCCGCGAACACCTCTTCGAGAATCCCGAGTTCGTTGGCCGCGGCATGGAAGTGGGTGAAGTTCGGATTGCCGGCCTTCTCCTCTTCGGCCACCTTTGCCTTCATCGCGGCGCGGTCGTAGCGGTGGAATGCGTCGCCTTCGATGAACGCGGCCTCGATGTTCTCGCGCCGGAAGATCAGCTCGAAGATACGCTTGACCGAAGTGGTGCCGGCGCCCGACGAGCCGGTGATGGTGATGATGGGGTGCTTGGCTGACATGGTGCTGCTCAGGCTCTGAAGAGGCCACGGCGGCTGAACAGCGGCGCTCGTTCGCCGATGTTGCTCGGCTCGGTGTGGTAGCGGGTGACGCGCGCGACCTCCCGCGCCGACCCGAAGACCATCGGCACGCGCTGGTGCAGGCTGTCGGGTTCGATGTCCAGGATGCGGTTGATCGTATCGGTGGCCGCACCGGCAGCCTGTTCTATGAGATAGGCAATCGGGTTGGCCTCGTAGACCAGGCGCAGCCGTCCCTGACCGTAGCCCTTGCGCCGGTCGCCGGGGTAGAGAAACACGCCGCCGCGCATCAATATGCGGTAGCAGTCGGCGACCAGGGAGGCGATCCAGCGCATGTTGAAATCCTTCTCTCGCGGTCCTTCGGTGCCCTCCAGGCAGTCGTCGACATAGAGCCGCACGGCCTCGTCCCAGTGCCGGTAGTTGGCGGCGTTGATGGCGAACTCCTGGGTGCGTTGCGGAATGATCCGGCTCTCGTATGCCTGGACGAAGGTGCCGAGCCTGGCCGACAGGACGAAGATATGCGTACCGCTGCCGAGCGACAGGACGAGCGCCAACTGCGGCCCATAGATGAAGAAACCGGCGCCTAGCTGATTCACGCCCGCCTGCAAAAAAGAGGCGGCCGGATCGGCATCCGGCGCGCCAGTTGCGGGCAGGAGCGAGAAGATCGTTCCGATCGACACGTTGGTGTCGATGTTGGAAGAGCCGTCGAGCGGGTCGATGGCAATGGCGAGTGGTGCTTGCCTGTCGAGCAGGACCGGCTGCTCCAGCTCCTCGGAAGCGTAGAGCGCGACCGGAGCGTGGCGCATGGCGTCGAGGAAGATGTCGTCGGAGAAGACGTCGAGATCCTTCTGGACATCGCCGTCGGCGTTGGCGCCACGGGTCCCGGCAAAGGCGGCGCCGAGCACACCTTGATTGATGGTATTGCGGATCTTGCTGGCGGCCTGTGTCAGCTGACGGACAGTCGTTACGACCGCGGAGCGAAGTTCGTCCGGCTGGCCGAGATAGGAGTTCAGAAAAGCGTCGAGCGTTGCCGCTGGCATCGTAACCTCCCGATCCAGCCGCGTCTCCTCGGATCGGCTGGATCAGGGGAATGAAAACAAACGACACTTGATAAGTAAAATTCAATAACTTTACGTTGGTACTAAAAATAATTTAGTATGAGACATGAGAAACCTCACGCTCAAGCATTTCAAGACCATCCAGGCCATCATCAGGCACGGAAAAATTGTGAGTGCGGCCAAGGCGTTAGGTCTGTCTCCTTCAGCACTGACAATTCAGTTGCGGCAAATGGAGGAAGAATTCCAACTGGCTCTGTTCGACCGGACGTCGGACGGCATGCGTCCCACTGCCGCAGGTTTGGCCGTCGTTGAGGCAGCGCAAGCTATCGAGGAGCATCTCGGTCTGCTCGAAGACAAGATCGACGCCATCAAGGGCGTTCGTACGGGTAGCTTGAGGCTCGGCGTCGTTTCCACCGCCAAGTATTTCGCGCCGCGGTTGATGGCTGCGTTCATGAAGGAACATCCCGACATCGACATGCGGCTTGCCATCGGCAATCGTGCCCAGACAATCGACAACCTCAAGAATCACGACATCGACATCGCGCTGATGGGGCGCCCGGCGAAAGAGGTACCGGTGCGTGCTTCGGTCTTCGGCGATCACCCGCTGGTCATCATCGCGCCGCCCGAACACCCGCTGGCGGCGGCGCGCGATATCTCCAAAGAGCGCATTGCCGAGGAGCATTTCCTTATTCGCGAGCCCGGCTCCGGAACCCGCATCTCGCTGGAAATATTCCTGAGCGACGTGCCTGGCCGCATCGACGAACTCGGTGTCGAGATGGGCTCGAACGAAACGATCAAGCAGGCGGTGATGGCTGGTCTGGGCATCGCCTTCATTTCTGCCCACACCATCGCCGCGGAAACGGAAGCTGGCCGGCTCGTCATCCTCGACGTTGTCGGCATGCCGATCCGCCGACAATGGTTCTCGGTGATACGAACCGATCACGCAATCTCGCCGGCCATGGCTACGTTCAACGATTTCCTGATGCGCAAGGGCGCGATGTATCTGCCCCTGTTCGGTAAGCTTTATCCCGATTCCTGAGCGGGATGACCGACGGATGGCGTTCGGAATCGACCGGAGCGAGACGCCGGACGTGTCGCCTGCCAAGAGACGTGAAATCCGTCGCAAGGTCGACTGAAGGTCTATTTCTTCCGACCGAGCGTTTCCGAGACGGTCCTGGACAATTGATAGAGCCGCTGCTCGATTATCGTCGGCACGTCGCAGACATAGGTCAGCGACTGGACACGTTCGTTGAAAATGCGCGTCGCGAAATTCAACTGGTCGGTTCGCCGTTCGACTTCGTCCGGATCGGCGTCGGCTTTGGCACGTAGGGCGTCGACGTCGGATGCTTCCTTGCGCAATTCAGCCGCCATTTCGAGCTGTTTGTGGGCATAGCGGGAAATGCCGGAAATCACGTGCGAACGCTCGGCGTCCATGTGGTCGAACATTCCCTGCACCAGCATCGCCATCTTTGGTGCGACCTGCTCCGCCGGCAGAGAAGCCACGAAGTCCTTGATCTCCTTCTGGGCTTCGGCAATCGGCGTCCGTCGGGCCGCCACCGCCTCGACCAGCGCGGAGACGCCCGAATCCTTCGACCAATCCTTCGCCGCCGGGGGAAGCTCCGGCCCATTCCAGATCTGGCCGAGCGAGAGCTGCGGCACCTTGCGCTGCATGCAGGGCCAGTCGGGATCGGTGTTTGCCGCCCTGGCGTCCATCGGGACAAGCATGGCGACCAGAACCAGGGTGTGCACAAGTCTCATTCGCGCCATCAGCCGTTTCCTCCCGTGTCCTGTTTGCGGGTCATCAGGCCGCGCGAAGGATCGTACGCAATGATGGCGCCGCCCAGAAACAACAGCGTGCAACCGGCGACGACGCCCAGCGACAACCAGTCGATCTGCCCATAGAAGGCGAAGCGGATCAGTTCGACGGCATAGGTGAACGGATTGGCGAGGCAGATCTTGTAGAGCAGGGGGCTTGCCTCCTGGATACGCCACAAAGGATACAGCGCCGGAGACGCGAAATAGCCTGGAAAGATGACGAAGTTCATGATGCCGGCGAAGTTTTCGAGTTGCTTGATCATGGACGACAAAAGCATGCCGAGCGCGCAAAGCATCATGCCCGACAGAAACAGTGCCGGCAGCACGTAGAGATAGCCGAGCGGCGGCGCCCTGACGCCCCACAACCAGGCGACGATCAGAAATGCGTAGACTTGCACGATCGATACGGCCACGCCGGCCAACATCTTCGACACCAGCAGGAACCAGCGCGGAAATGGGCTGACCAGCAGGATGCGCATGTTGCCCATCTCGCGGTCGTAGACCATCGACAGTGAAGACTGCATGCCGGAAAACAGCAGGATCATGCCGCACAGACCCGGAGTGATGTAGACCTCGTAGAGCACATAGGTCTTGTAAGGAGGGATGATCGACACGCCGAGCACCTGCCGGAAGCCGGCGGCGAAGATGAACAGCCAGACGAGCGGCCGCACCAGTGAGGAAATGAACCGTTCGCGTTGGTGCAGGAAGCGCAGGCACTCGCGCAGGACGATGCCTTTCAGGCAAATGAGATAGTGGCGGAGGCCGAATGGTTCAGACCCTACCGGTTTGATGCCGACAACTTTTCCGGGCATCGCAGGAGCGCTCATGACGATGTCTCCGCCATGCCTGCCGCGTCGATGCGGCTGAGCTTCGAAAAGGCATCGCGAATGGAATTTCCTCCATTTGCCTGGACGACATCCGACACCTTGCCCCTGGCGACCAGGTCACCCCGCCGCAGCACGACGACATGATCGGTATCGTCGACTTCATCGATCAGATGCGTGGCCCAGAGCACGCCGATACCATCGGTTTCGACGAGCTTGCGGATGGTGGCGAGGATGCCAGCACGCGACTCGATGTCGAGGCCGACGGTCGCTTCGTCAAGCAGGAGCAGGGAAGGTCGGTGAAGCAGCGCCCGGGCGATCTCGATGCGCCGCATCTGACCGCCGGAGAGGCTGCGTGCCTTGTCATGCTGGCGGCCCTGCATGTCGACTGTGTCAAGCAGCGCGGCGATGCGCTGCCGGGCTTCGCGTCCGCCAATGCCATGCAGCGAGGCATGGTAGGAAAGATTCTGATAGACGCTGAGATCGAGGTCGAGCGTGCGCGCCTGGAACACGATGCCGACCCGTCTGAGCGCTTCGCCCGAAGCGCTGCGGATGTCGTGGCCGAAGATGCGGATCGACCCGTGACGCGTGTCATAGAGGTGGCTGATCAGGGAGAACAGTGTTGTCTTGCCGGCCCCGTTGAGGCCGAGCAGGACGGTGAACGTCGCCGGCAAGATCGAGAACGAGACCTCTTTGAGTGCCCGCTTCGGTCCATAGGAGTGGCTGACGGCACTGACGTCGAGTGCCGCCGCCTCGTCTCCCGGTCCGCTTGTTCTCACATGCTGCATGCCCGGATCGCTCCTTCAGGACGCGTTGGCAGGACGCACTGCTATCTAGCGCGCCTGATTTCCTTTGGTCTCACTTGATCGTGATCTTGCCCTTCAGGCCCTTGTCGGCGAGGTCGGGAACCGACCAGGTATACTCGCCGGGGCGAACTGTGTGGAATTGCACCTGGATCGTTCCCGCGTCGTCGAATTCCAGCCAGGCCGGTCCGCCGTCCATATGCACCTCCAGATCGTCGATGACGATCTGGTCCATCCACACATTGCGGAACAGGTCGGTCACGAACTTGTATTCGAAACCGCCCTTGGAGGTGATCTTCCAGCGATAGCCTTGGCCGGCGATCAGCTCGAAATCCTTCTGATTGACGGCATAGGTGGAATCGGCCGAGCCGATAATCAATTCCGGCAGGTTCTTGCTGGCACGCGATGGTTTTGGCGTTGCGTCATCCGCGCTTGCGGCGATCGGAGCAAGCACAAATCCGGCGAGCGCGGCGAAAATAAACCTATGGCGAAATTTCATGTCGCGATCCTCCCCATGATCAATGTCTGCTATTTGGGCGAAATGGCCACACCCCAAGGCTGCTGGCCTACGGTGAGCGATTGGACCGGCTCGTCGGTCGCCGTATCGATGAACGTGATGTCGTTGGAGTTGCCATTCGTGGTGATCAGCGTTTTCTGGTCGGGTGTGAAGGCCAGGTGCCAGACGCGTTGGCCGACGAGGATGTATTTCTCGACCTCGTAGGTGTCGGTATTGACCACGGCGACATGGTTCGCCGGGCCGAGCGCGACATAGGCTTTCTTGCCGTCGGCGCTGATGGCGATGCCTACCGGCTGGATGGTCTCAGCCCGCAATCCCTGGATCGCGAACTGGATCTTCTTCACCACTTCGCGTTTGGCGTTATCGATGACGCTGACGGTGCCGCCCACTTCGGCGCTGACCCAGACCTGCGAGCCGTCCGGCTTGAATTCGGCAAAGCGCGGGCGCGTGTCGACCAGTACGTTATCGGTTACATCGTGGGTGCCAGTGTCGATGAAATGCGCCATGCTGGTGGTTTCCGAGGTGTTGACCATGGTCTTGCCATCAGGGCTGATACCCATGCCTTCCGGTTCCACGCCGACTGGAATCTCGGCCATGACCTGCTTGCTCTCGACGTCGATGGCGGTGACGAGGTTGTCATCCTCATTGGCGACATAGAGCGTCTTGCCGTCAGGCGAGAGCACGAACAATTCGGGATCGGGGCCAGATGGCAGCGTGCCGACGATCTGCAGCGTCGCGGTGTCGATGATTTCGACCGTGTCGTCGTCACTGGCGCAAAGATAAACGAGTTTGCCGTCATGCGAGATGGTGATGCCGCGTGGCCTCTGGCCGACCTCGACGGTCTTCACCACTTGCATGGTGGCCGTGTCGACGACCGTCATCGTGTTGTCCTTCTCGTTGGAAACGTAGGCCGTATAGGCCGATGCCGGGCTGGCCGTGAGGCCGGCCGCGAGAATGGCCAATGCACAAGCTCGTGTCTGCACGCAAATTCCTCCCCTTTGGCCCTACTTGAGAACGCATTTCGTTTCCGGCTGATCGATACCAAGCGTATCGAGTTCGGAGAATTGGTGGAGATAGCCCTCCTGCGGCGATGTCGACACGACCGACTTGGTGTCGCCAAGCAGGATCGGCTGGCGAAGCTGGAGGTTCCATTTGCGGAAGGTGAGCTTCTGTCCCTTGAAGGCGGCAACCGAGAAATCGCCCGATCGGATGTAGTCACTGATCTTTTTGGCATCGTCGCCTTTGGTGCGCGTGGTGGCTTCGCCGACGGCACGCACTGCTGTCCACGCCGACATGTCCTTGGAAAGCATCCGCCGGCTCGTCGTCTTCAGGAAGCGGCTCTGCATCTGGATGCCGCCCCATTGCTCGCTGGCGGGATGCCACGACGATGCAACAAGCCCGGCCGTACCGGCGACCAGCCGCGGCGTCCAGGTGCGGTAGGGCACGTAGGTGCCAAACACCTGGCTTTCATCGGCGACAAGCACAATGTCGTGCTCCGGCAGATTCTGCGTGAATACGGAAATCTGCTGCTGTATCTGCGTGGCGCCGGTGTCGGTACGCCTGGCCGTGCCGGTGTCCTTGAATTCCTTCTCGGCGACGATCTGGCCGCCGAAACGGGTTGCCGCGCGGCGCAACGCGTCGGCGTAGAGATGGTCCTGCTCATGCGAGCCGTAGAGCAGCACCCAATTCGGCCACTTCTTCACCATGAGATACTGCGCCAGCGCATCGGCAAGCATGCTGCGCGTCGGCGCGATATGAAAAACACTGATGCGGCAGTCCTCCTCGCGCAGGCTGTCGTCGGTGGCGCCGATGTTGAAGATCAGCACGCCCTTGTCGCGGGCTATATCGGCGATCGACAGCAATTGTTTGGCCGAGAGGTCTGCGACGACATAGTGGTCACCTTTGGCGATCAGGTCCTCGAATGCCTGAACCGCGTCGGCTTCGGGTTCGATCTCGGTCACGTCGAGGCTGAATTTCTGGTCGGTGAACTTTCCGGTCGTGTTGTTATCCCCGATTGCCACATTGGCGCCGGCGACACCTTCGTCACGCGGCGGCAGGTCGAGCATGGAAAGCGTCAATTGCGGCGCGTAGGCCCGCAAATACCCTATCTTGATTTCAGTGACCTTTTTTTCCGGCTTCGCCACCGCTTCCTGGGCTATCGCGCCCGGAGCGTTGACGGTCAGGGAAAAAAAGCACAAAAAGGCGGCGAGAGTGCCCGGCACCGCGCTCGTCATCGATAGTAATTACCCATTCTTGCGCTGAGATCCGACGGTTGTCGGAGCAGCGCCAAGTCCAGGTGCCCATGGTCAACTTAGCCGACCCGCAAAATTTATCAAACCCTATCGGACGACTTTTCGCGTCTGCCCTGGCTCGCTGCCTTTTTGACAAACATGCCATGGCGGCTGAAAAGATTGCCATCTTCGATTACGAGGTCGTTCGCAGCTATGTCATCCGCGACGTGCGTGAGAATCGAGCGGACGAAATCTTGTCCTCCAAACTGGAGAAACTGTTCAAATGACCAGAATGCTGGCCAGCATCACCGGCATCGAAGAGGCGGAGATCGTTCTTTCGGGCGGCGCCGACATCGTCGATCTGAAGGATCCGAAGGCGGGAGCGTTGGGCGCGGTACCCACGGAAACCATCCGCCGAACGATTTCGTTCATCGCTGGTCGGGCTCCGGTCAGCGCGGTCTGCGGCGACCTGCCGATGGAACCCGAAACGATCCGCGCCAAGGCTGAAGAGATCGCGGCGACCGGCGTCGATTATGTCAAGATCGGGTTTTTCCCATCGGCTCACATCCCTGCCTGCGCGGAGGCGCTCGAACCGCTGGCCGCGCGAACGAAGTTGATCGCTGTGCTCTTTGCCGATCTGGCGCCGGACTTCGAGCTCCTGCCGGTATTCGGCAGGCACCGCTTCCACGGCGTGATGGTTGATACCGCGCAGAAGGGAAAGGGCCGGCTGCTCGACCATTTGCCACCGGAGCGGATTCCGGGATTCGTCGATCGAGCCAAGTCGCTCGGTCTGATAGTTGGCCTGAGCGGATCGCTCGAAGCCCCGGATATTCCACGTCTATTGCCTTTCGCTCCCGATTTCCTCGGCTTTCGCGGCGCGCTGTGTGGCCATGCCGACCGCGCGGGTTCAATCAGCGCCGAGGCGGTCTCGCAGATTCGCGAATTGGTCCCGGCAGAGCCTGGGACGGGCGGTAAATCGAGCATCGACTATCGCCTGTTGGCAGCGAGAGGCTATTCGCCGGGCACCGATCCGACACTGGGCACGGACAGGATTTTCGTGCGGGATTTTGTTCTGCCGGTCCAGATCGGTGCCTACAGCTTCGAGCATGGTCATACTCAAAAGGTGCGCTTTGATGTGATCGCCGACGTGCTGCAAGTCACCGACCATCCCGAGGACATGCGCCATGTGTTCTCCTATGACATCATCATGGATGGCATTCGCACCATCGTCGCGCGGGGGCACATTCAGCTCAGCGAGGCTTTGGCCGAGCAAGTGGCGGCGCACGTTCTGGAGAACCAGCGCGTCGTGCGCGTCACGGTAAGGGTGGAAAAACTCGAGCTCGGGCCTGGCGGTGTCGGCGTCGAGATCGAACGCAAGCGCCAATCGGCAGGACGCGGTGTCGCCTCCGGCTCTGCCGGCCGAAAAGACAGAGGCAGTGTTTCCCGGCCGCGCCAGCAAGGCTCCGACGTCCTCGGGCGGGCCGTCGTCAAGCTTGGCGGCAGCACTGCCCATGCGGCGGAAATGACGAGCTGGATCGCGGCGCTGGCGGGTTCCAGGTTACCGATCGTCATCGTGCCCGGCGGCGGCCTGTTTGCCGATCAGGTGCGCGAGACGCAGACCCGCATGGATTTTTCCGACACCGCCGCACATGCCATGGCGATCCTCGCCATGGAGCAGTTCGGCCAAATCATCCTCGATCGGGACGAAAGACTGACGCCGGCACGATCGCTGGAGGAGATTGTGCGAGCATTGGACGAAGGCAAGGTTCCGGTGTGGCTGCCGTCGTCACTTGCGTTGCCGGCACCGGACCTTCCGGCCTCTTGGGACATTACCTCCGATTCCCTGGCTGCCTGGCTTGGCGGGAAGCTTGGCGCGAACGCGCTGTTGCTTATCAAGCAGACCGATGCATTCTTCGACAACGATACCCCTGACAGCCTGAAGGCCAGGGGCATTGTCGACCCAGGCTTTGCCGCCATGCTGCCCGACGGCATCGATTTCCGTCTCGCCGGTCCGAAGGATGCCGCCGAGGCGGGCGCGCTACTCGCATCGGGCAAGCTGCCCGGCATCGGGATTGTGGCTTCGACCCGCTCGGCAAAGAAGGCAGGATAGCCGATGGTGAAGCTGCACGTGCCGCGCTGGGCGTGGGTTTTGACGGGGTCCGGGCATTTTTTCACGGAGAGCTTCGCACTTGTTCGCCAACTCGAACATTGCGATGTCTTCGTGTCGAAAGCCGCCAATGAAGTGCTGCGCATGTACAAGCTCAAACTCGATTTTCCGGAGACGACGCGCGTGCTGCACGACAAGACGGCGAGCGCCATTCCCGTCGGCGAATTTTACCACGGCGTCTACCACACGGTCGTGGTGGCGCCTGCCTCGTCCAACACGGTTGCCAAATGCGTCTGGGGTATATCCGATACGCTTGCCACCAACGTCTTTGCGCAAGCCGGAAAGTGCCGCGTGCCGATCATCGTCTTTGCCTGCGACACCGCACCCGAACTCGAAACCATGGCGCCGCATGGCCTGGTCAAAGTCTATCCGCGCAGGATTGACCTGGAAAACACCGAGCGGCTGAAGGGGTTCGAACGAACCCAGGTCGTCGAGTCGCTCGCGGACCTCAACGCGGCGGTTCAGCAACGCCGGGCCGAGCTGTCCGGCCATGGCTGAGCGGCTGGTCTTTCTCACGGGACATCTGGCCAGGGCACGGTTGGAAAAGCTGCTATCCGGTCTGGGCGAGACGGAGTTTTCGTGGGAGGTGGTCGACATAGGTGTCAAGGTCGCCGCACTGATGACCGAAGACATCATAAAGCGGCGTCTCATCGCGCCCAACGCCGTTGACCGCTTTATCCTGCCAGGGCGCTATCGCGGCGATATCGAGCAATTGTCGAACCATTTCGGCGTGCCCTTTGCGCGCGGTCCTGACGAGATCGCGGACCTGCCGGCCTTTCTCGGCCGTGTCGGCGAGCCGCCGGATCTTACGCGTCACGATATGCGCATCTTCGCCGAGATCGTCGATGCGCCAATGCTGTCGATCGAAGCGCTCACGCTGCGGGCGGGGACGCTAGCTGCGGCCGGCGCCGATGTCATCGATCTTGGCTGCCTGCCTGAAACGCCATTTCCGTTGCTGTCGGAGGCTGTGCGCGAGCTCAAGGCACAAGGATTTCAGGTCAGCGTCGATTCGGCCAGCGCGGACGAACTGTCGATCGGTGCACGCGCCGGTGCGGACTATCTTCTCAGCCTCGACGAGAACACGCTGCCGTTAGTGTTCGGCCATGGGGCTACGGCAGTGTTGATCCCGTCCGCCCCCGGCGATCTGGATTCGCTTGGCCGCGCTATCGATGCGGCGCAAAGGGCTGGCATTTCCTTTATCGCCGATCCCGTGTTGGATCCGATCCACTTCGGCTTCGCCCAATCGCTCGGCCGCTTCATCGAGGCGCGCCGCCGCTGGCCGAAGATCGAATTGCTGATGGGCACCGGCAATCTCACCGAACTTACCGACGCCGACAGTTCTGGCGTTACGGCCGTTCTAACGGGGCTCTGCTCGGAACTCGGGATTCGAAACGTGCTAGCCGTACATGTCAGCCCTCACACGGTCCGGACGATCGAGGAGCACGACATTGCCCGTCGCATCATGTTCGCCGCCCGCAATGACGGTGCACTGCCGCGTAGCTATCACCCAGGCTTGCTGCAGATCCACGATCGCAAGCCCTTCACGGCCTCGACCGATGATATCGCTGGATTGGCGGCCGAGGTGCGCGACGCCAACTACCGTATCGCGGCAGCGGAGGACGGCATTCATATTTTCAACGGCAAAGGGCACGCGGTTGCCACGGATGCGTTCGAATTCTTCGCCGGACTTGGCGTGGAGACCGATGGTGCGCATGCTTTCTATCTGGGCGCGGAACTGACGAAGGCCGAGATCGCGTGGCGCCTCGGCAAGCGCTATGTTCAGGACGAGCCGCTCGCATGGGGCGTTGCCGCACCGGCTCCCGAAACCGACCGTACCCGTCTTTCCAAACCGGGCGAAACGCTTCGCGCGAAGAAGGAGGGCTAGGTGCCTTACATTCGCGAGACAATCATCACCACTGTCGACAAGACAGGAAAGGTCCATATCGCGCCGATCGGCATAATCTTCGAAAAAGACGGCTGGGTCATCGCACCGTTTCGTCCCTCGGTTACGCTCGACAATCTGGCGGCGGTGCCGTTCGCCATCGCCAACTACACCGACGACGTGCGCGTCTTCGCTGGATGCCTGACCGGGCGCAAGGACTGGCCGACCGTTCCCGTTGAAGATTTTCTGGTTCCCCGGTTGGCGACTGCGCTGGCGCATTCGGTTCTCGAAGTCGAGAGCGTTGACGATGATGGCGTGCGCCCTCGCCATTTCTGCCGCGTGGTTCGAGAGGAAATGCATGCGCCCTTCACCGGCCTTAACCGTGCCAAGGCGGCTGTTCTGGAACTGGCCATCCTGGTCAGCCGGCTCGGCATGCTACCCCGCGACAAGATCGAGGCCGAGATCGCGTATCTTTCGATCTCTATCGAAAAGACAGCCGGCGCCGACGAACGGGAAGCCTGGGGTTGGCTGATGCAGCGTGTCAGCGATCACCTGGCCGTCAAAGGGTCCAGCAGCGAGGACGCGTGAGCGTGACGACGCGAGCGCCGCTACGCTGCTTGCGATCGATATCCAGCCAGCAGCGCCACCGCCGATGCTGGTGCGGCGCGGCTGGCCTCGCCGCGAACAGCGTCATGGGCGGGGACGATGTCGGCGAAATCGACAAAGCGACGTTCCATGCGCTCGGCCAGCCGCCTGATCTGCCAGCGGCCCGTTCCGGCGCCGACGATCGGAACATCTTGAGCAAGACCCCAGGCAACCAGGGATGCTGCGTCGTGGATTTTCCGCAATTGCTGCTCGCTGAACCAGCGTGCGACTTCACCCCATTCCGGCGGCGAAAGTTCAGCGGCGTCGCGCCCGACCATGCGCGCCAGTCGCGCGATTGAGCCGTGGACGGTCTTTTCCTTGCCGTCGGCGGAAGGGTGCATGTCGTCCTCCTCATCGAGCACACCCAGGATCCGGTGCGCGTCGGCGATCGAGGCGAAATACTCGTTCATCAATGGCGTCAGCCTTCGATGGACAGGAGCAGACGAGGCTACGCCGAACAGAAATGTCCTGGTAAATCCCGTATAGACCAGTTCGCCAGTCAGAAGCCGTCCGGCATCGGTGTAGCCCTCATTGACGACGGCGCCGTCCTTGATGGCGATAATGTCGGTGGTGGTGGAGCCCATATCGACGAACAGGGCATCGCCGGCCAGTTTTGCCACCAAAGAGGCTGTCGCGTGCCAGTTGGCGGAGGCGACATCAGTGCTCAGCCGCGCTGCCTGCTCGACCTCGACAAAGCCGGATGATCCGGCATAGATCAGCTTTTCGCCTGTGGGAAAACGATTGGAAATCTGACCCAGCAGCGTCGTCACGCCGATATCGCGGGACGCAAAGATGTCCGATAGTTCGCCCGTCATGGTGAACGCGTTGAGATCGGCTTCCGCATAGATCGGAGCTGTTTCGTCGAGGGCCGAGGTCAGGCTGTGCAACCCTTGCCAGAGCGGCGTGGCGATCGTTACCGCGCCGACGATGCGGCCGCCTTGCGCGCGCGTCACCTTCAGATGCGCGCCGCCAATGTCGAAGCCCGCAATGATGCTCTTTCTTTTTTCCACACTTCAAGCTTTCATGACAGCAGTTGGTCGGCGAGAAAAGCGTTGCGCATCATTCCGGTTCTCGACTTGAAAGGCGGCGAGGTCGTTCGCGCCCAGCAAGGAAAACGCGATCGCTACCGGCCGATCGTTACCCCGCTCAGCCGAAGTTCCGATGTCCTCGCCGTCGCCGAAGGGTTGCGCACGCTTTATCCCTTTTCGACCTTCTACATCGCCGATCTGGACGCCATCGGAGGCGGTACTCCAAACAGCGACGCACTTGCCCGGCTGAGGGCGATGACGCAGCCGCCTGAGCTCTGGGTCGATGCCGGCGTAGCAGACAGGAAAACACTTTCGGCGGCGCTCGCTGAACGTTCGGTGCACCCCGTGTTGGGCTCCGAATCGCAGCAGGACGATGTGCTGCTCCGGCATTTTCGCGATCATCCCGATCTCATCCTGTCCCTTGATTTCCTTGGCGATGATTTTTGCGGACCGCGTTCTCTTCTCGCTGAGCCCGAGCTTTGGCCGCAAAAGGTGATCGTCATGACGCTGGCCAAAGTCGGTGCGGCCGCCGGCCCGGACTTCAGGCGGCTGGAGGAGGTCAAGGCCAAGGCGGGAAGTCGCGCGGTCATCGCGGCCGGCGGCGTCCGCGATGACAACGATATCCACGCATTGTCAGCGATGGGCATCGCCGCAGCGCTGGTCGCAACCTCACTGCACAACGCCACGCTCACACCTAGTCACCTGGCGTCGCTCGGCGCCTGATCACAGTTGCTCCTCACCCCCGAAAGGCGGGCGCCCTTCGGGAGTGTCGCTTCAAAAGCCCAGAACCCTTTTCAGCCGGCGCAACAGACCATCCGTTTCGGAAGATGGCTTTTCCTGTGCGGGGCTGTCTCTTGTCTAGGCCGCGAACGGATGCTTGACGTTGTCGCGCTGAGCGGTGGCTTCGGCGGCGGTCGGGGTTCCTGCGATAGCGCGCTGGATGGCCTCCTTTGTCGCCTCGTAGTTGTATTTCTGGATCTTGGCGTCGTCGGCCGCGTCCCAATGGATGAATACGCCAACGCAAATGAACACGTCGTCCGCTTCGTTTGCCGGAATTGTCCCGTCCGCGACGCTGTCCTGCACTGCCTTTGCAACGGCGTGCTGCGCCGGGCCGAACATCTGTACAGCCTGCTTGGCGCCCTTGATCGTGACCTTGTTGAACATCACCGTATTGGGCTTGCATTGAAGATTGGGCGCGATCACCGCCAAAAGCGAGGTAAAACCGTCCTTGTTGTTGGTGAGCGCGTTGCAAAATGCCGTTTCGACTGCGCTCCCTCGCGGCCCGATGAGCAGGTCGACATGCGCGACTTCGTTGCCGTCCCCGACCAGCGATTCACCGACCATTACCTTCGAGATTTTTGCCATGCCAATTTCCTCCAAGACACAATTATGATGTCCACGGACGCTGCAACCGAGCAGGCGCTCGATGGACAGCTATCCTTGTTGGCAGCGCCCGGATTGCCCGGACCGGTTGGCTAGATAGCCGCGGAAGCACAGCTCCCGCTTTTGGAAGTCAAGCACCAACGCCGCGATTATGCAAGCGAGTGCCTAGAGTGTGGACTAAAAGAGTAGCCACGGTCAGATCGGCCGAGGTGCCGGGGTTGACTCTGTCCGCCTTCAGCCGGCGGTCGAACTCCATGAGCAGGCGAATGCGTGACGGCTCGTCGCCGTTGGCATGGAGCGCCGCCTGAACGGCAAGAGCGCCTTGTCGTGCCTGATTTGCGACTTCAATTCCGTGATTGCGCACCACGTGACTGTCGGGGAAGCCTGCGAGAAACGCCATATAGGCGAACACGGTCGGCCACATGCCGCTTTCTCCGCGGGCTAGCGCCCCTACCAGCGCGGCCAGCCCTACCCCGAACACGTCGCCGAAACAGGTGTCATACTGGCGGGCGATCATATCGCGGTCGGCAGCCTCCCGCATTGCTTCCAAGAGATGAACCTTCGGCTCCTGCCGCACATCATTCGCGGCATCTCCCAGGCCGCCTGGCGCTGCCATGGCGATCGCCTCGAACACTGCCCTGGTATCGTCCATGCTCAACGCGCGCAGCAGCGAGTCGAGATTGTCCTGCAAGCTGCCACTCCTCATTTCGGCGGCGCCTATCAGAGGCCCCGCCAGGAGGACGATGCCGAGATTGGTGTTGGTTGCTACCGCCAGGCGTGTCGCACGCACCGCCTCCAGCATGCGCTGCCCGACCGAGAGGCGAGGATCGGTCAGCGGCTCGGACGAAACCTCGGCACTCATCATGAACTGGGCGGCGGACATGCCGTGTCCGTCGGCGAACAGGTGGACGTTGCCCGGCTTCAGAGCTTCGATCTCCATCCGGCAGGCATCCTTGTAGCTAGCCCGGAGGCGTTCACGCGATAACGCCATCCTGCCGCTCCGTTACGAATTCGCCGGCGCGGTGAAACGGAAGGGCCGCGGCGCGGCGGTCGCTTCGGTGCGGTCGGCCAGGAATTTCAGCAGGGCATCGGCGATCGCTTCGGCGATGTTCACAGCGACCACCGATTGCAGTCCTGACCAGGCGGGCATGCTGTTCACCTCGAGTACGAACAAGCTGCCATCGTCGGCTCGCACGATGTCCACGCCGGCGAAATCCGCGCCGACGGCGGCTGACGCGGCGACAGCCAGCGATGCCAGCTCAGCCTTGCCAGGTCCCGAAACCGGCTCCGGCACGCCACCCCGGTTGACGTTCGTGATCCAGTCGTCGCTGCTGCGGCTCATCATCGCGACTGTTTCGCCGGCGCAGACAAAAACGCGGAAATCCCGGAAGGGCGGGCCGGCGCGCGACACATAATGCTGGAGATAGTAGACGCTGTTCACCTCGTCTGCGGCGGGAAGGTCGGAGAGCGTACGGATCAGCCTTATCCCGCGGCCTTGCGCCCCGAACAATGGTTTCAGCACCAGCGGTCCCTCCCGAAGCTCCTGCGCCGCGATCTCCTTGGCGGCGGCAAGTCCTTCGACGGCGAATGTCGGTGGCGTTGGCAGGCCAGCATTTTTCAAGAGGAAAGTCGTCATCGACTTGTCGACGCAGCGTTCGACCGCCTGCGCCGAATTCCACACGGGAACCGACAGCCGGCTCAGCGCGTGCAGTACCCCGAGGCGCCGGGTGATCGCTTCGAACGATCCTGCGGCGATCGAACGGACGAGCACGGCATCGGGCAGCGCACCGCCGAAACCGGGGATCGAAAGTCCGCCCGGGCTGCCGGTGTCGAACGCGATCGCCGCCAGCGGCACGGTTGCAACAATAGCGCCCCGTCGACCAAGCCTTGCCGCGAGGCCACTTGAGCCGGTGTCCGAATTGTCGCTGACGATCAGGATGCGAGGGATCATGTGGTGCCTCGGATGTGGCGGATGACGGACGGGTCTCTTTGTGCCGCCATGCTAACCGAGGCTCCGTTCGAGCATCTTTGGATCACGCCGGCCAGCGCGAAACGTGTCGCCGGTTTCGATCGCCGTCACGATCACTTCGGCCGGGCTGAACAACAGTGGATCGATGGCATAGAAATCCCCCTTGAACCGCTTGAAGATCTCGGCAAAGGGTTGACCGTAGTCCCGTGAGGCGCGGCTCGGAAGTTTCTCCGCGAGGTTGCTGGCCTCTTTTGCCGACCCTTTTACGAAGAGCTGGACGCTGCCGCCATAGATGATGGCATCGTTCGTTCTGCCCATGGCGGTCAGGAAATCCGGGTGGGGGGCGGGGATTGGCGCCGCTCCGATGCCGTCGACAACGTTCTCCAGCGGAAATTTGAGATCGTTGGCCTTGTGCAGGGCAACCTCGAGCGCGCGCGCAACGATCTGCAGGCTGCCGGCAAGGCTTTGCGTCGGCGCGTAGAGGAAGGTGAGCTTGTCGGTTGCCAGTCCGGTTGCCTTGCTCACTTTCTCGACGATTGCTGGGGGAGGCGGTTTGGCAGTCTCCAGGATAAGCACGGCGGACGATGCGGTGTCTCGATAGGAAAGCGCGTCGAACAGGGGTTCGACGCGGGCGAGTGCCCGCGCCGGTCCCGATCCCATGGCGAAATAGTCCTGGGCAGACAGGTTCCAGCCCGCATATTGACTGCCTAGGCAGGCTAGTACCGGCTGCGACGAGCGCACCTCGACGGTGAACGGCCATTTCCGCTCCGTGCGGTCCATAAACACCGACACGCTGCCGAGACCGCCCATCGCCGCCTCCGCCATGCGCAGCCCGGCCTCGACGCTGCCGGGCGCCTTGGCGCCGACATCGATAAGGAGCTCGCCCAAGGTTCCCTTGGAAGCGGCGATCCGCAGCCGTTCGGCGTCGCTGATCATGCCGTCAGCGATGCGCTGTGCATTGTCGTTCAGGAATGCCGAACCGTCTTTCATGTCCGGTCTCCTTCCCATTGGAGTTGCAACCGGCGGGCTTGCCCCTTGATGAGCCGCCTGGTCAAATCGGCGTTCGGACCGCGCGCGAAGACGGTGCAGACGGGGTCGCCGGCAATCAGAGGGGTGCCGGGCGACTGATGGTCAGCGGTCCATTCGGGCCACGCAATCGACGGAAACCGCGCGATTGGCGTCGCGGCGTAGGTCACCATTGAAGCCATCGAATCGACGAAGCGTGGCAAACGGTAAGTTCCGCCGGTTGCAGCTCGCAGATGTGCTTCGATCAGCGGCGCGTCGGCCTCGTCAAAAATGTCCAGCGTGGCGCCTGGCCGCGGATTGATCTCGATGAGCTTGTAGCCATCCGATCCGCGAATGAGATCGGCGCTGCACAATCCAACCAGGCCGGCACGGCGCGTCAGGGCTGAAAGCCAGCCGCCGATGACCGCCGCCTGCCTGCGGTCGAAGCGTCTCAGCCGCACGGCCCCGCCATAGCGGTAGGGCGCCGTGGAGACGGGGGAAGTCCATTGTTGGCTGAAGCCGACGATGCGCGCGGCCTGGCCGTCGCCGACGAACAGGGCCGAGATGCTGCGTCCGGCGACGAAACGCTGGAAATAGCGGCCGGTGGTCTGGCTTTCTCCGGCCGCCTGTCTGATATGCCCACCCCCGGCGCCGCCCACGGTCTTGGCCACCCAGCTGTCTGGCTCAGGCGGTCGATCCCACCGGAATTCCGGATGTGGGATGCCGAGTTCGGCACAATCCGCGGCCAGCAATTGCGGGTCCTTGATCCTGCTGATCGCCGCGCCGCGATTGCCGGCAAGCGGAAAATGGCGAGCGACGGCGTCGACAGTCTCCGTCATCCGCTCAAAACCCGAGCCCAGGACGACGGCGACCGGCTGGTCTTCGCCGACCAGGTCCCGAAGCGTCTCGATGATGCGCTCGCCGTCGATGCCGTCCTGTAGGTTGCCCGGCAGCTTGGTCGTTCGTTCTGCCAGCGCAATCGTATCGGTATCGCAGAAGAAATCAGCGACCAACGGACGATAGCCCGCACGCCGCGCAGCCATGGCCAATGCCCGGCCTGAAATCGCCGCGATCAGCAGAGATCTGGCGCTATTTGGCAATCTCGCGTGCAAGGGAAAACGCTTCCTGGAAATCGAGCGCGATCGTTTTTTCGGATTCGATCATTCTTTTGAAAAGGCCAGACTCGACCTTATATTTGACGTTGCCGATGGCAAGCGGGCCAATCCCGACGACCTTTGCCGCTTCTAGCGGGTCGCCATTGGCATTGGCGGCCAATCCTTCGATGCCTGCGGGCGGGACCGCGTTGACGTCGGCGGCGATAAGCAAGCCGCTTCCTCTCAACTGGGCCTTTGAAACCACCTGGACGCCGGCTTTCGCACAAGCCAATATGACCTCACTTGCTTCGACCAGATCGGCTTTCCGGGCATCGCTCGATCCGTCAGCCGCATCGACACCGATCTTGAATCGGCTTTTGATCTCGGCAGCGATCTGCTTCACCCTTTCGATGCCGTCATGGCCGACAAGCGTGACGCGGGCGCCCTCCCTTGCCGCGATGACGGCGGTGCAGAAGCCAACCACGCCGGTGGCGCCGAAAACAGCCACCCTCGTGTCCTTCAGCCCGCGCTCGAATTTCTTCTCCAACGCCTTTTCGACCTTGGCCACCATCGCCGCGGCCGTGGTGAACGAGCCGGCGGGGTCGGCAAATACCGAAACCTGGAAAGGCGGCACCATCGCCTTCTTCGCGGCATCGAACATGTCGAGCGCCAACGAAGCATCCTTCCCGGCGATAAAGATGCCGGTATCGACACCCGCATCCGGCGGGCGCGAAAAGATCGCGTCCTGAACCAGGCCTGTCACCTCACCAAGGTCGACATCGACATAGGGGACCACGCTGTCGAAGCCAGCGTCGAGCGCCATGTTCACGTCGAACGGGCTCATGTGCTTCAACGGCGTCAGCATATGCAGGATATGTTTGCGGGCCATTTCTCGCCTTTCTGCTTGGAATCTGAAGCGTCAGCTGCCGACGAGACCGAGTCCGGTCGAACTGATCTTCGCGCCGGAGTTCCTGCCTTTGACGATCTTGATCTGAAGGCCGTCTTCAACGGCTGTCTTCTGAACCGCGCCGACGAATTTGAGCGCGGCGTCATGCGACGGCGCGAAGGCAAACCCTGTGGGTCCCCAGGAACTCTGGCCGATCCCGACGGCGCCCGCTTTATTGAGACGGTGAGCGACCATCTCGACCCGCTTTGAGGTGAACACACCGCCCTGCGCCGGAGCGAAATGGCTGCCGATCAGCATCTGTATCGCGGTGACGGCAGCGCCGAATGCCGCAAGATCGCGCTCGACCAAGGCCGGCATGATACCCATCAGTACCCTCCGGCAGATCTCGCCGCTGCCCGCCGTCGGGAAGGGTGGCAGTGAACGGAACGCCGCGACCTCTGCCTCGCCATGCAGTCCATGCCCGGCATGGTCGAGGATGAGGATGACGCGCCATTCTTCGGGAAACGGCAGCCGCGCCACGACCGGAGGCGGTCCGCCACGCTCGTCCTTGCCCGCGTCGACAATCACGCCGCCGTCTTCGAAACTTGCGATGCCGATTCCAGATCGGCCGCCTCGTTCGAGCAGGGTCGCGTCGCCGGCGACATCGAGAGGCAGGTTGTGGAGCGTTCGCAGTGCCGAGGCGACGGCAAGGGCGATCTGCGTGCCGGACCCAAGGCCGGCGTGACTCGGGATCGACTGTTCGATCACCAAATGGTGCTGGCCGCGAATGCCGAGATGCCTGCGGAGCGTCGACAAGTGCTCACCGGCGCGAACGCTCTCGGAACCTTCGACTATGGTCTCGCCGGACCGCGACAGGGTGACAACGGTTTCGGGTTCACTCAACGGAAGCCCAACGCTGCCAAAGCGACGTCCGGCATCGCCATTGAGATCGAGGAAGCCAAGGTGAAGGCGAGCGGGCACTCGTACGGTAACAAAATTCGACATCTGCCCCCCGATGGGTGCATCATGGATGCATCATGGAAGTTTAGGTGCCCGCCACGATGATAACTGTTTTCGTCGAGGGAGCAAGCCAAAGAGAGTGCATTCATGTTTCTGCTTTGGCCTGTCGTGTTGACGGACCGAGCAATTCGGGGAGGTCGAGATGAGCGAAACGGTCAAGGAGAAGGTCTATTCGGACGCCGAGATTGCCGACCGGCTTGAGAAGGAGTTGCCGAAATGGCGCTACGAAAACGGCTGGATACGGCGCAAATACAAGACCCACAGCTGGAAGTCGACGCTGATGGTCATCAACACGGTTGGCCATCTCGCCGAGGCGGCGTGGCACCATCCCGATATCACCGCTTCCTATGCCTGGGTCGAGGTACGCCTGATGAACCACGCGGCGAAGGGTATCACCGACAAGGACTTCGAGTTGGCGAGAAAGATCGAGGACGTTGTCCAGTGGCAGCCGGCCAAGGAAGGCGGAGCGCTGGAGGGAACTCCGGCGACCGATCAACGCTTCGCTTACATCAAATATGATTAAGCGCGGTCGGAGTTTGTTGATAGCGTATGAAAACATTCGTTAATCT
The DNA here is from genome assembly GCF_006441005.1 of Mesorhizobium sp. B2-5-3. Classification (NCBI taxonomy): domain Bacteria; kingdom Pseudomonadati; phylum Pseudomonadota; class Alphaproteobacteria; order Hyphomicrobiales; family Phyllobacteriaceae; genus Mesorhizobium; species Mesorhizobium sp. B2-5-3. Next base: position 176,823 of record NZ_VFUS01000009.1, read on the forward strand.
GCTGGCAAGCGGGGTTCACGGCCAATCCAGTTTCGTCTAGGATCGGGCCGGCACCAGAAAGTAGTGTAGCGAATGGCGGTTGCTTGGATAGGCAACCGGGAAGCGCTGGTCGAGCGCGCGGCTGCGCATGCCGCGTCGCTGTTATCGTCAAGCCGGTGCCCGGTTTTCAGCTTTGATACGGACATACACGGCACGAGGGCGGCGATCGCGCTGGCCGAGCGGCTTGGCGCGGCATACGATCACACCGACGGCGCAGCACTTGCCCGAGAGACCATGCTTTTTACCGACAGGGGCGCGATGACCGTCGCCCCTGGGGAGACGCGCCGGCGTGCCGATATCGTGGTGATCGTGGGCGAACTCGCACAAACCCATCATGATCTTGTTACCGAACTCGCTGGCACGGTTCCCGATCTCTCGACCAGGCCCGATCTCTCGACCGGGATTGAGCGCGAGTTCTTCCTGGTGGGATCGAACGGGGTGTCCGCGCCGCCGTTGAAAAACGGGCGCAAGGCAACGCTCCTTTCCTGTGGCCAGGCTAGCCTCGGCGCCACGCTGGCGGCGCTGAGGGCGCAGTACAAGGGGCGGCAAACATCGCGACCGGTGTCGAACTTCAACGATTTCGCCAAGGCTCTGGCGGCTGCGCACTTTCCCGTGTTCCTGTTTTCAGGCCACGCCACCGATGGGTTGGCGTTGGAGATGCTGCAGGGGCTGATCGCCGATCTCAATCGCAAATCACGTGCATCTGGTCTTCATCTGCCCGCGAGCGAAAACGGGTGGGGAAGCGTGCTCGCCTCGACCTGGATGACAGGTTTTCCATTGCGCACGGGCTTTGCGCGGGGCTTCCCGGAATTCGATCCCTGGCGTTACGATGTGGCGCGCATGATCGCCGCCGGCGAAGCCGACCTGCACCTGCGGATCTCCGCCACGGTTGCCCAACTCCCGAGAAAAAGAGGACGCATGGCACTGATTGCGCTGGCTAAAACGGAAGAGCCGGTCACAGGCGCCGCGGTCACCATCGCCATTGGCGAAGCTGGGGTCGATCACGATGCGGTTGTCTATTCCAGCCGTACCGGCTCGCTGAAGTCGACTGATACCCGCGCTGCTTCGAAATTGCCCTCCGCCGCGACGATCATTCGCCTAGTCGCCAGTCGGGTTTTCGCCGAGGCATTGCCATGCTGACGAAAATCGCCAACGGCGACATCGTCGACCCCGTCAACAGCCGCCTCGGCAAGGGCGACCTGTGGATCAAGGACGGCAAGATCGTCGCGGCGCCGGCTGACGGGGTGGCCGACCGGACCATCGAAGCTGCCGGCTGCATCGTGATGGCGGGCGCCATCGACATCCACTCCCACATTGGCGGCGGTAACGTGAATACCGCGCGGCTTCTCTTGCCCGAACAGCATGCCGCCCATCAGGCCCGACCGGCGACCACGCCGCTCTCCAATGCCGGCTGGTCGACCTTCCAGACCGGCTGTCTCTACGCCAAGATGGGCTTCACGACGGTCGTCGAACCGGCGATGTCGCCGGGATCTGCACTCCACACCCATCTCGAGCTGGCCGACATCCCGATCATCGACAAGGCGACGCTCGCCATTCTCGGCAACGACGACTTCCTGCTGTCAATGATCCGTGACGCCGCCACACCTCAAATGATCGAGGACTATGTCGCCTGGACGGTCGCCTCGACGCGAGCGCTCGGGGTCAAGGTGATCAACGCCGGTGCAGCGGCCGCCTTCAAGGAAAACGCACGCACGTTCGCGCTGGACGATGTGGTGCCTTCCTACGGCGTCAGCTCGCGCAACATCGTCAAGACGCTGCAGGCCGCCGTCGACAATCTTGGCCTGCCGCATCCTTTGCATGTCCATTGCAACAATCTGGGCATTCCCGGATCTGCGGACACGGCGGCCGCGACGATTGCGGCGGCGGATGGGCAGCCGCTGCACCTTGCCCACCTCCAGTTCTATGGCTATGGCACGGAAGGAAAGCGAAGATTTTCCTCCGCTGCCGCGCGGCTTGCCGAACTGGTCAACACGACGCCGGAAGTCACCATCGATATCGGTCAGGTGATGTTCGGTCAGACGGTCACGGTCTCCTCCGACGTCATGCGGCAGTTCTCGGCGCGGGGCAACGCGCATCCGAAAAAGACCGTCATTCATGACGGGGATGGCAATGGCGGCGGCATCGTGCCCTACAGCTATGGCAAGGACTTTTATGGCACGATGCAGTGGGCGATCGGGCTCGAGCTTTTTCTCCTGATCGACGATCCCTGGCGTGTGTTCTTCACCACCGATCACCCCAACGGTGCACCCTTTACCGCTTATCCGGCTCTGTTCGAGCTGCTGATGAGGCGGGAAGCACGCACCGAAATGGCCGCTGGACTTTCACGATCCGCCTTAGCGCACTCTACCTTGTCCGCAATCGATCGCGAATACACGTTCGAGGAAATAGCCATCATGACGCGCGCAGCGCCGGCCAGGCTGCTTGGGTTGACGGATCGAGGCCATCTCGGCGCCGGCGCGATAGCCGATATTGCTGTCTATCGCAGGAACGAAAGTATCGCGAAAATGCTCGGACAGGCGGCATATGTTTTCAAGGATGGCGATCTCGTCGTGCAGGACGGGGAGATCATCCATTACCGCTGGGGCAAGGCCCTCAGGCTTAATCCACCTGTGGACAAGGCGATGGTGCGGCGTCTGGAGGACTATCACCAGCAGCGCTACGGCCTGTCCTTAGATTGGTTCAATTTCCCGGATTCCGCGATTGCGCGTGAACAGCCATTCGGCGAGGTGCCATGCCGAACGTGAGCGTAAATGGCGTAACGATCGACGATACTTTTGCCGAAGCCTTTGGGATGCGGGCAACCGCCATCATCATCACCGCGCCGAACCGGAAATGGGCACGGCAGGCGGCGATCACGATGACCGGCTTCGCCACCTCGGTAATCGGTTGCGGCTGCGAAGCGGCAATCGATGCCGACCTGCCGCCGTCAGCCACCCCGGATGGCCGGCCCGGCTGCCGCGTGATGATCTTCGCGATGGGAACCGATGAATTGCAGAAGCAACTGCTCAATCGCGTCGGGCAGTGTGTTTTGACTTCGCCGGGCTCCGCTTGCTTTGCCGGGCTGGAGGGCAGCGCCAAGCTCAAGCTCGGTTCGGCACTGCGTTATTTCGGCGATGGCTGGCAAATCTCCAAGAAGATCGGCGACAGGCATTTCTGGCGCATTCCCGTCATGGATGGTGAATTCCTCTGCGAGGCGACAACCGGACTGACGAAGGAAGCCGTCGGCGGCGGCAATTTCTTTGTCATGGCCGAAAGCAGCGCCAACGCATTGGTCGCGGCCGAGGCCGCGGTCGCCGCGATCGGAATGGTGCCCGGTGCCATCGTGCCGTTCCCGGGCGGCATCGCCCGTTCGGGTTCCAAGATAGGTGGCAAATACAAGGGCATGATCGCCTCGGCCAACGAAGGCTACGCGCCGACACTGCGCGGTGTGGTTGCGAGTGAGCTCGGCCCCGACATCAACGCCGTCCTGGAAATCGTCATTGATGGTGAGACCAATGATGCCGTTGCCGCGGCGATGAAGGCCGGCATCAAGGCCGTCCTCCAGCTCGGACCGAAGAAAGGCGCGGTTCGCATCGGCGCCGGCAATTACGGCGGCAAGCTCGGTAAGTTCATCTATTCGCTGAAGGATATGTTGCCATGAAGGCGCTGACCTTCACTCTTGTTGCCGAACCGCCTGAGCGCCTCGACCTGTCGCCGCTGACGCCGGAGCGGCTTGCTGGGAGCGAAAGACGGGATATCGAAAAAATCCGAATCGGCATGTCGAAGCACGGATCGAAGGTGGGCGACATTTTTCGCCTCGCCGGCAGCGATCCGCTAAGCATCGTGTTCGAAGGAGGAAGCGCGCGCCTCGACCGGGTGGCGCAAGGCATGGGAGGTGGATCGGTTCGCGTGATCGGCAATACTGGCGCGCAGGCCGGGCGCGCCATGCGCGGCGGCAAGCTGACGATCGAAGGCAATGCGGGGCCGCACGCCGGCTCTGGCATGCGCGGCGGCAGGCTGGAGATAACAGGCAATGTCGGCGATCACCTTGGTGCGCCGCTCGTCGGCGAACTGGCCGGCATGAATGGCGGCGTGCTGATCGTCAGGGGCAGGGCGGGCGCCTTCGCCGCGGACCGCATGCGGCGCGGTCTGATCTCTGTGCTGAAAGGCTCGGGCGACTATGCCGGCAGCCGCATGATCGCAGGCACGCTGGTGGTAGCCGGGGGCATCGGTGAAATGCCCGGCTACCTGATGCGCCGCGGTTCGATCCTTCTCGATCGCGCGCCAGGACATCTGTCACCGAGCTTCGTCGAGTGTGGCGCGCCGGAGAGCGTTTTCGCCACCGTCATCGATCGTCATCTGATCGCCGAAGGCATTTTGAAACGGCCGCTGCTGGGGAGCGCACCACATAAATATGGCGGCGACAACGCGGTGCTTGGAATGGGCGAGGTTCTCTTTCCGCGCCGATGAGGTTTCCGGCAACGAGATCGATCAAGTGCTTGTGCCTGTCGAGCGGCCCTGCTCGCTGAGCTTTAGGAATGTGTCCAAACGTCGATTTGCCGCCAGTTATTGGCTTCGCCAAGGTTAAAGCGGCCTACTGGAGACCTGTAGGGCGCGTTTCGGCGGATGCGCGGGCGGATAATTGCGCTTCCGCTGAGCGAAACATGTCCTCGAATCCAAGCTCGGTTTCAAACACGGTGCTTCCCAGGCTGATCGCCAGAACGTCCTCGGTCCCCTTGGGCGCGAAATAGACCCGCGCGACGCTTGCCCGAATGCGCTCGCCAATTTCCGCGGCCTCCGCTTCGGTCGTACCTGGAAGAAAGACTCCGAACATCGATGTTCCTATGCGACCTACCATATCCTCCTTGCGGACCGAAGACTGAATGGCCGATGCGACGAGCCGCAAGGCCTCATCGCCCCAATCTGGGCCGAAGCGAAGATTTATGGAGCGAAGGTGTTCGGCATGAATCACCAGGAAGGCGCCCGAGCGCGGCCCTGGCGCTGACGGCCTGGCCGCGCGCCGCTCGACCATCGAGGTGAAAACCGGGCCGTTCAGGCAGCCTGTCACCCTGTCATAGGTCTCGGCCCTGTTGAGCTCCCGCCGGTAGCCGCGGATCTGGGCCTGCTTCAAGCCGATCAATACGAAAAGCGGCAGACCGATGATCAGAGGCAGCAGCACCGCAGTGACCATGCTGCGCCCGAACGGCGTCAAGACATCGCTGAACAACAGCAGATAATTGAAGCCCACGGAGAGGGCAAGGCTGCCAACGGTCCCCAGGAAGGCGAGCCACGCGACACCCTTCCATACCGGCTCGGTGGCGGTCGTTTCGGCTTGTGCCATTACCAATCTCCTGTCAGATCGGCGAGCATAGCGCCGGCATGCGCAATTTCAGTTGCGGCAAACCATACAATTTGATCGATGTGCGAATCGTGAATCGATTTCGCCTATCGCGGCGGGCCGAAAACTCCCACCTCCGCGTCCTCGGCGACTGCTTGCGCCTTGCCATAGATGCCGGTGGGCAGCGCGATCGCCCAGCCGTTGGACACAAGCCAGGCGCCGACATCCTGCTTGCCAAGACTACACGGCGCGGCAATGGCAAAACGTTCGATCTCCGGCGGCATGAAGCACTTCAGCGCGCGCCCACGCAGCCAGGAGTTGAAGGCGGCGCGTGCGCGCTGGCCGCAGGACCAAGCGACATCGTGAAACGAGCAGGTGGCTTCCGGTTCTATGCTGGCCACACCACTGACGGCCACTTTGCGTCCCATGGATTCGAAAGTCGCCGATGACGTTGCCATTGGCCGGAAGAGCAGGGTTTCGCGCCAGTCATCTGGCATGGGCGTTTTAGGGGGCACGGCGAGGCCGAGGTCGCCGAGCGGCGGCCGGGCTTCGATCCGCTCGATCTCGGGCAGGTCAATCGACGGCAGCGCGACAATGCCCTCGGCAACCCTGCGCGCTTCTCGCCATTTTCCGTCGAGAACAGTCGTCTGCGACCGGGCTGGTTGCCCGGCATTCTCGACACGAGTCCCAAGGGCAGGCCTGTCGGTCGCAAGCAAGGCTCCGGCATGCATGATCAGGGCAATCCCGAACAGCAGCTCGAGGCCTCCGACCGTAATGACCAGCCGGGCCAGCACAGCGTTCGTTACCGGACGGTCAGAACCCCGAGGTCGATTTGGCAACCAGTTTGAGCGCACCCTTTTCTATCCGATAGAATGGCATCGATCTTTGGCTGGATCCATCGGCGCGAAAGCGGAACAGGCCGGTCGATCCGCGAAATCCACTCGGATTTTCGAGCACCTGTTTGCTGAAACCGTCAGGTCCGACCGCGCTGGCAATTCCTGCAGTCAGCGCAACCATATCATAAGCGTAGGCTACGTTGACGTCGGCGGGATAATTGTATGTCGTCCTGAAGCGATCGGCGATCGGCCCGGTTTCGCCCGGATCGAGCGTTGCGATATAGGCTCCCTCGAACGATGGTTCCATGGGATGCTCCAGCCAACGGCTGGTTCCAACGACGGAGGTCGCCTTGCCCGCAATGCCCTTTGATTTGAGGGCGGCAAGGATAGGCGAGGGGCTGGCATCGCCGCTGGCAATGATGACAGCGTCGGGAGTGTCCACGAGCGAGGCCATTTCGTCGACCGCCTTGGCGGCGCCGTCGCCGGCCGAATATGGAACGGTGACGGCGAGCGTCGCGCCATAGATGCTGAGACTGTTGGCGACCCGCTTCTCGACCGTGCTGGCGTTCGAGCCACCCGCGACAAACAGTACGAATTTTTTTCCGCCTTTCGCGGCGATGCCCGCGGCGCCCGCCGCCGCACTGTCCGCTTCGCTGAGGCGCACGGCATAAACACCGGCGCCGCCCGCGAAATTGTCGGCAAGCGCCAGCACGGGCGGCCGCTTCGATCCCGACAATGTGGCGATATGCTGGGCTGCCGGCAGTTCGGTCGGCCCGATGACGACTTTCGTGCCGGTCGTCAGGGCTTGCAGCGCCAATTTGCCGGCCTGTGCGTTGTCGCCCTTGGTGTCCTCCACGGTCAGCGTAAGCAATCCATTGCCGATATCAGTCATCGCGAGCTTGGCGCCATCCAGCATCTTGCGGCCATTTTGCCCCGCCGATCCCGGGGCGGATAATGGCAGCAGCATGGTAATTTTCGTCGAACCGGTACCCAGCGACTGGGTTGCCTCGACCGGGCCGGCGGCCGCGGCGCCGTCCTGCCCGGCAGGCGCGGCAATCGCCGCCGGATCGAGCGCTTCGGTAACGCCCCCCTTCGACTGGCAGCCCGACAATACCGCGTCGAGCGCGAAGGCGGTTGCCCAAATCTTCAGCCCACGGACCCGTCGGCCAGCTTCCATGATTGTCCCACCCTGTTCACCGCCGGTTTATTATCCCGGTCTGGTCTCCGACGCATGTTACGGCGAACTGGTCGTGCCGTCCTGTTTTTCTTCAACCGCCGAAGAGCCGAGCCCTCAGCGCCCCGATCCGTCGCGCTTGCCCTGAGAAGGTATCGCGGTCCGACGAAACGCGGAAACGCCGAACGTCGCCAACGGCACGGTCGGCTGATAGCTCACGAACGCCTTGAATGTCTGTCGCATACCACACTGCGGTTGCGTCACAATGGATCGGCTGCGCCGAGCCGGACGACGGAGGTTGTGCCATGGGAGGCTGCTCCAGCCGGTCGGCGCAAGCCAGCGTGACGACTTGGCCAATGCCGGCCAGGGCGATCGTTGCGGCGATCGCCTTCAGGAGTTGATCCGTCCGCTGCCATGGTGGCCAACAGGCGCAGGTTACCTATCCGGTCAGTGCATGTACTCGACCATGCGATCGTGGAAACACTCGCATTTGTTGAGCGTGTCTTCGTCCTTGTAGTTCGTCTTCAGATAGCCGTAAGCCATGCCGCAGGCGACCTTGGCTTCCGAGGCCCAGACGAAAACCGGCCGGGACGAATTGATCCATTCCGAGCTGTTTGCGACGGCGACCGACTCGTCCATCAGCTTCACCACCTGATCCCTGAGATCGACGATGTTGTCGTTCAGCACCAGGTTGGAGGTGCCGACGACACCGCAATAATCGCCCGTGGGTCCTTCGATGATGTCGGCGGCATTGAGGCCCGTCGACAAGATCGACAGCAGACCGGCCCCAAAAGCCACCCGCAAGATTCTGTTCATGTTGCTCACCCCGTTCCTTTTGCCCCTTAGGCCACGTCCTGCTTGGTACCATGGCTGTCGTCATAGAGTATTTTGACTGCTTCGGCCGCACTGTGGAACGTATAGTTCTCCAGCACCGCCACCGTGTGATAGTTGTCGCCGCCGCCATTGGTGTCGACCTTGACCTCGGCGTTCGCCGCGTTGGCCGAGGACTGCGCGATCTCCACGAAGCCGCCGGCCTCGAGATCGGTGACGCCGGCCAGGCCCTTCAGCAGTGCCGTAAGATCGATCTGGTCGCCCTTGGCCCCGTCATGGAAGTCGGCGATCAGGTCGGTCACCTCGAGAGAGCCGATGGCGAAGGTCTTCATGCCGTCGGAGGCGACGGTCGGCTGTGCGGGGGCACCGAGCGAGGTGTCGAGTTCGACCTCGACATAGTTGCCGGTGGTGCCGTCGGCCATCTGGAACGTGCCGTTGCCTGTCACGGTCTGCCCGTCGATTTCGCCCACGGCCGGACTGGCCGCCGTGCTGATGGAGACGATACCGTTATCCGCGAGGTGCGACAATTCCCCGGCATCGCTGGCGCCGTTGGTATTGGCGTCCTTCCAGATCAGCAGGCTGCTGAAGGCCGCGTCATTGTGATCGATGACGCCGTCATGATTGCCGTCGAGCGAGGCCAGTGCCGCCGCCCCGCTGGCGAACTTGCCGCCGCCGAAGCTCGGCGTGAACAGCTCGGTGCCGTCGTCGATCTTGCCGTCATGGTTGAGATCGACCGCCAGCATGCCATCATTCGAGGTGTTCCAGGCGATTTGGTCCTTGGCGCCGTCGCCATTGATGTCGAACTGGACACCGTGGCTGAGGTCGGAGAAGGCGAAGCCGTTGTGGTTCAGGTCGAGGATGATGGGGTCTATGTGACCGTTGCCAATCAATGTCCCCAGATTGGAGATGCCGCCCGGTACATTTTGCAAATCGATGAGAATGTCATTGGCGGAGTTCGGATTATTTCCAACTTGCTCGTAGACGAAGGTGTGGCTGACACTGCCGTAAGTCGCGGTGAAGGCGACCGTCACGCCAGCATTACCCAGATCATTGTTGTGCAGATATTGGACAACAGCGGCGACGTTCGCCGCCGACCCAAGCGTCACTGCCGTGTTGGATGCGTTGTAGAGCGTGATGATGCCATTCGTAATGCTATGCTGGCTGATCAGGCTATTGCCGATGGTCAGGCTAGAATTTGTTCCATCGACATGGGCGGGAATCCCGACATTGGCGGCGGCAAAGGGTGTCCCAGCCAGCGTAAGCTTGTCGGTCGTAGGATTGAAATCGGTGATAACGTCAAAGCCGGTTATTGTACCGGCGTTGCCGCTGCCACCGGTCGTCCCCGGCGAGTCGCCGCTCGCAATTACAAACGTATCGACACCGCCCCCGCCCATCATAGTGTCGGTGCCTGTTCCTCCGGTCAGGGTATCTGCCCCTGCGCCCCCGACAAGAATGTCGTTGCCACCGCCTCCGTTGATAGTTTCACCACTCGCGCTGGTGGCGATCAGGATGTCGGCGTTTGCGGTGCCGTCCAAGCTTCCGCTTGTATCACGCGAAACAGTTACGGTTGCTGTATCCGTCACACTTCCGTCCGACAGCGTGTAGGTAAATGATCCACCCGCTTGGCCATTGTTGCCAGCGTCGGTAAAAGTCACATTGGATGCGTCCGAAGCAACGGTCCCACTGGTTGCCCCGGAGGCGGCGGTCAAAGTCAAGCTGTTTCCATCTGGGTCGCTGTCGTTGAGCAGCAAAGCCCAATTTGGAATTGTGACAGTCTCGTTTGTCGTCGCGCTGATGATGATTGAGTCATTGACCCCAATCGGGGCGTCGTTCACCGGCGTAACGGTGAAATCGAACGCCGAGTTGACCGGTGTGCTACTGTCCTCGTTGCCATCCTCGACATTGATCTGGAAGCTCGCCGCTGTCGTCTCCGAACCATTGTGGGTGAACGTCACCTGACCGGCCTGCAACTGTGTGCCCGTGAAAGTGTTCTGCGTCACGCCGTTGACCTGGATGATGCCGTTGGTAAGCGAGGATGCCGTGAATGTCACACCCGCTGCAGCGTCGTCAGGATCGGTGAAGTTCAGGTCGGCAGCGGTGATGACGTAAGTGCCGCCTTCTGCCACAGTCGCAGCATGGTCGCCAGTCTGCGTCGGAGCGTCGTTCACCGCCACGACATGGATCGTCGAGACCGCGGTGTTGGAAGTCGACGTTCCGTCGTTGACCGTGACCTGCACAGTCCTGTCAACTGTCGCCGGGGCGTTCGAGGTGTTGTGGAAGGCGATGGCTTCGATCGCCGTTTCATAGTCGGCTTTCGTCGCATTGCCGGTAAGCGTGATGGTGACCTGCGAGCCATTGTCGGCAACGCTATAGCCGATGCCGTTCACCGTGCCGATGTCGCCGCCTGATACCGGCGTCCCGGCGATGACAAACTCGTCGCTGGCCTGCTTGTTGGTCAGCACTATCGTGGCCGAGGCCATGTCGGCGCTGTCTGCATCGGCGATCAGCGAATTGACGGTGGCGATAGCCGCCGCCGGACCGCCTTCGGTGAAAGTAGCGGTGCTGCCGGTGGCGGTCTCGACGCTGGAGTAGGCAATGTTGACGTTGTCGATGTAGAAATTGTCGCCATTATCCCAGTTGCCTTCGGCGCGGAAGCGAATCTGTGAACTGGCGCTGATCTCGGCCGCGGTCAGTTCGGCGGAGAAGCTGCCTGTGCCGTTGCTGGTCGTGGAACCCAGCGTGCCAAGGATTTGCCAGCTGCTACCATTCCACGCCTCGACAACGATGTTCTGGCCCGTCCCCAAGCCGTCGTCTTCATAATTAAATGTCAGCGTCGCTGCAGTTGCGCCTGCCAGATTGACTGCCCTGGCGATGATTTCGCCACCGTCGATGCCATTGTTGAACTGCAGGCGGTCTCCGGCGATCTGGATATCACCGCTATTAGCGTTGGTTGTTTCGCCACCGCTTTCCGTCCAGCCACCATTCCAGCCGGAGCCGCCGCTATAGCCGCTCGTCGAGAAATCGTCTGCAGCGCTGCCGCTAAGCGGAGCATGATTGTCCAGATCGATACGCGGCGGCTCCGGAATGTTCCGAACCGTTACCTGCAGATCCGCTCCGGCCGTGTCGCCGTCGCCATCCACCAGCACATAGTGGAATGTCTCGATCTTGTCCGCATTGACGTTCACCGGTGCGGTGTAGTCGTAGTCACCCGCATGATGGATACCCTCGTCGGCGAAATAGAATGTCAGCTTGCCGCCGGCGCTCGTGCTCACCTCGATCGACTTGCCGTCGTTTGCAAGCAGATGCGCGCCGGGTAATGCGCCGGAAAGGCTGATGGCGTTCGTTCCATTGAACGTATAGGTCGTACCGTCGATCGCAATCGACTGGATGTGGCCGCCGTCAGCGCCAAACGCATCGATGCCAAGGCCATGATCGGCAAGAATGCTGCCCGAGGCGGACGATGGCAGCGCACCCGCCAGCGTCGATGAGAGCTCGGTCGGATCCGTCACCGCTTCGGCAATATCGCCTGGGCGCGAGGCGATCTGCGCCAGGAAATTTGTATTGGCGATATCGCTGAAGCCAAGCGCGAAGACCTGGTTCACTTGGCTGCTGGCGAGGAAATTACTCCAGCTGCTCTGCTCGTTCGCATCCAGGCTCGCTCCCGATTGCGGGTCGCCGTCGCTCAGGAAGTAGATGTTGGTGGCGTCGGCCGTGGGATGCGGCAAATTCGCGTAGCGATCGGCACTACTGCTTCTGCCGTCGATCAGGTTGGCGGCGGAGTCATATTGCGTGCCAGCCGAGAGGCTATTCGAATTGAACCCGTTTACAGTGTTGATGGCACTCTGGATGTAGTTGCTTTCACCGATCGTGTACTGGCCGACGAGCTCGGCTCCTACTCCGAAAGAATAGATCGTGATCTGGTTGAAGATCACTGTCGAACTGCTCAGGAAATTCTGGACCGCCGCCTGCATGAGTGCAAGCCGGGTAGTGAAACCGCCCGCGCCATCCGGATCGCTGTTCATGCTGAGCGAAAGATCGAGCACGAGGATCGCATTGAGCGTCGGCTTGCTGCCTTCGTCTACTTGCACGGTGTCCGGCTTCGCCACCGGCATATCGTCGTCGATCTTGATGCCGACCGTGCCGTTGGCGTGGTCGCCATTGGAGTCGGTGATGGTGTACCCAAGCGAAAGATTGATGTCGTTCTCGCCGCCGCCTTGCGGGTGATCGACCTCCTGCAGCAGCGTGAAGTTATAGGTCGCCGCTGTCTGGTTGACCTCGATCTTGAAGGCGGCGTGGTTGGCTGCGGCCGTCGCGCCGGACGTATCGGTCGTGCCGTACAAGGTGTGTGAGGCCGTGTCGTAGTAGTAGTGGAGCGCGACACCGTCATGCTTCACTGTGAAAGCGCCGTCCATGACGGTGTCGCCATTGGCAACGTCGAAGCTGAGCGAGCCATGCCCGTCCGGTCCATAGCTGCCGAGCGATATGTCCGCGGGGTTCGAAGTCGTATCGTCGCCCGTGCTATTGGTGTTGTGGACGCCCGCGGCAAGATCGTCCTCGTCGACCACGATGCTTGACGAGGTGGCGGTCGGCTGACCGGTGCTGTCGAGCCCGACGGTCAGCGTCGCGGTCGAGGTGTCGCCGTCGCCGTCCTTCAGCGTGTAGGTGAACACGTCGCTGCCGGCCAGGCCGGAGACACGGGTATAGACGTAGCTGCCGTCCTCCTGCAGAGCCAGCGTGCCAAATTGGCCGCTGACGACGAAGCCGCCGCCAGCCACATCGGTGTCCGATCCACCAGAGCCAGCGGCGCCGCTGATCCTGGCGCCGTCGGCACCCAGGGTGTCGATACCGGTGCCGTGCAGACCTTCGTTGGTGCCGGTGCCGTCTGTCACATTGCCGAGGATCGAGCTGCCTATGATGCCCGTGCCGAAGGAATCGGTGTCATTGTGGGCCGTTGGGCCATCATCGCGTATCGCGATGTCGAGCGAAGAGGTGGTGCTGCTGCCGTCGGTGTCTGTAACGACAACACCGTAGTTCGCAAACACCTGATCCTCGAGGCCACGGTCACCGGGCGCCGCATCCGCCGTTGTATTCGGATGAGTGACATTGTCGAGCAACGTGAACTTGTAGGCCACCGTGCCGCCGGTCGCGTCTCCGACAAAGCTTGTCACCTGGAGCAATCCGTAGGCCGGGCCGCCCAAGATGGTCACCGGCGCTCCGGGCGAGGCGGCCTGTAACTCCGCCAAGGTCAGCGCTGTGGTCCCGATCGTCAGCGTGACCAGGCCGTCGGGCGATGTGAAACCGAAGGCGCCGGTGTTGCTTTCCGACGGATCGACATTGGTAGCCGGATTGTTGTCGTTTTCGCCAGATCCCGCAGGTTCGCCGCTACGGATATCCAGGCCCTTTTCATCGACGAACGTATCCCCGCCCGAAGCTTGCAGCGTCAGACCGGTAAGCGTCGTCAAGTAGTTGACGTCGACAGTGGTCGAGCCCGCCGTGACCAGATGCTCGTATTCGCTGCCGCCCGACTGCACCGACGCGATCGAATTGGAAATATTCGCCTGGTTGGTGATCTGGGCGTCCGTGTAGGTGTGGGTCACGGATCCTGTCGTAGCGCCGGTGGCGACTGTCACTGTCTCGCCATTGGCCAGCGTGAAGGTCAGTGGTGCGGTCGGTGCGACCGAACCAGGAGTACCGGTCAGCGTCACCGTGTAGAGGATCGAGCCGCCATTTTCCGAGACCGGGATTGTTGAGGACGTGAGCGTCGCGGTCACCGTGTTGGTAGTGTCGGTGACCTGCGCCGTCGCCGTTGCGGCGCCGACCACGAGATGCTCGAAATTGCCACCGCTGGTGTTGATGATGGTCGCGGTCCGGCTCGACGCGTCGAGATAGACGTCGTCGTCATTGCCTGAGGCAATCGTCAGCGTGCCGGTGGTCTGGCCGTTCGCGATCGTGATGTCGCCCTGGTTGGTTGTGATCGTGGTCACGCCCTGGGAGGCGTTCGACAGTGTTGCCGTGAAGACGTAGTTGGCCACCGCTCCTTCCGACACCGTCGAGGCGCTAAGGTTGACCGTCGTGTCGTTGGTGGTGTCGTTGATCGCAAAGCCGAAGTTGGCGGTCGACGTATCGCCGTCGCCATCCTTTACGGTGAAGGTGCCGGTTGCGGTGCCTCCAGTAAGATAGACGTCGTCGCCTTGCGCCGTGAATGTGTAGCTGCCATTCGCCATGACCGCCATCGTGCCGTGCTCGAAGGCGATTGGCTGTGAGTAGCCATCGGCGCCGAACACCAGGGTCTTGCCGTTGATCTGCGTCACCGTCGCACCATCGGCGCCGGCGACGAAGTCCAGCACGCCGGTGACCGTTGTGCCCTCGGCGACGTTTTGCGAGGCACTCACACTTGCCGTCGGCGTGTCGTCATCGACATCGATCGACAGCGTGCCGGTGGCCGTGTCGTGGTCGCCGTCGGTGACGGTGTAGTTGACGCCGAACTGCAGATTGTTCTCGTCGTCGCCGGCAGGGTGCTCGATCGCATGAAGCTGCGTGACCGTGTAGGCGCCGGATGTGGTGTCGGCCAGATGCACCTTCAGCACGTCGACGACGACGCTGTTCTGCACCTGGCTGATGATCAGGTCGGTTCCTGAGTTCGAGGTCACCGAAAACCCGCCCGCAACCGGCAGCGTCGCGCCGGTGAGCAGCGTCGTACCGGCGCCGTCGGCGCCATAGCTGTGACCGAGCGTACCGGATGTGTGGGCTGTGTCGGGAGTGACATCGCCGGTGCCATCGGGATTGCCGCCCAGCGCGTCGTCATCGAGTTGGACCTGTGCATTCATCGCTGCGGCCGGCACGTCGTCCGCGACATTGACCGTAAAGCTCTGGGTGACGGAGTCGCCGTCGCCGTCGACGGCCTTGATGGTGAAGCCGAGCGGCAGCGAGGCGTCGCTGCCGCCGGTGTGGTCGTGGTCAAGCGGCTGCCAGAGGGTGAAGACAAAGGTCGGGGTGCCCACGCCGTTCAGGGTCACCATGAAGACGGGATTGGATACGGTGTCGCCTTGCTTGAAGGCGACGAGTTCCTCATCGACGCCATTGGCGGCAAGACGGACTGTGTACTCCAGCGAAACGCCGCCCGAGGTCAGCTCTTCGGGCGCCATGAGAGTGTTGCCGGGACCGCGCGCGAATTCGAGATGGCTCGATCCCTTGTCGTCCGCATTCCAGTCGATGTTGAGATCGCCGGATGTCGGCTGTACCAGGGGCAGCAGGCTCTCCGACACATTGCCCGTACCCGCAGGGCTGGTGACGACCGGAATGTCGTCGGTGACATGCACGATGAAGGCGGACGACGTGCTGTCGCCATCCGAATCCGTCGCGTTGAAGCCGAAGGACAGGGCCTTGCCATTGTGGTCGGCTCCAGCCGGATGGTCGATATTGTCTTGCAGGTTGAACGAATAGTTGCCGTTCGTCTGATCGTTGATCGACACGGTGAAGATGGTGCGGATGACCGAGTTGTGCGTGGCGGTCGCCGTCAGCACGGTGTCGTTGCTGGACAGAGTGTAGGTGATGGCATCGCCATTGGACGTCAGGCCAGCCTGGACGCCGGCCAACGCCGGATTGAAGGCAACCGAGCGGTCGTGAATGCCGCTGTTGGGATTGGCGTCGTCGGCTCCCCACGAGATTCCCAGCGAGCCGGTCGCGGAGGCCGCGTTGAATGCGTTTGTGGAACCCGCTGCGGTGCTTTCCGCCACGGTGGTCTCCGCCGCAACGATCACTGGCCTGTCATTTTCGACCACAATGTTCAACGTGCCGGCCAGGTTGACGCTGTCGCCGTCGAAGTCGGTCGCCTTGAAGAGCGAGCCGATGTCGATCGCCATCGTTCCGCTGTCGCCGGAATTGAGGCTATGGTCGAGGTGATCGAGCAGCGTCAGCGTAAAGGTGCCGTTGTTGTTATCCGCAATCGTGAACACGGTGCGACCGTCCGCCGCGACGCCATCGACGGCATCGACACCCACAACGAAATGAACCGCCGATCCCCCCGACGACACGCCCGCCTGAGTTCCATTCTTTTCGACGTTGAAGGAGAAAGTCGCGTCGTCATCAGCGCCGATGGAAAGCAGTGGGACGAAGGCTGATGCCCCAAAAGTAACCGAGGTTGGCTGGCTGCCGCCTTCCGAATTTCCGCTCGACAGGCCGGTCAGCGTGTCTTCGTAGACGGTCGGAAGAGTGGCGCTGCCGTTCAGCGCCACCGGAATGTCGTCCTCGATGCCGATGGTGAAGACGCCGCCGCTGGTGGTGGTGGTCGACGTATAGAGGAAATTTTCGGCGCGAATCTTGTCGCCGCTGTCGAGATCGAAGCGGATCACCAGATGGTCGAAAGTGCCCGCCGGGTCGATCGTGACGACGGAGCCGTCGGCCGGCACGGTCGTCGTTCCTGTCTGGAAACCGGAGCTGCCGGAAACCGGCACGCCGGCGCCATTGTAGGCTTCCCAGGAAATCGTGCCCGAACCGTTGCCGTTGATGGTGAAGCTCACCGCGTCGGTGCCGGGCCGCGAGAAGATGAAGCCCTCATCGTCATGGATATGATTGTCGCCGATGCCGACGCCCTGACCCGAAACGTTGAAGGAATCGCCGCCGGCGCCGTTGTTGAAATCGTGCGCGGAACCGGGATTCTCTTTGAACGTCAGTCCATCGAACGTAACCCCGCCTACGGTGTAGGTGTCGTAGTGGCCCGGATGCAGGCTCAGGCCTGTCGTGGCTGTCGTGGTCGTCGTCTCGCCTGTGATCGCGATCGTGTCGCCGTCGGCGTCGGTGAACTGGAGCGCATGTGTGAAGTCGAGCACCAGCTTCTGGTTGTCATCGTTGGCGGGCGAATTCGGCAGGTGGTCGATCTGGTCCAGCAAGGTGAAGGTGTAGGTGCCGTTCGGCTGGACATCGAGGGTGAAGACTTTGCGGTCGCCCGCATCGAGGCCGGGTGTTCCGCTCTCGACATAGCCGGTCAGCACCGTGCCGTCGACGTGGTAGACGATCGCCTCGCCCTTCGACGTCGCCGCCGGCAAGCCAGCAGGGTTCTGGATGAGCGAGAAGGAACCGGGTTCGTCCGCCCCGGCGGAGACCAGCGAGCTCAGCGAACCGGTCGCGACCGTGCCGAGGCCATCTCCATCGGGATTGCCGACGGAATGACCATTCGAGTTCGCCAGCAAAAGCGCGTCCTCGCCGACATTGCCGGAGACGGTGGCGCTGGTCTGCACCGGAATGTCGTCGAGGACCTGGATCAGGAAGGTCCCGGCGCCAAGGGAGATGGAGTCGCCGTCACCGTCGGTCGCGACGATATAAGAGGAAAGATCGATCGGGCTCGTCAGCTGGTTTTCACCATTGTCTCCGGCCTGGCCGTCCAGCGCCGGATGATCGATCTGATCCTTGAGCGTGAAGACATAGGAGCCGTCGACTTTCACGGTCAGCCGGAAGATCTCGCGATCACCGTCCGAGAATCCGGCGCCGTTTCCTGCTTCGGCATAACCATGCAAGGTGCTCCCATCGGATACGATGAGCACATGCGCGCCCTGCGACGTAAGGCCGGAATCCGCCGGCACGGCCGTCGAGGCAAGATGAAACGCCTGGGCGCCCGGGCCGTCGGCGCCGAAGTCGACGAGCGCGGTCAGCGCGCCGGCAGCGCCCGTGACGGTCGCGGAAAGGCCGATCGCTCCCGTCTCACCCGGCCTGCCGGCATCTGGGTTGTGCCCGGCAAGCCCGTCTTCGTCGACATTCGCCGTGATCGAGGCGGTTCCGACGGCCTTCGGCCCGTCGTCCTCGAAGACGATGGTCTGTGAGATGTCGGCGCTTTGTGTGACGTGGTCGCCGTCGCCATCGGTCGCGGTGACGGTGACCGAGACCGAGCCGGCGCCGAGCGCGATGCCCTCGTCGTTGCTGCTGGTGTCGGGATGCTGGAGCGAGACGTATTGCGCAACCGCGAC